>JASHPN010000205.1 GCA_030038175.1 Verrucomicrobiia bacterium
TGTGAACGAAGTAAACGAAGCGATTTTCAGGTCTTTTGTGATCGTAAGATATTTATGATTAGATAGTTGTGATGAATGACGTTCGACGGACGGGGTGTAAACGAAACACGCCCTGCCGTTGATGGAGATTTGAGATCGGCGGGATTGAGAGACCCGTTACCGCGTCTCCTCCGCGAAAAGGCGACGAAAGGAAGCGCTTCGGCCATGGAAATCACCTTGCTTTTTGGCGACGGTGTGACAGAATGAACGTTCGTTTGTTGCCTCGGTAGCTCAATTGGTAGAGCAGTTGACTCTTAATCAATTGGTTTGGGGTTCGAGTCCCCACCGGGGCACCATTTGGGACGAAGGTGGAGGATGGAGGATGGAAGATGGGCGGCAACAGGGGGGAAACATCGAACAACGAACATCGAACGCTGAACGTCGAATCGCTGGGAATCCGGTGGTGCCGAGATTTTTACCGGCTAACCGATTGAGAAAACATGTTCAAATTGTTCCATGGCTACGGGAGGCAGCACGCCGGCATTGACCAGCTTGACAATGATTTCCCGGTAAAACTCCAAATGATCAGGCGATAAACATCTGGTACAACGCAAAACCTCTCCCTTTTTGACCATCTGAATAAATTGCTTGAAGCACAAAATTGACAGAGCGTCTTCCTTATCGGCCAAACGCCCGAGTTCCAAATCCTCCTGAAGCATTTGGCATTGACGATCCAACGCCCCGGGAATTGCCTGCGCAGGCAAATTGCACACCATTTTCGAGAAAGCACCAAAAACCATAAAAACGCCCTAAAACCCCGTCAGAATTTGCCTTTGACAATTAAAATAGTAGGACTTTGAAAAGTAAAAGTCAATCGAAAGCGGCAACCGGAATTTTTAACCACAGATGGACACGGATGAACACAGATTTTGACCGTTAATTAGGGCGGCGGGTGAAAACCCAAGCTCGAATAACCATGCGCCAGAGAAGCCCAAACCGATGAAAATGGATGATTGATCCGCCTCCGCGCCCGCCGTCGCGATGCGATGGCGCGGCGAGCAAGGCTTCGGCGCGACGGGAGATGGAGGATGGAACGGCGTGCTGCGACTGGTCGCCCGATAAATCGGGAGACATCCTCCTTCGCAGAGGCTGCGGCGGGGCAGGCAGTCGCGGGAGCGCGGCTGGGGGCGATCGCACCAGCCGCAACACTTGTCCAACCGGAGGCGTTGCGTATGGCGACGACTCATCGCGTTGCGGACGTGCTGCGACTGATCCCGCGGAGCGGGACACAGTCGCGCTCCGAGGACAACGGTTTTCGGTCAAAAATTTGTGCAAGCCGCGAAAACTTTTTACACATACTGTCCAATGGATGACAAAATATTCATTTGCTGAAGGGCAGCATGTTGCCTATTTTCCGGTCCTTGAAAATAAAGGGAACTTCTGTTGTCAAAATCGTGGCGACACTTTGCGCGATGGGATGTCTCCATTGGACGGCAATCGCCGACGATGAAGTGACGACTACCAATGCCTGGACTCCGCAAAACGCGCGCTTTGGCCTTTTCGATTGCCTGGATCATCGAAGCGGCTATTACGTGGATAGTTTTCCGCAGCCTCTTTTGGTGGACGATACGAGTTTGGAGGCGGAGGGCGAATTGGAAGGGAGCTATTTGCACACGGAAGCGGGGTCAAAGCGAGATGATGTTGTCACCGCCGAAGGTCAAAGGAGCTTTGGCGTCGTTACCTTTGAACTGGAAGCGCCTTATGAACGCTCGGTGCATTCCCATGGGACGGCCCAGGGTTTCGACAATATCGAATTGAACGGGCGTTGTCCCTTTTATCAGTATGTGTCGGCCAATGGATGGTTTGATACGACCGCGGGCGCCGGTTTGGACGCGGGCATTCCGGTCAACTCGGCCGTGAGCAAAGATACCGAGCTGGAACCTGCGGTTTTCGATGATTTGAAAATTGGAAATCATTTCACGATTCAGACCGTGCTGGGTTATGACAAATCGTTTGGGGGCGGCGGCGATGGCGGCGAGGAGGAATTTGAATATGGCCTGGCATTCGCCTGGGCCGTTCCCCACACCGAATTGCCAATTCCGGGCGTTCAACGAATTTCTCCCATGTTTGAAGTAGATAGCGAACTCGGATTGAACGAGGACGAAACCGGCCAGAACAGCGTATTGGGCGGCGCGGGCTTCCGTTTGGATTTTAAACCGATCGGAGAATTGGAACCGAGTCTTGGGCTGAGCTATGTGTTTCCGATGAGCAGTGTCGCGCTTAAAGACGTCCATTGGGGCATCGCCACGAGTTTTACTGTGGAGTTTTGAAAGAGTTTTTAACCACGGATGCACACGGATGGGTGCGGATTTTTCCGAAGGGAGCGAAGGTAACGGAGTGGATACGTCGCGGTAACGAACTCAATTGGTCGCGGACTCAAACGCGCGCTTCGCGCGGTTTCGCAATTAGCGGTTGGATGCTGGTGGCCATACCAGGGGTGGTCGTCACCGCGAAGCGGGACTCGACCCCTGGCTAATTTCCTGTGCCCTTCCAGGGCTTTCAATTAGCGCCTGCGGCGTTGCTGAAGCTATTTGCCTGTATTTTTGTCCGAGACTTCTCTGCGTTTCGGGATCCGGGTTGCAACGAACACGCCGATGGCGGCTCCGAGCGGCACGGTGAGAATACAGAAGAATGAGAAAACTCCGGCAGCGGTGGGATCGCCTCCACGCCGGACGTATATTGCGGCGCATAAAGCTGGAATCGCGATTCCCAGGACGCCGCCAATGGTTCCACCAAGCATTTTACGCGGCGCTCGGATCCAACCGCCGATGAAGGCCAGCCCCATGAGCGCCAGGAAGATGATTTGTGTTGGGTGCATCCCGTGAAATCACCTCTGCTCATCAGGGGTTCTGGTCACGGCGAAATAGAGGACGTAGAACCATGAAAGAATGCCGGCCAATATCGCCCATAAAATGGAACGATTGCGCTGCCACGAACAAACAATGGCGATGGCTGAACCCAGTCCGATACCGGTCTGGGCAGCCGATTGCGGGTCTATTCCAATTATCATAGTCGTGATTCTTTTTTGCCGGGTTTGCTGATTAACGATCTAAGCTGAACCGCTCCGACTGGGAAATCAAGTTCCGAGAGCAGAAAATCACGTGTTGGGGGATGTCGCTTTTTGTGACTATAATCGCACGATATCGTCCCTGCCGGAGGAATGGCGCTTAGATAAGGTGAGGAAAACGCAATGCGGGCAATTACGACAGTGTGCAAAGCAGAATATGTCGCTCCTACGGAGCTGGCGATTCTCAAGCGGCTGATTCTACAAATATGCCGCGCCTACGGCGCTGAAAACCATGTTGTCGCAAATCATAATCTGCCAAGGTTTTACTTCTTAACGAAG
>JASHPN010000206.1 GCA_030038175.1 Verrucomicrobiia bacterium
AAACCAATAAAAGTCGGCGTGGTTGGATGCGGTTATTGGGGCCCCAATTTGGTTCGCAACTTTAATTTGCTGCCTGATTGCCAGCTCAAAATGATGTGCGATACCAGCGAAGAGCGATTGCAGCATCTTAAGAGCCTGTATCCTGAAGTTCAACGCGCCACGAACTACGAATTCATGCTGAACGGCGTGGGCCTGGACGCCGTGGTGATTGCCACCTCGGTGAAATGGCACTTTCCGATGGCCCGGGCCAGTCTGTTGGCCGGCAAACACACGTTCATCGAAAAACCGATGGCCACTTCCTCCGAAGAGTGCGAAGAGTTAATCGCGCTGGCGGAAAAGAAGGGGCTTATCCTGATGACCGGCCATACCTTCCTTTATTCCCCGGTCGTCCGAAAAATCAAGGAAATCGTCGCGCAAGGAGACATTGGCGATATTCGCTATATCTGCGCCCGGCGATTGAATCTGGGATTGTTTCAGAAGGACATCAACGTGGCGTGGGACCTTGCTCCCCACGACATTTCCATCATTCAACACATTATGGGCGAGCCGCCGGTGGAGGTCAATTGCCGCGGTTGCGCGCATATCACGCCAGGCGTCGAAGATGTGACGATGATTTGCCTGAGCTTTCCCAAGCAGCGGACGGCCATCGTTCACAATAGCTGGCTGGATCCGCGCAAAATCCGGGAGATGACCATTGTGGGCAGCAAGCGCATGATTGTTTATGACGACGTGGCGCCACTGGAAAAGATTCGTGTGTTTGACGCGCGGGTCGAGACACCGCCCCATTACGACACGTTTGCCGAATTTCAATATGCCTACCATTACGGCGACGTGTATGTTCCCTATGTCAAACAGGAAGAGCCCCTCCGGAGCGAGTGCCAGCATTTTCTGGATTGCATCAGGAATGGAACGGCGCCGCTGAGCGACGGCAGAAACGGGCTGGAATTGGTCCGAATCCTGGAGGCATCCTCGAAATCGCTGCAACTGGGCGGGGCCCCTGTGAGATTTTCCGCGCAACCCGGCCTGGAGGACAAGCACGCAGAGGTGAGTGACCCAATAAAGAACAGGCGGACCCGGCGCATTCCGGTGGCAGGGCTCAACGGGTCAAAAGCTCCGGCCAAACTCGTCAAAAGATTTTCGCACGAAGCGCCGCCGATCATTTTCGCCTGATGACCGCGCCGGAAGAATCGTTGCGGCGGGTGGCGGCGGATGTGCGTTTAGGGAAAAATGTCCGAATCAGCCATTTTACCAACCTTTACGGCTGTGAAATTGGGGATGACGTCAAAATTGGCGCCTTTGTCGAAATCCAAAAAGGCGCAAAAATCGGATGTCGCTGCAAAATTTCCAGCCATACGTTTGTTTGCGAGGGAGTGACGGTGGAAGACGGGGTATTCATCGGCCATCACGTGGTTTTCACCAATGACCGTTATCCCCGCGCCACCAATCAAAAGGGCGAACTGCAGACGGAAGCCGATTGGAAATGCGTCCCGACTCTCGTTAAGCGGGGAGCATCCATCGGTTCAGGGGCAATCCTGGTTTGTGGAATTACGGTGGGCGAAAATGCAATGATCGGCGCCGGCAGCGTCGTGACCAGAGATGTTCCACCCAATGCAGTCGTAGTCGGCAATCCCGCTCGTGTTATCAAATCCTGAAATCATTTCGCTTCCGGAGATCCGTTCGTCCGGTGGAATCGCCGGCGTGCAATGGACCAATCCGTTGGAACATTCGGATTGGGACGGGCAAGTGGCCCGGCAGAATCATCCGGAACGGTCCTTCTTTCACAGTTCCGCCTGGGCGGCGGTTTTGGCGGAAACCTACGGTTATCAGCCGGTTTATTTTGTGGCCACGGAGTCGGGAAAATTGCGGGGTCTCCTGCCCCTGATGGAAGTGCAAAGCGGGCTGACCGGCAAGCGGGCGATTGCCTTGCCCTTTACCGATGCCTGTGATCCGCTCTGTCCCCATCCCACAGCTTTCAAGGAGCTTTTTCGAAACGCGGCGGAATTGGCCAGGTTGCGCGGCTGGAAATATTTGGAAGTTCGCGGACGGCGGAATTTATTCAATGGAACCCCTCCGACGCTCTCTTTTTACGGGCATCGCCTCACTCTGCCGGCGGGCGAAAACCAGTTCTTTGGCGAATTGAAAAGTTCCGTCCGGCGGGCGATCCGCAAGGCGGAAAAATCGGGGGTGCGCGTGGAGATTTCACAGGACGCGGGCGCGGTGAAGAATTTTTATCGGCTGCATTGCAAATCGCGCAAGCGGCACGGGCTGCCGCCGCAGCCGTTTTCATTTTTCCGAAATATTCAAAAGCACATTTTGGCAAACGACCTGGGCGCCGTGGTGATGGCGCATTGGAGGAAGGTCCCGGTAGCCGCCGCGGTATTCTTTCACGCCGACGGGCCGGCGATTTACAAATTCGGCGCGTCCGACGAGGCGTACCAGCACGTGCGCGGCAACAACCTGATTTTTTGGGAGGCGATCCGGTGGCTGGTCCGGCGCGGCGCGGACAAATTGGACCTGGGAAGGACCGGCCTGGGCAACGAAGGGCTGCGGCGCTTTAAACTGGGCTGGAACGCGGCGGAGGAAAAAATCAGTTATTTTCGATTTTGCCCGCGATTGGACCAATTCGTTGCGGCCCGCAACGATGCCAGCGGCTGGCATAACAAACTCTTTCAGATGATGCCGGTCTTTGCATCGCGGACGATCGGCGCACTCTTATACCGGCATTGGGCCTAACCAAAAGAAAAAGGAGACAACAATGAATGCAATGGACCACAGCAATGAGCCGGCGGCAATGGCGCCGAGCGACGTATATTTCATACTTTTCCGCCATAAGTGGAAGATCATTTTGCTCTCGCTGGCCGGGATTGCGGCGGCGGCGGCGTACTGGTGGTATTGTCCGCCTCCCTTCCAATCCGAAGCCAAACTGTTTGTCCGTTATGTGGTGGACAACCGGGCGGTGAGCACGGACCCCAAGAACGCGCAAACCACCTCGCCCGATGCCATGGGGCAAAGCATTCTGAACTCCGAAATGGAAATCCTGACGAGCTTTGATCTTGCGGAAGAGGCCGCCCGGGACATCGGCCCGGACAAAATCCTGGCCGGGTACGGCGGCGGCAATGACCCGGTGAAAGCCGCGGCGCTCATCAGGAAGAATTTGCTTGTGGAAACCCCCAAGCAGGACAGCGTGATCCACGTCGTCTATATGAACCCCAATGCGGCGATCGTCCAGCCGGTGCTTTCCCAGATCATCAGCGACTACCTGGACAAGCACCAGCAGGTCCATGAATCCAGCATGTCGGACGATTATTTGGCGCAGGAAACGGCCCAGTTACAGTCGCAAATTGATGAAGTCGAAGGGGAACTGCGCGCGGCGAAAAACAGCGCGGGCATTATTTCCATCCCGGACGCCGAGCGGAGCTACACTGAGCAGATTGCGATGCTGCAAGATCAACTCTTTCAGGCTCAGGCGGATTTGGCCGGGGAGCTTGGGCAAAATAATAAGGAACAGCCCCAACAAACCAATTCGTACTCGATCATCGAAACCCCGCCGGCGGCCGTGGCGGATGACCGCGAGGAAGAGTATCAGCGGGTTTGCGCCCGGCTTGACTTTCTGCAAAAGCGCCAGAATCAATATTACACCGAGTATGGATATACGGATGAAAACCGGCTGGTCCAGGAGACGCAACTGCAAATCGCGCAAAGCGAATGGCTCAAGAAAAACCTGGAAGACCGGTATCCCGATCTAATCGGCACCTATAAACCGTCGTCGAGTTCGGACCAGACGGCCGCCGCGGGCGGTTCGGGCATGACCGAGGCGGCTTCCGACGATTTGCAGCCGATGTCATTGCAGGCCCGGATACCGGTGCTGAAGCAGGAGCTGTCCGAACTCCAGGGCCAGGCTTCCAAGGTGGACGATGCCGAATCAAAAATCACCGATCTGCAACGCCGAAAGCAAATGCTGGAGGACAACTATCAGAATTTTGCGGCGAGCCTGGAGCAGTCGCGCATAGACGAAACCCTCGGGCCGGGGCGCGTTTCGAACATCAGCACCATTGAAGCCCCCACGCCGCCCTCCAAGAATTATTCAAAAATGACCAAAGCGCTCGCTCTGATGGTCGGTGGCGGGATTGTGGCCGGACTGGCCTGGGCTTTTGTGATCGAATTCTATTTTGACACGTCGGTGCGGCGCTCCCGGGAAATCGAATCAAGATTGAAGCTGCCGCTGTTAATTTCGATTCCGGACATCAGCCGCAACGGCCATCGGCGGCTCGCGCAGGCGGAACGGCGGCAGTTGCAGTTTCAGAACGACAGCGACGCGGAAAACAATTCCGGCGTATTGTCGTGGGAAACCAGCAGTTGTTTGAATCCATTTTACGATGCCTTGCGGGACCGGCTGGTCAATTACTTCGCCACCGCGGACATGGCCTTGCATCCGAAGCTGGTGGCGGTGACGGGCACCGAAAAAGGGTGCGGGGTGAGCGCCATCGCCGCCGGGGTGGCGACTTCGCTGGCAGAAACGGGGGAGAAGGTGTTGCTGGTGGACATGAAGCTGGAGCATGGGGTCGCCCAGCAATTCTTCCTGGGCCGGCCCTGTTGCGGCCTGGATGAAGCGCTGGCCCAGGAAACGCGGGACTACGCGCTGGTGCAGGAAAATCTTTACGTGGCCTCCGGCGGCTCGCCGGACGAACGCTACCAGCGCATTCTGCCCCGGCTGTTTGTGTCATTGCTGCCGAGAATGCGCTCGAACGATTATAGCTATATCATCTTCGACATGCCCGTCGTCAGCCAGACGAGCATCACCTCGAGACTGGCGGGATTCATGGACATGGTTCTCCTGATCATCCAGTCGGAAAAGACCAGCCGTGACGCGGCGCAGCAGGCAATTGACCTGCTCCTGTTGTCCAAGGCAAAAGTGGGCGTGGTTTTCAACAAAACCCGCAAATACATTCCCGACCGCCTGCATCGGGAAATTCTGACGGACTTCTAAGATTGCAGTCGTCACCGGGCGGCGTATGTCTTCAGCCTGTTGCCGAAGACGCCGCCGCCCACCTTTTCTTTCAAAATGGCCGCCTCCTTTTTAAGCAACCGGATCTATTACCGGTTTAAACCGTATTTGCCGTGGCGATTGCGAATGGCCCTGCGGCGCCTGATCGCCCGGCGCAAACGGGAGGCGTTCCGGGACGTATGGCCGATCAACGAAGCGGCCGGGGGCGCGCCGGAGAATTGGCGCGGTTGGCCCGGCGGAAAGAAGTTCGCGCTGGTGCTGACGCACGACGTCGAAAGCTCGAACGGGCTGGCCAAATGCCGCCGCTTGATGGAAATGGAGCGCCGGCTCGGTTTCTGTTCCTCCTTCAATTTCATACCGGAAGGGGATTATCAGGCGCCCGCCGAACTACGGTCCGAACTGTTGCGTGAAGGTTTTGAAGTGGGCGTGCACGACCTGCGCCACGACGGGAAACTTTATTGGCGCAGAAACGATTTCACCCAAAGCGCGCGCAGCATCAATAGTTATTTAAAAGACTGGAACGCCAGCGGCTTTCGGGCGGCTTTTATGCTCCACGACCGCGAGCGTCTCCATCATTTAAAGATCGAATACGACGCCTCGACTTTTGACACCGACCCATTCGAACCGCAGCCCGACGGGGTGAACACGATTTTCCCGTTTTGGATTTCCGACGGCAATGGAGGCGGTTATATCGAATTGCCCTACACGCTTCCGCAGGATTCGACTCTCTTTTTAGTGCTGGATGAAACGTCACCGGAAATCTGGAAGAACAAATTGGAATGGCTGGTCGCGCGCGGCGGCATGGCGCTGCTCAACGTCCATCCGGACTATCTGGGCTTCGGCAATGACTTGGACGCGGCCGAGTATCCAGCCGCGTGGTACGAGGATTTTCTGCGCCATATCAAGACGGCGTACGCCGGGGAGTATTGGAACCCGTTGCCGAAGGAAATGGCGCGCTGGTTCAGGGAAAATTACCGTCCGGCAAAGAAAAACCACCATTCGGAAGATTTCTTTTCGGCGAATGGCCACGACGCAAAATTGCCCCTCGCCGGAACCCGCGCAGCCGTCGTTTTGTATTCCTATTACGCTTCGGATCCCCGGCCGCGCCGGGAAGCCGAGGCCCTTCAGCAGGCCGGCGCCGACGTGGATGTGATTTGCCTGCGAAAAGACAATATGGAATCCGCGTTCGAAATTCTCGATGGAGTGAACGTCTTTCGCATTCCCCTGAAACGCCGCCGAGGCGGCCGGCTGGTTTATATTTTCCAATATGCCTGTTTTTTGGCGGCATCCGCTTTTTTGCTGGCGCTGTGGGGCCTGAAAAAGCGGTATAAACTGGTCCATGTGCACAACATGCCGGACTTTCTGGTCTTCAGCGGATTGGTCCCGCGGTGGCTCGGCGCAAAGATCATTCTCGATCTGCACGACCCGATGCCGGAATTATTCCGAAGCATTTACGGCCTGTCCGAAGGCCATTTTTTCGTTTGCTGGCTGAAAATGATGGAAAAAAGGAGCATCGCTTTTGCCGACCTGGCCATCACGCCCAACATCGCATTTAAGGAATTATTTACGTCCCGGAGCTGCCTTGCCGAAAAAATGGAGACGGTGATGAACTCCCCGGAAGCCGGAATTTTTAACCCGGAAAATTACGGCGACAAAGGGCGGGACAATTCGCCCGCGTTTGAACGCTCCGGAGAACGGCCTTTCATCCTGATGTACCACGGCCTGATTGTCGCGCGGCACGGCCTGGACCTGGCGGTTGAAGCCGTTGCCCGGCTAAAGGCCAAAATTCCGGGCATTCAATTGCACCTGTACGGCGAGCGTACCGCTTATTTGGAACGGATCATGGCCTTGACCCGGGAATTGGGGGTGGAAAAACAAGTGTGTTTTCATGGCTTCAAGACCCTGGAAGAAATTGCGGGTGATATCACGCGGGCTGATCTGGGACTGGTACCGAACCGGCTCAGTGTCTTTACGGAAATCAATTTCCCGACGCGAATTTTTGAGTATCTGGCCATGAATAAGCCGGTGATCGTCCCCTCGACACGCGGGATTCGGGACTATTTTAACGACGACGAAATCCTGTTCTTTGAACCGAGCAACACCAGTGACCTTGCCGCCAAAATCCTGTGGGCCTATGAGAACCCGGTGGAACTAAAGCGACTGGTGGAGAACGGCAGACTTGTCTATGAAAGAAATTACTGGGAAACCGAGCGGGAAAGGTTTTTAGGAATGGTAGGGCGGCTGTTAAAGCTCCAAAGCACGACGGTCACCGTAGAGGAATCGCTGGTATCAGGACGATGATGACCTCGAGCGATACGCCTGACATTATGCGAACACGCAGACAGGATGATTCCGAGTCAACTTGCTTCGGGTATTCCTGCGGAAATTGCCCGGGTTTTGTGAATTGATCATGCCGCCATCACTTGCATTGTGGTTAACGCTGGCTATCATCGCCGGCCTCTTTATTCGGGATTTTCGCGGAAAGCCAAACGTCACGAGCGCGCTTTGGCTGCCGTTTCTGTGGGTGGTGGTCGGTCCGGGTTCCCGGTTTCTGTCGCAGTGGCTCGACATACTGGGTTTCCACGTTGGCGGTGTTACGGTTGAGGACGGCAGTCCCATTGACGCGGCCTTTTACTTCGCGCTCATTGCCGCGGGATTGCTCGTGCTCCGGAAGAGGCGCGTCGTTCTGGCGCAATTTGTGCGACATAATCGGTGGCTTGCCATTTACCTCCTGTTTTGCCTGATTGCAATCTCATGGTCGGATTTCCCCTACGTTTCGTTCAAACGCTGGATTAAACTGCTGGGAGACCCGGTGATGGCGTTGATTGTGCTGACCGAGGCGAACCCAACCGAATCGCTTGCGGTGCTGGGAAAACGCTGCGCCTATTTCATGCTGCCGGTTTCGATCCTCTTTATTAAATATTTCCCGGACCTGGGCCGCTATTTTGATCCATGGAGCGGAGCGCCCATGAATACGGGCATCAGCACGAATAAAAATGAACTTGGCTTTGACTGCTGGATCCTGGGAATGATCCTGTTTTGGCACCTGCTGCACGTCCTGAAATGGGAGCGGAGCAAGGCAAAATGGAACGAACTCGGCCTCGGTGCCGGACTTCTGGCGATGGATGTATGGCTGCTCAAGATGGCCCAAAGCATGTCATCGCTGGTTGCGTTTGCGCTCGGGTCGGCCATTATCCTGTTTTTCGGCTTTCGCTGGGTCCAGGCCCGCCGCGCGGGTGCGTATATTGTGGCGGGAATTGCCATTTGTGCGCTTGCCGGAACAATAGGATTTATGGGTGATTTCATTCATTTTCTGGGCAGGAACGAAACGTTGACCGGCCGAACGGATATTTGGCGGATGTTGTGGAATTGGGACATTAATCCGATCATTGGAACGGGCTACGAAAGCTTTTGGCTGGGAGAACGCCGGGAAGAAATCCAAAGTGTTCAGCCGGCTCTCAATGAAGCGCATAACGGCTATCTCGAAACCTACTTAAACCTGGGATTCATCGGCGTGGGCATCACCGTAGCCATGCTGTTCGCCGCCTACGCCAAGTCCCGCCGGGAACTGTTTCATAATTTTGAATTTGGCCGCTTCCGCCTCGCCTATCTCATTTCGTTCATTCTTTACAATTGGACCGAGGCCGCATTTCGTCTCAACGGCTTTCCATTTTTTATCTTTTTCCTGATCGCCATGGATTATCGGGTTGCGGCCGATCACGTTCCCGAGCGCGTGCCTGAGGCGGCGTTTAAGCGGCCGACCCTGGGTTTCATACCGGCCGATAATTAGCAAGGCCCATTGTTAAAAAGGAGCAAGACCTCCTAATACTTGCAAAAGTTTTCAACCTCTTTTGAATCCATTTTGTCGAAATGAAATGAGAATTCACAAGTTCAAGTTGCCTGTCATGGCGTTGATGATGGTTTGCTCTCTCCTGGCGGAGTATTCCAGCCATGCCGCGGTAATCAACGCGGCAAGCTGCCAGTTTAACGATGTGTCCAATGCGGTGGCCCAGGCCTCCCCGGGCGATACCGTGCAATTGCCGGCCGGGACCGATACGTGGAGCGAAACGCTGATTTTGAACGGCGTTTCTTTAAACGGCGCGGGTACCAACGCTACGGTCCTCATAGACGAGGAAAACCGCACCACCACCTACCAGATGATCAGTCTTTATCCGGTTGCCGGCCAGCTCACTGAAATTTCGAACATTCAATTTCAGGGAGGAACCACCAATACGAGCATTAACTATTATGGAGCGATCCAGGCGGTTGGGACCGCCGGCACTTCCTGGAGGATTGATCACAACGTGTTTAACGGACTTTATGCCAAAGGCATTTGCACCTACGGCAACTCTTTCAGCGTGGTTGATCACAATATTTTTTATGAACTGACCATTTCCGTCTCGGATAACAGCGCTTTTCCCAATGACGGCGAAGGCGATGTCTCCTGGTCCCAGCCGCCAACCTACGGCCAGAACAGTTCGAACGTCCTCTATGTGGAGGATAATTACATGACCAACCTTGAACCCTATGTCGCCAGCGTGGGAGCCTGTGATGGAGCGGGCGGCGCGCGGATCGTATTTCGTTATAACACCGTCTGCAACGATTGTTTCAATAATCACGGCACTGAGAGTGGCGGCCGCAATCGCAGCGAGCGCAGTTTCGAAATTTATGGCAATACGTTTACCTGTTCCTCCAGTGCTCCCTTTTATCCCCTATATGCCGCCATGCTGGTGCGCGGCGGCTCCGGCGTCATATTCAGCAATACGGCCACGGGATATAACGAACTCCTGGCTTTACGCAATTATCGCTACACGCTGTCTTATTACAGCGAGTGGGACCCTTTCGCGGGCGCGGACGGACTATCTCCGTACGATTCGAACAGCCCAACACTCTATTTAAGCGGAGTTAGTTCGGGGCCGAATGGATCGACTTATCTCCAGGTGGCGGGCGCGAATTGGGCAACGAACCAGTGGTACGGATATTCCCTGCTCGATACCAACAGCGAGCTGTTTTCGCCGGTGATTTCGAATACCGTCAACACGATTTATTACATGGGGGGATCCAACAGCACGCCGAGCCTGGTTCCCGGGCAGGTGTTGACTTTTAACAACGGCGACAATTTCCAACTTCACTATGTTTATGCCGCCCTGGACCAGCCGGGGCGCGGCTCAGGCGATTTATTGCAGGACGAAGGGCTGGGCGCCAATGGGATTCTTGTCACAATTGACAGCGCATTGGGGGTGGCGGCGTGGCCGCGCGAAGCATTAGAGGGCATTTATTGCTGGTCCAATACGCTCAACGGCGCGCATTCGGAAGAAACCAGCCCGTATCCGGGTTTGCAGGAAGGGCGGGATTTTTATAACGACACACCCATGCCCGGTTACACGCCTTTTGTCTATCCGCACCCGCTGGTCGGCACTAACAGCCTGGGCGGCGGCGGGACCTACACGAATACGCCGCCCAACACCAATTCTCCGCCCAGCACGAATTCGGCGCCCCTGCCGCCTTCCAACCTGAAAATAATTGGCAGCACGAATTGAATCCCGGTTATGGCTCAATTGATTCAACGTTTCAAAAACAAAGTTCGGCCTCCATTGCCGCTGTTTCGGTTAATGAACCGCGGCAAAGAACAATTCCAGTGTCCCGTCTGTAATTACGAGGGGCCCTTTGCAGACGTGAACAATTTTGGAGGGTTTAGAAAACATGCCCGGTGTCCGCAATGCGGCGCGTTGGAAAGACATCGGTTGCAGCACTGGGTCCTGATGCAGCTTTTCGAAACCACGAACACGTCCGGACTGAAAATACTTCATTTCGCGCCGGAGCCATTCTTTACGTCCATATTGTCGAACCGTTTTGCCGCCTACGAAACGGCCGATCTATGCATGAAGAATGTCACTCACAAAGTGGATATTCAAAATCTCCCGTTCGGGGACCGAACCTATGACTTTGTGTTTGCGTCACATGTGCTCGAACACATCCCGAACGATCGGAAAGCGATCTCGGAAATTCGGAGGATTTTGAAGCCTGACGGCATCGCCATTTTGCCGGTGCCCATCGTTTGCGAAAAAACGGTGGAATATCCCGAAGCAAATCCAAATGAGGGCTATCATGTTCGCGCCCCCGGCCTGGACTATTTTCAACGATACCAGGGTTGTTTTGACAGGGTGGAAGTTCAATCTTCCCATTCCCTGCCCGAGCGGCATCAGCCTTTTATTTATGAGGACCGCAGCATCTGGCCCAGCCGGGCGTGTCCCTTGCGTCCGCCCATGCCGGGGGAAAGGCACCTGGATTTTGTCCCGGTCTGTTATGCCTAGGCACGCGTAGTTTATTCGGAACGATGAAATATGTGCTTGTCACATCGGCGCGAAACGAGGAGTCGTTGATTACCAAAACGCTCGACTCGGTTACGGCGCAAACCCAATTACCCGAACACTGGGTGATTGTGGATGACGGTTCGACGGACCGCACGGCGGAAATTGTCGAAGACTACGTCGCGCGCTTTCCACGGATTACCTTGATCCGGCGCACCGGATCGCCGAACCGGCATTTTGGCGGCAAAGCGGAAGCGGTCCGCGCCGGCTTTCAATTTCTCAAAGCGATTCCATTCGACATTGTCGGAAATCTGGATGCCGACATTTCGTTCGAGCCGGATCATTTTGAATTTCTTATGAGGAAATTTTCTGAAGATGGCCGGCTCGGAGTCGCCGGGACGGCGTATCTCGAAAAGAATTGGGACTCGACGCGGGACAGTTTCGAGGGGGAAACCTCCGTTCACGGCGCGTGCCAGATGTTTCGACGGGAATGCTTTGAACAGGTTGGCGGATATATCGCCAACCCGGCCGGCGGGATTGACTGGATCGCCGTCACGACCGCTCGAATGCTGGGGTGGAAAACACGAAATTTTCCGGAACGGCGTTTTTATCACCATCGCAACACGGGAACGGCGGTAAGGAACAGCGTGCAGGCGATGTTTGACTACGGCATGAAAGACTATTACCTGGGCGGGTCGCCGGTTTGGGAGCTTTTCCGCGTCGCTTATCGGCTTGGGAAAAGGCCGTATTTTTTCGGAGGAATGGGGTTGCTGGTTGGCTACTGCTGGGCAGCCGTCAAACGGATGAAACGCCCGGTCTCGCCGGGATTGATCCGATTTCACCGGCGCGAACAAATGCAAAGACTGAAAGCGATCCTCGGCGACCTTGTGCGTTTTAACCGGATTGAAAAATTCTACGTTGATGTCAAAGGAAATGGAGCCAGGCGAAACACGGGTGATTCGGGATTTAACCTGGAAGGGCAAAGTGAATAAACTATGAAACTCGAGGTTGCCGATGTTCGCGAATTTTGGAATGCCAATCCCTGCCAGTCGCACTTGTCGCAGGCGCCGGAGCGCCGGCGGTATTTCGAGGAAATCTCGAAGAAGCGGTATGGCGGGCGGGAATGGCATGTTCCAAAAGTTGCCAATTTTTCAGCCTTGCGCGGCCAAGAAGTGCTCGAAATCGGGTGCAGCATTGCAACCGACGGACTGGAATTTGCGAAAGCGGGCGCAAAATATACGGGCGTTGACCTGACGCCGCGTTCCATCGAGATGGCCGAGGAACGGTTTGCTCTATTTGATGTCTCCGGCACGTTCGTTGCGACGAACGCCGAGGCGCCGCTTCCCTTCCCGGACGCCAGTTTTGACCACGTCTATAGCTTTGGCGTGATTCATCATTCGCCGGCGCCGGAAAAAATAGTTCGGGAAATCCATCGCGTGCTGCGAAAAGGCGGGACCTTTACCGTCATGCTGTATAACCGGACCTCGATTAATTATTACATCGAAATAATGTTTTTGAGAAAAATTTTCCGGATGTGCCTTTTGCCAAAACCCATGCCGGCGATCATTGCGGCGATCACCGGTTTTGACCGCCAAACGCTGGAGGGGCATCGTGACATGATGCTCCAAAAACGGGGAATGACCAAACAGGAATGGATCAGTATGAATACCGATGGGCCGTTTTGTCCGTTGGCTGACGTTTATAATCACCGCGAAGCGACCGCTCTCTTTAAGGATTTCGCCAACGTTCGCCAGGAGGTATGGGAGTTCAATTCAGACCACTGGTCATTTCTGGGAAAGCTGATTCCTTTAAAACTTGAAAGATGGATTGGCCGCCGTTGGGGCTGGCACCGCATGATCTACGGCAAAAAACCGTAACCGCCTTCTCTGTTTGGAAAATGTCAAAACCTGCCTACAAAATTGCCGTCACCGGCGATTTCAATACCAGCAATCTCGCTACGTTGCTGAGAAAATGCCGGGACGCCCAGGTTCAGTGCGTGGAAGCTTCGTATGGCCAATTAACGCCGTTGTTGCTCGACAACCACCATCCCTTCTGGAAGGAAGGTTGCCATGCCGCCCTGGTCTGGACGCTGCCCCAACTCGCCGCGCCCGATTTTCAAAAAGTTCTCGGGTTCGAGGAATTTTCCCTGGAGGAGCTGTTGGCGCAGGTGGATTCATTTTGCAACCTGGTCCAAAAGATTCCCGCGGAGGTCCGCACCGTAATCCTGCCCACCTGGGTCATTCCCTTCGTTTTCCGGGGCCTGGGACCGGCGGATTTGACGAGCCAATGTGGTGTCGCCAACGCCCTGGCGCAGATGAATCAACGGCTCGTTGAACATTTTCGCGGGCAAAACCGCGTGGTCGTGCTCGACGCCAATCGGTGGCTGGTGCAGGCGGGCGTGATGCCCTACAGCGCCAGGCTCTGGTATCTCTCGAAGACCCCCTTTCAAAACGCGGTGTTTCAGGAAGCCGCGAACGATGTGATTGCGGCGCTCAACGGCATGCATGGGTTGGGCAAAAAGGTGATTATCCTGGATTTGGACAATGTGATGTGGGGAGGCGTGGTTGGCGACGACGGTTGCGATCAATTGCGCCTTGGGGGACATGATTCCATTGGCGAGGCATATGCCGACTTTCAGAAAAACCTCAAACGGCTGGCCGGCCGCGGAATTTTACTGGCCATCGCCAGCAAAAATGACGAAGCGACTGCCCTAAACGCGATCCGTAATCATCCGGAAATGATCCTGCGGCTGAATGATTTTTCCGCCTGGAAAATTAATTGGAAAGACAAGGCGGAAAATATTGTTGATTTGATGGGCGAATTGAACCTGGGGTTGGATTCGGCAGTGTTCCTGGATGACAGCGTGTTCGAACGCGAACGGGTGCGGGAGGCATTGCCGCAGGTGCTGGTTCCGGAGCTGCCGGCAGACCCGATCCAATATCCGGAATTCCTTTGCCGCCTGCGATGTTTTGACAATCCGTCATTCAGCGCGGAGGACCGGGCCCGCACACGGATGTATGCGGCCGACCAAAAACGGTCGGCGAATCGGGCTGAATTTCGTTCGACGGCGGACTGGCTTGCGGCCCTTGAGCTTCGCGTGGCGGCCGAACTTTTGAACACAACAAACCTGGAGCGGGCGGCGCAGCTTCTCAATAAAACCAATCAAATGAACCTGCGGACACGCCGGCTGGCCGCCCACGAGTTGGAGGCGTGGGCGGAAATGGAGAACCGTTGTCTGTGGACATTTCGCGTGGCCGACAAATTCGGGGATTACGGTTTATGCGGCATCAGCAGTCTTGCCACCGATAGCGGGTGCGGCCGGGTGATAGATTTTTTGTTGAGTTGCCGGGTCATGGGGCGGGGCGTGGAAGAGGCCATGCTTTCTCTCATGGCGCAAAAGGCGCGGAACGAGGGCTGCCATGAGCTGCAGATCGAATACATTCAAACGGAAAAAAATCAGCCGATTAAAAACTGGCTGCTCGCCCAGCCCTGGCTGCGGAACGAAGGAAACCTCTTTCGTCTTTCCCTCGGGCGGGAAATTGTTTTTCCGGCCCATATTCAAATTAGCCGGCCATATGAAGAAGCCTGTCTTGCGCCGAATGTTTAACCGGCTGCTGCATTCCCTGGCGCGGTGGCTGCCCGGATCCACAAGCCTGCGGCCCATGCTGCACCGACTGCGCGGCGTTAAAATTGGGAAAAACGTTTTTATTGGCGAAGAAGTCTATCTGGAGAATGAGTATCCCGAAGCGGTTGACATTCGCGACGGCGCGCAGATCGCCCTCCGGACGATTATCCTCGCGCACACGCGCGGATCGGGCCGGGTTGTCATTGGGGAAAATGCCTGGATTGGTCCCAACGTGGTCGTCGCCGCCGGCGCGGGGAGAGTTTTAACCATCGGCGATGGCGCGGTGATCGGGGCGGGCGTGGTGCTGAATCATGACGTCGCGCCGCATATGTTTGTCGCCAATCCGCCCGCTAAAGCCGTGGCGACGGCTACGGTGCCCCTGGCCACCGCGGAGAATATGGGCGATTTTATCCGGGGATTGGCGCCGATTCGCCCGCATTCAAATAAATCGCCATCCCGCGGGACAAAGGCGAACCGGGCCTGCTCCGAAAACAATGAAAAGCACCTGCCTGTGCCGACCCCATGATCGGAAAAGAACAAATTCGAGAATCTGTTTGGAACGCCGTGAAACGCGTGAATGACGTGCTTCCGGACGAGAACTCACTGCCCCAGGAAGACGGGACGGTTTTATTAGGCGACGGGGCGCTACTGGATTCAATGGGTTTCGTGAACTTTGTGATCGCATTGGAAGACGAACTGGCGGAAACCGCGGGCCTGAGGCTCAATGTTTCCGAAGCGCTGAATGCCAGGGACGGAGCGATTCCAAGGACCATGACCGCGGCGGGCCTTGCCGATTTTTTGTTTGAGCTGGCCGGCGAATCCACAGCGGCCGGCCACGCGGACGCGGCGGTGTCCTGATCTGTTTATGGACGGAGCGATTGTCATCACCAGCGCTGAATCCGGCGCGTCTGCCAAAAAATTGTGCCGCCTGCTCGATTTCTTTGGCATCCGCGCGCAACTCGAAGAGGTTTCTCATTTCAAGGCCGAAAGGTTGCCGGATTCGGGGGATGGACCAAAAGTCCGGCTGATGGGCGCCGTCGAGGATCTTTCGCGGCTGGTGGATGATGAAAAATCTGAGAACAATCGCCTCTGGACGCAAAGAGTGCATTCGGTATTTGCGTATAATGAAAAGTCCATCGAATCGCTGACCCCTTTAGTGAATAAAATGGACGGGGAAAAAATCCGGGTGCAGAAATCAACGACCAGTGAGTATCGCGTTGGCGGCGGATCCGACGGATTTTCGGGCGTCATGGCGGGTATCGGATGCCCGGCGCGCGGCGCAAACGGGGAGTGTATTGTAATAAAGTCCGAATTGGCGGAAGAAATTATATCATGCGATGAGGGGGCGGTCTTTGCGAAGATGAACCGGGGAAGCGTTCCATTCTTTTTATCAACGGCCGGTGTGATTGATATTGATTCGGAGCTCGACGGGCGAAATTTTGACGTGCGCGGCCATTTTCTCTCCGCCGTGCCGGTGGTGATGTATATCAAGTGGGCGTTTGCCGGCACGTGCCTTCAATCCGAAGAAACGAACGCCTGCCTCATCATTGATGATCCGCCGCTCAAACGGCGCTATGGGTTCCTGGATTTTGAACATCTCAATGAACTGATGTCCCGCCACCATTTTACTTCCAGCGTTGCTTTCATTCCGTGGAATTGGCGGCGAAGCCATGCGCGCGTGGTCGAACTTTTCAAAAATAACCGGCAGAGTCTATCACTCTCGGTCCACGGTTGCGACCATACGCGCGGGGAGTTTGGAATTCGAAACGGGGGGCGGCTGCACTGGAAAGTCAATTGCGCCTGCAAACGCATGCGAGGACACGAATCGAAAACCGGCCTGCCGCACGCCCCCGTCATGGTTTTCCCGCAAGGCGTGTTTTCAGAAACAGCCATGCGCGCGCTCAAGGGGAGCGAATTCATCGGGGTCGTCAATTCCGAGGTGATCAGCGTTGATCCGCAGCCGCCGGCGCTCAAGATTTCCGATTTTTGGAACGTGGCCGTGATGAACTATGACAGCTTTCCCATTTTCACGCGGCGTTATCCGTGGCAGGGCGTCGAAAATTTTGCCTTCGACATCATGCTCGGCAAACCCTGCATCGCGGTCGTTCATCACAACGATTGCCACGACGATTGCCGTCATGTGGTTGAATTTATTGAACGGCTAAACCGCCTGAATGCGCGGCTGGTATGGCGTGACCTTGGCGGCGTGGTCCGGCGCAGTTTTCGGCGGCGCCGGCTTTCTTCAAACGTCATGGAAGTCGAAATGTTTGGCAAGGAAGCGGTCATTGAAAACCCCAATGGTCAGAGAGAATATTTTTGCATCCGCAAAACCGAATCTGCGCCCGAACAGGTGAAGGATATCCTGGTGGACGGCGCCCCCGTCGCCTGGACGACCGTGCGCAATGGCATTGCCTTTCAAACTGAATTGGAGCCGGGCGAGAAAAAAATTGTCCGGATCCTGTTTCGCGAATTTGCGGAGGACGGATTTGCGGGGGAAACACTGCCCTACCGGTTCAAGGCCATGCTGCGCCGGTATCTCTGTGAATTTCGCGACAATTACGTGATGGCCCGGAGCTTTTCACAATAACAAGGCAAGCGAACCGAGCCAGCCAATGAGGGGTCGCTGCATTCAAGGAAAGGAACACATGCAAACAATTGAAATTCAAAAGGTTTTGGAGAACTTTGCCCGTTGGCTTGAGCAATATGGCGAGGTTTCCTGGGACCATCAATCTTTTTACGCAAGCCGAACCGGAGGGTTCGCCAAATCGCTTTATTACCGCCATAAAGCTTTGGGAATGGCGGCGGTGGCGCCGATGGTGTTTTGCGAGGCGTTTTTGCCGCGGGCCAGAAAATGGTTCCATCATCCCATGCGCCTGCCCATCGCCGATGCTCACTACGCGATGGGTTTTGCCCATCTTTATGAAGCGACTGGCAACGAACTTTATTTTGACAAAGCCGCGCATTTTTTGGCGGTGCTTGAAAAAAACCGCTGCGTTCAATTTAAGGAATATTGCTGGGGCTATCCGTTCGATTGGGTAACGCGAAGCGGGCTGATTCCAGCGGGCACGCCGCTCATTACCACCACCCCTTATGTCTTCGAGGCTTTTCTGCAAATGGAACAGTTGCAGCCCCATCTGAAATGGCGGCGCATCCTGGAATCCATCGCCCGCCACGTTAGCGCCGATATCAAGGATTTCCGGCTCTCGGAAACTTCCAGCACCTGCTCCTATACGCCCTTCGACAAAGTGGGCGTTGTAAATGCGTCGGCTTATCGCGCCTTTACCCTGACCAGCGCGGCAAAATATCTTGGCGACGCCCATTATCTGGCGGTCGCCGCGCGCAACCTGAATTTTGTCCTGGAATCCCAAAGCGAAGACGGTTCGTGGCCCTACGCGGTGGATGGCAGGCGCGATTTTGTGGACCACTTTCACACCTGTTTTGTCATGAAGTCGCTTGCGAAAATCTATTTTCTGACCGGGAATGAAGACTGCCTGAAAGCTCTCAGCCGCGGCGTGGGCTTTTACCTCGAGAAGCTTTTTTCCGAGGACGGAATGCCGAGGCCATTTGCGAAGGCGCCGCGGCTGACGGTTTACCGGCATGAACTCTATGACTGCGCCGAGTGCGTCAATCTATGCCTGCTCCTGCGAAATCATTTTCCCCAACTCGAAAACACCCTGGAAACTGTGATCAGGGGGATCCTGAACCATTGGGTCAAACCCGACGGCGCTTTCCGGTCGCGACAACTGATGTTTGGCTGGGACAACGTGCCGATGCATCGTTGGGGGCAATCGCAAATGTTTCGCAGCCTCGCGTTTTATCTCCATGAAATGCGGGCGGCGAATTTCAAAAACTATGAAAACCTCAACTCCAAGTTTTATGTGCGGGATCTGCGGGCAGCTTAATTTTTCAAAAGACGAGCCCGTGAATCCTGAGACGATTCACCGGATGTCGCATTCGATGCTTCACCGGGGGCCGGACGATGAAGGCGCGTTCATCTCGGGATGCGTCGGGCTGGGCTTCCGGCGGTTGTCCATCATTGACCTGGCCGGCGGGCGCCAGCCGATGTCGGACGCCGAAAGCTCCGTGCAAGTGGTTTTCAACGGCGAAATTTACAACTATCGCGAATTACGCAAGGAACTGGAGCGGCGCGGGCGCCAGTTCCGGACCAAGTCGGACACCGAGGCAATTGTTCACGGCTACAAGGAATGGGGCACGGACGTTTTCAATCACCTTAACGGAATGTTTGGCGTCGCCATTTGGGATGTCCGCCGCAAGCGCCTGGTGGTGGCGCGTGATGCCATGGGTATCAAATTGATTTACTACCGGATCGAAAACGGCCAATTGACGTTCGGTTCCGAAATCCGTCCGGTGCTCGCGGCGAAAAATTCCAGGCCGGAGATCGCCCCGGCCGCGGTTTCGCTCTTCCTCCGGTTCCGTTACACGCCGTCGCCTTTAACGATTTTTCAGGGCATCAAAAAGCTGGCGGCGGGAACGATGCTGGTGGCTGAGAACGGAACATGCCGCGAGGAGCGGTGGTATCAATTCAAACCGTCGCCATTCCCGGATCCCATTAAGGACGGCGAAGCGGCGGAAGAACTGCTCGAGCTTTATCGCCGGGCGGTGCGGCGTCATTTGGCGGCCGACGTGCCCGTCGGCGTCCTGCTGAGCGGCGGTCTGGATTCCGCCCTCCTGCTGGCGCTGATGAATGAGCACGGCCGGCATTGGCCGGCGTACACCGTGGGTTACGGAAAAAAATTCGCCGATGACGAACTTCAATCCGCCGCGCAAACCGCCCTGCGATTGGGCGCGCGCCATATCGCGGTGAAATTGGACCGGGAGGAATTTGAAAGGTCGCTGCCACAAATTGTGGGATTTTTGGAGGAGCCGGTGGCCAGTTCCTCCATTGTTCCCATGTATTTTGTCTGCAAGCGGGCGCGCGAAGACGTGAAAGTGGTTCTGGTCGGGCAGGGCCCCGACGAGCTGTTTGGCGGCTACAACCGTCACCTGGGCATTCACTACGGAAGCTTGTGGCGCGGGTTGCCCGGACAAGTCCGCTCGCGGCTCGGGGCCGTCATCCGGCGGTTGCCGCGAAACGAAACGCTCAAGCGCGGCGTCCAGTCACTGGCAATCGAAGATCGTATCGCACGGTATGAGAGCATCTTTTCGTTGCATCCCGAAGAAACCGTCAATGGCCTGTTTCGTCCAGCTTGTAGCTCCAACGGTGATGGGGAATTGGCCTCCTATCTGGAAGCCGTGTTGCCGCAGATGGAACAAACGGATGAACTGGGCGGTTTTCAGCTTCTGGAAATACGGTCGTCCTTGCCCGATGAACTGTTGATGTACGCCGACAAGCTGTCCATGGCGCACAACCTGGAAGCGCGCGTGCCCTATTTGGACCGTTCCGTCGTGGAATTTGTCCAGCGGCTCGGAGCCAAACACAAAATCCGTTACGGCGTCCGCAAATGGCTGCATCGGCGCGTTTGCGCGAAAATGCTGCCGGCGAGCATTCTCTTTCGCAAAAAACGCGGATTTGCCGTCAATGTCGTTGACGATTGGTTCAATGCGCGCGCCCGGGGCATGTTTTCTGAAATGTTGCTCGACAAATCTTCGCTCATTTATGAGCAACTGAAACCTGAGCCCGTGCACACTCTCCTCCGGGAGCATCAGGCGCGCCGCCAAAACAATCACAAACTTTTGTTCAGCCTCATCATGCTCGAACAATGGCTGCGTGGAATCCAATCGCAGCAGAACAACCGATTCGCGGACGGACCGGCGGTTCCCCTGCGCCCCATCGCCCCGGCGCCGGAACCGATGGCCAAATAGAATAGCGTCGGCTGACTTGTCGTTCCGAACCATGGAAAATGCCATCACTTTGCCCGCCGAATTGGCGGAGATTCGAGTCAAAGGAAAAACGACGTTTGTTCCTTCCGCCCAAATCCAGGGACGAACGGTCATCGTCACCGGAAATTGGCTTAAGCAGGCGGCGATTCACGATCAGGATATGGTCGAAGGTGAGTTGGTTGCCAATCCCGGCGACTTCATCGCGGCCTTGAAGCGCAGCGGAATCAATGCGGATTATTTCACGTTTTTTCAAAGGCCGCCCGACATTGCTCCCAAATTCAAATTTCATTTTGATTGGGACAATTATGCCGCCGTGCGCATTACCACGTTTGACGCATGGTGGGAATCATTGCCCCAGGAAACGCGGAAAAACGTGCGGCGATCCGCCAAACGCGGAATGGCGGTCCGGTCGGCGCCCTATGACGAGGAATTGGCGCGCGGCATTCACAAGCTCTATAACGAGGCTCCGATGAGGCAGGGCAAGCCCTTTTGGCATTTCGGAAAGGATTTCGATACGATTAAACGCGAGCACGCGACTTATTTGGAACGCAGTGAATTTATCGGAGCGTACTATCAGGACGAACTCATTGGCTTCATCAAAATGGTCTATGTGGACCAAATCGCCTTCATTCTTCACATTCTGGCCGCCAATGCGCACTATGATAAACGGCCGATCAACGCGCTCATTGCCAGGGCGGTGGAGGTGTGTGTTGGGCGACAGATCAAATATTTTGTCTATGACCACTATGTGTATGGCAATAAAACTGATAGTTCCCTGGTGGAGCTCAAACGGCGCAACGGCTTCGAGCAAATTAATTTTCCGCGCTATTATGTCCCTTTGACCTGGCGTGGAAAATTGGCCGTCAGCCTCCGGCTTTACCGGGGCCTGGTTGGTCTTCTGCCCGCGCCGATCCTGAAGCGGGCGCTGGCGGTCCGGAATTTCCTCTATTGCCGGCGTCCCCTTCCCTCTGATGCAAAATAAGTTTCATTGCCCTGGATGCGGTTCCATTTGAAAGCCTCGTCGTCCTCGTTTTTAATTGTTCCTTTTTAACTTTTAATCCTTTTGCGCCGGTGTAGCTCAACGTTAGAGCGGCTGATTTGTAATCAGCAGGTTGGAGCGTTTAATTCCTCCCGCCGGCTCCAATTTCCACCATGCCTGGAATTGTCGGAATCGTATCAAACAAACCGCCGCTGGAGTGCAGTGCCCTCACGCGGCTAATGAAAGAGAGTTTATTACATGAAAAATTCTATAAATCAGCGTCGTTGTTCGTTCCCGAAATGGGAATTTGCGCCGGGATTGTGGGATTTGAAGACTCCCCTGACGGAATCTTTTCCGATCCGGCGGGAAACGTCTCGGTCCTTTTTTCGGGTGAATGTTTCGCGGGATCTGGAATCGCCGCGGGAGCCGAAATAATCCGCCTTTACCAGGACGAGGGCCCGGCCTTTGTCAAAAGTCTCAATGGCCTTTTTTGCGGTCTGCTCGTGGATAAACCCAGGCGGCGGACCCTGCTCTTCAATGACCGCTACGGCATTCAGCGCATTTATTATCATGAATGCGAGGGTATGTTCTGTTTTGCCAGCGAAGCCCGCGCGCTGCTTCGGGTGCTGCCTGAACAAAGGCAGTTCGATGAAGAGGGATTGACCGACTTCCTGGCCTTCGGGTCCACTCTGAACTGGAAAACTTTGTTCAGCGGTATTCACATCATGCCGGGCGGCTCCCGCTGGACCTTTGAAAATGCCAGGGTGCGCAAAGAGAATTATTTTTCAATGGAAACGTGGGAAACCCTGCCTCCCCTCGGCGGCGCTGAATTTGAGGACCGTTTTCAGCAAACGTTTAAACGGATTCTGCCGCGTTATTTCGATTCGTCTTCGAAAGTCGGGATTGCCCTCACCGGAGGATTGGACACACGCATGATTATGGCTTGCCGCCCCAACACCAACGGCCATACCGCCTGTTATACCTTTTCCGGAAGCAATGGCCGGACGCTCGATGATAAAATCGCCGCCCGCGTCGCCGCCGCGTCAAACCTGGAGCATCATTTATTGCGTCTGGATGACAATTTCTTTACGAATTTCGCCGCGCACGCTGATAAAACGGTTTTGGCCACGGATGGCTGCGCGGGGATTTTCCATACTCACGAAATCTATCTCAATCGCAAGGCGCGGGAGGTCGCTCCGATTCGTCTCACGGGAAATTACGGGAGCGAAATTCTGCGCGGTCATTCCACCTTTAAACCGCTGGGCCTTTCACCGCAACTGTTTGGCGCCGAATGGCGTGCGCGAATCCATGCGCGCGGAGAATCGTCCTCACGCAGACAATCAAATCCATTTTCGTTCGCGGCCTTCAAAGAAATTCCCTGGCATCTCTATGGCAACCTTGCCGCCGGCCGCTCGCAACTTCAATTTCGCAGCCCTTTTTTGGACAACGACCTGGTGGCCCTGGCATTTCAAACGCCCGCGCCGTTGCAGAAATCTTCCCTGCCGTCGTTCCGACTCGTGCGCGCGAACAATGTCCCTCTGAGTGAAATCCCCACCGATCGCGGTTTTGGCGGCGGCAATGCGGGACTGAAGTTTCTCGCGCGCCGCGCCTTGTCCGAAGTCACCTTCAAGCTCGATTATTATACGACTGCCGGTTTGCCGTCGCCGGTTTCGGCCTTCAATTCTCTTTATGGGCCGGTCATGACAAAATTGAAAATTGCCGGCATGCACAAATTCCTGCGCTACAGCAGTTGGTTTCGGAATAGGCTCGCCGGGTACGTGCGCGAAATCCTGGCCGACTCGCAGGCGCTCGGAAATGGCATCTGGAATCCGGTCTTCATTGGAAGCCTTGCCCGCAAGCACATGGAGGGACGCAAGGATTATTCCGCGGAACTCAATGCGGTCATGACTCTGGAAGCCGTCCAAAGATTGTTCTTTCGCGAATTGCCACGCGAAAATGGATTCTGATTTCTATGGAAAAGCGCGACTTCCCCTTCGCCCCCCGGGTGAGCATCCTGACCGCCGGGCGCGACCCGCATTATTCGCTTGGGCTGGCATCGGCCCTGGCCGCCCGGGCCGTAAATTTCGATTTCATAGGGGGCGATGATCAGGCAAGCATTGATTTGCGGCAATCCGCGCGCGTGAATTTCGTAAATTTGCGCGGAGATTCAAAAGAAACCGCGCCGTTGTGGCAGAAAATACGCCGCGTATTAGTCTATTATTTTCGCCTGGTTGCTTATGCCGCAACCTCCCGGGCAGGAGTTTTTCATATATTATGGAACAACAAGTTCGAGCTGTTCGACCGGACGCTGCTGATGGTTTTTTACAAATGGTGCGGAAAGAAAATCGCTTTTACCGCCCACAATGTGAACGCGGGCAGGCGTGACGGATGCGATTCGTTTTTAAACCGGTTGTCGCTGCGCGCCCAATACCGCCTGTGCGACCGGATCTTTGTCCACACCGATAAAATGAAAAACGAATTGATTTCAGATTTTCGGGTTCCGGAAAACCGAATTGTCATGATCCCATTCGGGATAAATGACGCCGTGCCCCGCACGGCGCTGGCGGGAGCTGAGGCGCGACGGCAAATCGGGCTAAATGCCAGTGACCGGGTCATTTTGTTCTTTGGCAATATTGCGCCTTACAAGGGGCTCGAATACCTGGTCGAGGCCTTTGAGACGATCGCGCGGCAGGATCCGCTCGCGCGCCTGGTTGTCGCTGGACAGCCCAAAGGCCCGCCTGCCTACTGGACCGGAATTCAAAAAATCATCGCCGACAAATTCCCGGCCGGCCGCGTCATCCAAAAAATCGAGTATATTTGCGACGCGGACATTGAGGCGTATTTCAAGGCCGCGGACGTTTTGGTTTTGCCCTACGTCAGCATTTTTCAAAGTGGCGTGTTGTTCCTGGGCTACAGTTTTGGCCTTCCAGTGATTGCCACGGACGTGGGTTCGCTGAAGGAAGGCATTGTGGAGGGAAAAACCGGCTTCGTTTGTGAACCGCAAAACGCCGCCGATCTCGCGCGCGCGATTCAATTTTATTTTCGAAGCGATTTGTTTTGTGATTTGGAATCCCGTCGGCATGAGATCCTGAGTTATGCAATAAAAAAACACTCCTGGAGCGAAGTGAGTGCGGTCACGTGGGCAGTCTATGAAGAACTGCTGCGTGAAAACGAAAGCCCGCGTCCGCTTCCCCGGGAGGAAAGGAACGATGAAACCCTTGGTCTCAATTCTCATTCCGGCTTACAACAGTGAACTATGGATCTCCGAGGCAATTAATTCCGCTCTGCGCCAAACCTGGCCGCGCACGGAAATCGTTGTCGTGGATGACGGTTCGACGGATCGCACGCTCTGGGTCGCCGGGAAGTTTTCAAAGAAGGGCGTGATTGTGGCTTCTCAGCCCAATCAGGGCGCTTCGGTGGCACGAAACAAGGCGTTCTCCCTGTGTCACGGTGACTATATTCAGTGGCTCGACGCCGATGATGCTCTCGCTCCGGATAAAATCGCAATGCAAATGGCCTTTGCCGAAAAGTCGGGGAATAAACGTTTGTTGCTGTCGTCCACCTGGGGGCGGTTTCTCTATCGGGTCAAGCGGGCCGAATTTAGGCCGACGGCGCTTTGGGAAGATTTGCCGCCCGTCGAATGGTTGCTGCGAAAGATGTCACAGAATATCTGGATGCAACCTGGCACCTGGCTGGTCAGCCGTGAATTGAGCGAAGCCGCCGGGCCGTGGGATGAACGGTTGTCCTTTGACGATGACGGCGAATATTTTTGCCGGGTGCTTCTTAAAAGCCAGGGCGTCAAATTCATTCCTGACGCCAAAACCTATTATCGGGTCAGCGGGCCTTCGAGTTTGAGCAATGTCAATTCAAAGAAGAAAATTGAATCGGCCTGGCTTTCAGTCCAAAAGCACACCCAATACCTGCGGCGATTGGAAGAAAGCCCGAGGACACGGCAGGCATGCCTTTTGCATTTGCAAACCTGGCTGCCGGCGCTGGAACCGATGCCTGATTTGGTCCGGGAACTGCATGAACTCGCCAAAGCCCTGGGTGGAGCGCCCTCACAGATCGCTTCCTGGGACCCGCTGGGTCCATTGCGATGGAAGTTCGCGTGGATGAAGCCGCTTTTCGGCGAGCGGTTTGCCTATTGGGCGCAATCCTTCCTGCCGCGGTTCAAAGAGTCCACGGTTAGAATCTGGGAAAGAACCATGTTTCAACTGGAAAAATTGACACCTTCCTAATATGACACAAACGTTGATTATCGAAGCCGGTCGCACCGAACGGCAATATTGGCGCGATCTTTGGAAGTTTCGCGAACTCTTTTACTTTCTCGCCTGGCGCGATTTTCTCATTCGCTACAAGCAAACTTTCGTCGGAATTGCGTGGGCTTTGGTGCGCCCTCTGCTCATGATGCTGGCCCTCACCATGGTGGGTAAGATCGGAAAAATGCCCACCGGCGGCGCGCCCGCCGCCTTGTTTTTCTTCTGCGGACTTTTGCCCTGGCAATTCTTCTCAACGGCTATGTCGGAAAGCGGCAACAGCCTCGTCACGAATGCAAACCTCGTGTCAAAAATCTATTTTCCACGCCTGGTCGTCCCGGCCAGCAGCGTCATTGTCGGCTTTGTGGACTTTCTAATCTCCGCGGGATTTTTGGTGCTCCTGATGTTTTACTGCCATTTTACGCCTCCGCCTCAAATCATTTTCCTTCCGCTCTTTGTGGCCTTGATCTTTGCCATATCCATGGGAATCGGATTTTGGATCGCCGCGTTGACGGTTGAATACCGTGATTTTAAGTTCGTGATTCCTTTCGTTGTGCAATTTGGAATTTTTGTTTCCGGTGTCTTTCCTTTGCCTGCCCATGCCGCTGAACATTGGCGCCTGCTGTTTTCCGTTAACCCGTTGGTGGGTATTATTGACGGATTCCGGTGGTCTCTGCTGGGCGGCGGGAATGTTGTCCCTTTTCCGGAATTGGCCGTCTCGGTCGCGGTCACCGTCTTTTTCGTCTTCAGTGGTCTTTGGTATTTCCGAAAGATGGAACGCACCTTTGCTGACGTCATTTGAAATTCCCGTACAAGTCCTATGTCACAGTCCAACTCCGTTATCGCCGTTAAAAATCTCTCGAAACGCTATTCCATCGGGCAAATCGGGAGCGCCGATGATTGCATGAAATACAACCCCCCCGGGTTGCGCCATGCCATTGAAGATTTCGTCCGCCATCCCCTGGCATGGTGGAAGAGGCGAAAGATTAAAAATGAACATTTCTGGGCGCTTCAAGATGTTTCTTTCGATGTCAATGCCGGGGACGTGGTCGCGGTCATTGGCCGCAACGGCGCCGGCAAGTCCACCATGCTCAAAGTCCTCAGCCGGATTACCGAACCGACCGCCGGCCGCATCGAGATCACTGGCCGCATCGCCAGCCTCCTGGAAATTGGCACCGGCTTTCACGCCGAACTGACCGGCCGCGAGAATATCTTCCTGAATGGCGCGATTTTAGGAATGACTCACGCGGAAATTAAACGAAAATTTGATGAGATTGTCGCCTTTTCCGAAATCGAAAGGTTTCTCGATACGCCGGTCAAGCGCTATTCCAGCGGCATGTATGTCCGGCTGGCCTTTTCCGTCGCGGCGCACCTCGAGCCGGACATTCTGATTGTGGACGAAGTCCTGGCCGTGGGCGATACGGCGTTTCAAAAAAAATGTCTCGGCAAAATGCAGGACGTTTCCCGAAATGACGGCCGTACCGTTTTGTTTGTCAGCCATAATATGTCGGCCGTGCTGCAATTGACAACGCGGGCCGTCGTTCTGGAACAAGGGCGGGTGATTTACCATGGTCCCACGGACCAGGCGGTGGAACGGTACGTCGGAATCATCGGCAGCGATTCGACCGTCTTTTTTCCAGTTGAAAAACTGCCGCGTAAATTTCGGGGCGCCGGCGCCGTCCGCTTCGTTTCGTTCCGTTTTGACCGCGCGGTGCCGATTTTTTCGCCGGGAGAGGATTTCAAGTTTGTCGCCCGGGTCCGGGCGCATGAAAGTACGCCGCGGGTTCGTTTCAGCATGACCATTTTTACGCGAGAGGGCGCGCCGATCGGCACGTGTTTTGGCGTCGAACGCCCCGGCCTGCGCCGCGGCGAAGACCTCGAGTTTGAAATTTCGATGCCTCGCCTGCCCCTGGCGTCCGGTTATTATTGCTGCGGTGTGTCAGTTGGCAAAGGGGACAATCGGAGCGGGATGGTGGATTTCGATACGATCCTGGATACCCTGGCATTCGAAGTGCGGGCCGAAGAAGGAGAAGCGGGTACGGTCGCCGAATGGGCGCGGGGATGGGGTTCCATCATGCTGCCAAATTTAAAATACCGCCCTTTGCTTCAAGACCGGACACCCGAGAAAACCTTAAACAATTCCGAAATGCTTCCAGCCTGATTTATGAAAACAAAACATCCGTTGGCTATTGTCATTCCGGCTTACAAGGCCGCCTATCTTCCGGAGGTCCTGGATTCGATTGCCGCCCAGACCTGCCGCGGGTTCCAACTGTATATCGGAGATGACGCCAGCGGCGAAAATATCGGCGAAATTGTTCGCGAGTATTCGAATACATTGCCTGCCCGCTACCGGCGGTTCAACCGCAATGTCGGCGGCGTTTCCCTGGTCCAGCATTGGAAACGCTGCATCGCGATGAGCCAGGAGCCATGGGTCTGGCTTTTTTCCGATGATGACGTGATGGATCCGGAATGTGTCGAAAGATTTCATTTGGAACTAAAAGCCACTGATGGCCGCCATGACCTGTACCGTTTCAATACTCTTTCCATTGACGGGCGCGGGAGGGTGCTGTCGGAAAATCCGCCTCATCCGCAAAACGAAACCGGTTCCGACTTTTTGGTTTCGCGGTTGCGCGGCGGCCGGACCAGCACGGCCCAGGAACTCATTTTTTCGCGCGCGGCCTGGGACATCCGCGGCGGGTTCCCGGATTTTCCGCTGGCGTGGGCGTCCGACGATGCATTTATCGCCGATCTGGGGGCCCGCAAACCGATCCGGGTTATTCCCGGGCCAAAGCTAAAATGGCGCTTGAGCGGCCGGAATATTTCCTCCGATAAATCACTCTCCGGGGCAATTCAGAAGCTCCAGGCGTGCCGCGAATTCGTGGAGTGGGCGGCGGATTTTCTGAAAAAGCATCCTCCCACCGATGGTCCGTTGACGAACGGAGACCTTGCCCTGCTCCTGGAAGACTGGTTTTTCATGCAGATGCTTTACCGCCGGCAATTGGTGAATTTCAAATCGGGCATTCAGATTGATAGGCTCGCCGCCTCATCCTGGCATCGTCCGCGCGGCTATGGCTTTCTGAAGACGATGAAGTTCAACTACACACTCGCCTTTGACAAAGTTTTCAGCCGATGAAAAATATCCTTTGCATTACGTCCCATGATCTGAATGCGCCGGATTATGGGGCGGTGTTGCGCTGCCGAAACGTATTTCGGATGCTTTCGCGCTTTGGCCATGTGCGCATGGTGCTGGGCAGCCGGTACGAAAACGTCATCAAAAATGCCAAATCACCCCAGGCCGGCTTCGATTTGGTTGATAAAATTCAATTTCGCCCCGGCCGGTCCCCCCTCCTGGAACGCGTCGGACG
>JASHPN010000021.1 GCA_030038175.1 Verrucomicrobiia bacterium
ATGACCAACCGGCAAATCCCGCAAGTCACACCCCAAGCCTGGCTCGGCGAGCCGAAGCTTCATCGCGAAGGCTGCGCCAAGGCTCAACATCCAGTGCAACGGCAACTCGTATCATAAGTGTCATATCGCAGCAAACTACGACGCGTATGATCCGGGTTCTATTGTTCTGTCAAGAGGCACTGGGCGTGACGCTTACACTCATTGCGCATCCCCAATTGTTCATCGTTCGTGATCTAACCCACTTGAGCTTCGTTTCCCCGTTTCCAAACCCACGCACAAAAAATGTGCGCGTAGTCCCGTCGTTTAACGGCTAAACAGTTCATCCCGTTAATCCTGTAATCCTGTCAAGACTCTGAGCCTCGTCTCCTGCTCCCGGAAGTTGAAAACTCTCATCCTGTAAATCATGCCTGCCTTGCCGTAGCCTCCAGCGAAGGCAGGTTCATCCTGTCAAAAAACCTTTGTTCCGTCGCGTCTTCGTCGTTCATTTTGCCTGCCTATGTCCTATCGAAAATTTCAATGTGACTCGGGAATTTATCAATTCAGGCCACTGAAACATGTCCTGGTAGAATGACCGGTGTGAATATAAGGATGCTCACGGTGCCTTGAAAATCTGTGTCCATCGGTGTTCATCTGTGGTTAAAATCTTTTGTGTCTTGATTATAAAATGGATGAGACGCTTCAACTGCGCATCTACGGCGACGCTTCGCTGCCGACGTTGATTTATCTGCCGGGTTTGCACGGCGATTGGACGTTGATCGGCGGTTTCCGCAGCGCTGTGGCCGGCAAGGTGCGCTTTGTCGAAATGACCTATCCCCGAGATATCAAATGGTCGCTGGACGATTATGCGGCGGCGATCGAAGAGGGTCTGATGCGCAACGGCATTTCGCGGGGCTGGTTGCTGGCCGAGTCCTTCGGTTCGCAGCCGGCGTGGGTCATGCTGGCGCGCGGCCGATTCGCCGTGCAAGGGCTGATTCTGGCCGGCGGTTTTGTAAAGCATCCGGTCACGATTTCCCTGCGTCTCGCTGAACGCATGACCCGGCGGCTTTCGGCGCGGTTTTTGGTCAAAATCATTTTCGCCTACGCCAAATACGCGCGTTTTCGCTATCGGCGTTCGCCCGAAACATTGGCGACGCTGGACGAGTTTGTCGCGCGCCGCACGCCGCAGGACCGGGAAGCCGCCCAATACCGCCTCCATTTATTAGGCGAAAATGATCAGCGCGACATAGCGAGGAAGACAACGGTCCCCGTCTATGGGCTGGCCGGGTTTCTTGATCCGATTGTGCCCTGGCCGCCGGTGCGGCGCTGGCTCAAGCGAAATTGCCCCGCGCTGCGCGACTACAAGGTCATCGGCCGCGCCGATCATAATGTTTTGAACACGGGTACGAAGGATGCGGCGCAATGGGTCTTGAAGTGGATGAAGGAAGGGGTATCGTAATCGTTATGACACGCCAGCAGGTTCTCGACCTCTATTTTCTCGACGCACGGCATAAACTCATCGAAATCGCGGCCTTTCTCGACCGCGTTGAGCGGGCAAACGGCCCGGGCGGCTCGCCGGGCCATGACGATGATTTCCGGCTCAAAGCATTTCGCGCTGCCATCGGTGAATTAGCGCCGGAAAAAAAAGAAAAGGCCAAAAACGTCCTGCTGGTTTTCAGCGACAAATCCACTGAACCGATTGAAAAAGCGCCGGGGAAAGGAGCGGTGGGGGCCTGGCTGGTTGATGGTTGATGGGTGATGGTTGATGGGTGATGGTTGATGGTTCATGGTTGATGGAGATACAATATGTTTAACTTTGAAAAACTTGATACCTGGCAGGAAGCCATTGGATTTGCGGGTTTGGTCTATTCAGTGACCAAAACTTTTCCCGCAGATGAACGGTTTGGTTTGACAAATCAAATGCGCCGAGCGGCAGTCTCGGTTTCGTCAAATATAGCCGAAGGGTCGTCGCGAAATTCCAGGCCCGATTTTGCCCGGTTCGTCGAAATAGTCACAGGCTCGGTCTTTGAAACCACGTCGCAGGCCTTTATCGCCAGGCAACAAGGTTTCCGCAACGCCGACGATTTCCAAAAAATCTACGATTTGGCCGAAAAACTCGGCAAAATGTTAAGCGGTCTTCGCTGTTCGTTGCTGGAATCAGCGTAACCATCAACCCTCAACCCTCAACTATCAACTCATTGAACTACATCGAACCTCATGCCCACATGGTCAGCCGGGTTACGGACGATTATGAGCGCATGGCGCTGGCGGGCTGTCAGGCGGTGTGCGAACCGGCTTTTTGGGCGGGCTTTGATCGCAGTGCCGCGGCCGGCTTTTCAGATTATTTCTCCCAGCTCACAGAACACGAACCGCGTCGCGCGGCGAAATTTGGATTGAAACATTTCTGCTGGCTTTGCATCAATTCAAAGGAAGCCGAGGACGTCAAGCTGGCGGAAGAAGTCATCGCGCTGATCCCTCCGTTGTTAGACCGGCCCAACGTCCTGGGTATTGGCGAAATCGGCCTGAACAAAAATTCGCGGAATGAAATGCGCGTCCTGGAAATGCAGGTCGAGCTTGCCGCGCGACACGAGCAGTTGATTCTGGTTCATACCCCGCACCTTGAAGACAAGCTCAAGGGCACGAAACTCATCCTGAGCGTTTTAAAGAACGACCGGCGCATCAAACCGGAACGCGTCATCATTGATCATGTGGAAGAACACACGGTTGAATTGGTCCTCGATACCGGCATGTGGGCGGGCATGACGCTGTATCCCGAGACGAAATGCACGCCGGCGCGCGCGATAGACATTCTGGAGCGGTACGGCAGTGAACGGCTATGGCTCAACAGCGCGTGCGATTGGGGCGCCAGCGATCCGCTGGCCGTTCCGAAAACTGCGTTGGAAATGAAACGCCGCGGCCATTTGGCCGGCGCCATAGAAAAAGTGGTCTTCGAAAATCCGAAAAGGTTTTTGAGCCAGTCCGGGCATTTTCAGCTGGGTGAGTCATGGTAGGGACGGCGCGCTGCGCCGTCCGCGCCGCGCCGAGCGGCGCAACCGTTTTGGACGCGTTCTTCCCCGCTCGGTAGATTCTTCCGCCCGCTTTACGGGCGGAGACATCGCAGGGCGGTGTCCCTGCCGAATAACGTTTAATTCCCCCAAATGGTGCCGTAAAAGCTCACGGGCATGAATATGCCGTTCCCGATGCATTGCAATTCCACCGCTGAAGCCTGCGCGCCGCTGATATAACCGGCTGTTCCCGGTGTTGAGGATGACAGGGAACCGGCTTGCGATGTGTAAATGCCATAACTGCCGGCGACGTCATAGTTGTTGATCACCGCAGCCATCGCCGAGCCGCTCGAAGACGAAGCCACGCCGGTCCAGTCAGCCGTGGTCATGTTTGTTGTCCAGGTGGTTCCCCAGTTTGCTGTCGTGTAAATATACCCGCCGTCAACGACGGCTTCCAGTTTGCTGCCGTCTGATGACGACGCCACACCGCTCCAGGCCGCCGACGTCGGCACGCCGGTAACTTCCGTAAAGCTCGTCCCGGAATTGGTTGAAATATAAAGGGGGCCGCCATTGACTCCGGCAATCATCCGGTTGCCGGCCGCCGAACAGGCGATGCAACTGTAAGCGCCCCCACTGACTTCACTCCACGTGCCTCCTGCGTTCATTGAAACATAGACACCCCCGCTGCCATTTGCGGCCACGAGTTCGGTCCCGCCGGCGGCAAGCGATACCGAGGTCCAACTGCCGCCGGTTTCGGTTTCTACCCAAGTTGTGCCGGAATTGGTAAAAATGCCCGTTCCGGAAGCCACAGCAACGAAGTTTCCATTGCCCGTTGGGGCCACGCCCGTCCAATCTGCACTGCCTGTGATTGCCGTCCAAGTTGAACCCAAATTGGTCGAGACGTAAACGGGTTCATCATAGGGCGCCAAAGCCAGGGTCTCGTCATCAGGCGCGACCGCAATGGCTTGCCATGTGAAGTTATTGGGATTGGACACCC
>JASHPN010000207.1 GCA_030038175.1 Verrucomicrobiia bacterium
ACACCTACGACACTGTTGGCCACGTCTTTTGGCATATGCAAATGTCCCTCATGGCCCCGATATTTTTCCGTCGCAGATTCATAATTGGAGAGCTGGACAACAAAAGCCTTGTTCATCTGTTCAACTGTTCCGGATACACTGACCAGACGGCGGGCTTTGCTTACTTCAGTTACTGTCAAGCCGTGGGTGCGCGCAAAATTTATTACCTGGTCGAGATCCTGCTGCGCGGCACCGTGATTTTTTGCCAATTCTGCCCGGGTCATGAATTTTCGCCTGCCGGGCGGATTTTTCATCCAATAATGAATATCCGGCAAAGGAGGCGCGCCTGGTCGGCGCCGGACATAAATGCTTACGATCAAACTTTCTTTGGGGTCTGCCGGGCCAATCCGTCTGGCACCACCCCGAATGTTGCGGATGCTGCCTTCAAGACGGCGGTAATTGGAAGGAAGCTTCGGACCGGCCGGTTGTGTGACGCCTTGTTTCTTTATGGTTTTGTTCTTTCTGAGAGGTCTGTTAGGCATAAATTTCCTTATTGTGCCAGAGATGTGTTTCCAACGTTTTAGTCACTAGAATTCGAACAATTTTGTAGTTTCAAAAAAATGCATTCTGTTACTTCAATCAAAGATGAATCAACCGTAAAAAGAATTTGAAACAAGCACGTTTGAAAATAAAAACTTTCTTTGCCACCATGGAGACTCAATGGTCGTTGAAGGAAAAACCATGCTAAGTTGCCCGCTACAAAGGTGTCATAACGACAGGACAGGCTTTCGGGGAAACTGCAGCCGCTTCGTCGTGTCGAAGACGGCGCCGCCACCTCGCGAATGACTTCAGTTGTCAAACTCGAATTGCCCATATCAACAGGCCCTCCACCGCCCAACTGCAATTTTCCGGCTACCTGCCGTCCGTTACATCAACGGACTCAATCTTCTCAAGTCCAGTTGCGTCGAAAACAATCCAATGTTTCAAAAAACGGATTGGCAAAACATTAGAATACTGAATTTCTGTGTTGAGGATTTTTGACCATCGGCGCAATATCGTCAAGAGGAAAAACGGACAGTGCAGGTTACATTTTGGAAACAACATCGTGGCCGGCATTTTCAGGCAAATCGTCAACTAGGAAGGCCGCAAATTCTTCGAAAGGCGTGTCGCACGAAATATCAAACCGAGGCTCGTTAACATAGAAGCGGTATTTCCGTGAATCCAGGAGAAATGATGTGGAGACTTCGATAGCTCCAAAAATTGCCAGTGAAATTGCCAGTGATTGTTACGCCAAGTTCACGCCTGTTACCATCAGTATGCGCTTGAAACCACAATAATACCTGCTATTTATACCACAGGTAGTGGTGAATTTTGGCCGATTCCGCCCCCAGCCACCACTCTTTGATGCTTGGGCATCAATGAGTTGCAAAAAGTGGAGCCGAAAATGCCAGCAGAAATGCCAGCAAGTCACTACTAGGCGTAAACAAGCGGCTACTAGTGGCCTACAAGCCCACTACTCATTAACGGTGTCGAAATCATCTGTCGTAAATTCATCGCTGTGAAAGAGAGAGGCAGCTATGAGACAGAGATTCCGGCTTTACCGGCGCGGCAATAGCGGACGGTATTACCTTCACGATGACTTGACGGGCAAACAGGAGAGTTTGCGAACCACTGACCGGGCGACGGCGGAACGGCTTTTTCACGCCAAAAATGAAGCCTGTGAGCAACCGGCCATCAACCTACAAATCGCCCGCGCATATCTATCGGCCACGGATTCAAATTTCGTGAGGCGCGCATGGCACGAGGTCATGGCAGAATTTGTCAAAACGAAACGGGGTAGTAATCAGCGGCGTTCTGAAACCGCCATTCGTGAAAAAGCGTTTGATTCAATTCGAGACTTGCAACTGATTGAAACAAGGGCCGAGCACTTTTTGCGGGTGCTAGAGCAGGGGAAACTGTCCACCAACAATTATCTTCGGCGATTTCATAATTTCGCAATGGACATGGGATGGCTGCCCTGGCCGGTGCTTCCGAAACGCCAATGGCCGCCGATTCATTACAAGGAAAAGCGGGCGGTAAGACGGGAAGAGCATGATTTGATTCTCAGTCGTGAACGGAATCCTGAAATGCGGGCTTTCCTGTGGTGTTGCTGGCACATTGGCGGGTCGCAAAGTGATGTCGCGCACCTGAAAGCGGAAGACATTGACTGGAAAAACCAGGTGGTCAGTTTTTTCCGAGCCAAGACCGGCACGGCGCAAATTATCCGTTTCGGAAATGCTCTGGCAGAGGTGCTGCGAGATTTGCCGGGACAGGGACTGCTGTTTCCCCGTCTTGCAGCGATGGACGAGAAGCATCGTGCCGCGCTTTTCCAGCGGGCCTGCCGCCGAATGAAAATCACCGGCATCTCGTTGCATTCATATCGTTACGCCTGGGCCGAACGCGCGAAATGCGCTGGCTATCCCGAACGATTTGCTCAGGAAGCCCTCGGTCATAACAGCAAGGCGGTTCACCGTGCTTATGCGAGAAAAGCGCAGGTGGTCCTGCCGCCACTGGAGGAATACGAGAATAGCAGCCGGGTGGAAAATTCATTTCCAACTATCAGACGGGAACCTCCCGCAACTCCTATCATCAACACAAACAAGACCTATGGACATACAAACTGAATCTGAAGTCGAACGCATCCGCGCGGCATTGAATGAGGCGATCAAAAATTTTCAGCCCAATCCCCGGCGCGTAGTGTTTTATCATCTCAAACCGTTCCATGATAAAATTGTGGAATGACGTTCCTTGCAGGCATCCTATAGGACAATTGCGCTCCTGCTGAAAAGCCAGGGTGTCCAGACCAGCAAGGCGCGGGTGGCGGAATATGGCCGCGTGGTATTGGATGGCAAAAAACCTCGCAAGCGAAAACGGGTGCGCCGGTCATTCTGAAACTACACTCCAGCGGCCGGGTGGTCGAGCGCGCGCAGCTTGTCATTGGATTTCGTACACTGCACAATTTAACTCAAGTGAATAATATCAAGCATGAGTGAACTCGTCATCGCTAGTGCCAAACTTACGGATGCTTTGGCAGAATGTGAACGGTTGCGTAAAGAAAATCGTGACTTGCGGAAGCGATTGGGCCTTCCTGAATACGAATCACCCGCTCCAATCAGAGCGCCAGTGACTTCTTTTGCCGATTCGGCAATACATTCCAAATCCAGTTCGGAAACGAAGGTGACGCTATTCCGCAGCCTGTTTCGCGGGCGTGAGGACGTTTATGCGGTGCGTTGGGAGGGGCGAAACGGCAAAACCGGCTATTCACCCGCTTATCGAAAAATCTGGAGCAGTCCGTTCCAAAGAAAGCCAGACGAGCCGAAAGAATATTTTCCACTGACGGATCAAGTTATTCACGACCATCTCACCGGCAAATTAACTGCCGGTGTTTATCCGTTGCTGATGGATGAAACGTGCTGGTTTCTCGCCGCCGATTTTGACAAAGCGACCTGGCAGGATGATGTGCGTGCTTTTCTCCAAATCTGCGCCGGCTGGAACATTCCTGCCAGCCTGGAAAGATCGCGTTCGGGCCGTGGAGGACACGTCTGGATTTTTTTCGAAACGCCATTGCCCGCCAGCCTCGCACGGAAACTTGGCGCGGCAATTCTCACCCGGACGATGGAATGTCGGCATGAACTGGGCCTCGACTCTTACGACCGCCTGTTTCCAAGTCAGGATACGATGCCAAAGGGCGGATTTGGCAATCTCATCGCGTTGCCCTTGCAACATTTACCGCGTGCCCAAGGCAATAGCCTTTTTCTCGATGCTGATTTCAATCTATACCCGGACCAGTGGGCGTTTCTGTCAAGCCTCCGTCGAATGACGTTCGCTGAAGTGGATAATATTGTACGCAACGCCGAACGTAGCGGCGAGATCATCGGCGTCCGATGCAGCGTCACCGATGAGGATTCGGTCGAAGACCCGTGGACCCTCCCGCCATCGCGCAAAATCAAAGATAAACCCATTACTGACCCACTTCCTGAAAAAGTACGAATCATCCGCAGCAATATGGTCTATGTCGAAAAGGAGGGGTTGCCATCGGCAATGTTGAACCGGCTGCACCGTCTGGCGGCTTTTCAAAACCCGGAATTTTACCGCGCACAAGCTATGCGGCTTTCGACATTTGGCAAACCGCGTGTCATCCGATGCGCCGAGGAATTTCCCAGGCACGTTGCATTGCCGCGCGGTTGCCAGGATGAGGTTGCGTCGTTTTTCAAATCACACAACCTCACGGTTGAGCTGGACGACCAGCGATTTGCCGGTCAGCCGATTGACGTAAAATTTCATGGTCAGCTTCGCTTAGACCAGCAGGCCGCCGCCGATGCGATGCTCGCTTTTGACGATGGCATCCTGTGTGCGACGACCGCTTTTGGCAAAACCGTTATCGCTGCCTGGCTGATCGCCGCGCGGAAAGTCAATACGTTGGTGTTGGTTCATCGCCGCCAACTTCTGGATCAATGGCGCGAACGGCTAGCGGCATTTCTGAACCTCCCGATCAAAAGTATTGGTCAAATCGGTGGTGGCCGGAGGCGTGCCACAGCAATCATTGATGTTGCTATCATCCAGAGCCTGAACCGCAAGCAGGTTGTGGACGATGTGGTTGCAAACTATGGCCACGTTGTCGTGGACGAGTGCCATCATTTGTCGGCAGTGAGTTTCGAGCAGGTGTTGCGGCAGGTGAAGGCGCGTTACGTTACCGGGTTGACCGCTACGCCGCAACGTAAGGACGGACATCATCCTATTATCGTCATGCAATGCGGCACGATTCGTTACCGTGTGAATGCAAAGGAACAGGCACAGGCGCGGCCATTCAAACATATTGTAGTTCCACGTCCGACAAATTTCCGGCTCCCGCCCTCAACTCAAAAACCGGAAATGCACGTGCTTTATGCGGCGTTGGCGACGGACAAATCCCGCAACGATTTGATCACGGTTGACCTTGTTCGCGCGGTTAAAGCCGGGCGCTCACCCATTCTCCTGACTGAACGCACCAGCCACGT
>JASHPN010000208.1 GCA_030038175.1 Verrucomicrobiia bacterium
GAAAAACCACTGGATCGCGGGTACGCCGACCCCCACCCATCCGCCCCTCTTTTGTCCTCCCCTCCATCCCCTAAGTCCCATCCGTGCCATTTGTCCCTTTTTCAAATCTCAGATTTCCAATTTCCAATGCCCCCCGGACCCGCCAAACGCCCCCAAAGTCCGTAAACGAAATCAAACCCGCAAAAAATCCCACCGCTCGAAAAATCTTCAAATTCCCCAATGAAATCGCGGTTTCTGCAGGACCGCGCTTCGTTTACCCGTTTACTTCCCTAGACACGTAAAAAGTGTGTGCTCCGCCATATCCTTGGCGAAGCGGCCATTTTTTTACTGGGAATTTGCCCCAAAAAACCTACAATCGAAAAACACTATGGAAATTAAAAAACGGCTCGTGGAAAAATCTCCCGCAACTGCCAACGACGATTTGATCGTCATCACCGGCGGCGGCGGATTTATCGGCGGCAACCTCGCGCTTTATTTTCAGAAGAAAGGCTTCACCCGGATTCGGTGCGTGGACAAAAAACCGGTCTATGAATGGTATCTGAAAGTTCCGGGCGTGGAGAACCTTTGCCTGGACGTCAGCCAGGAGGACAACTGCCATCGGGTCTGCGAAAACGCCGTGGAAGTCTATAATCTGGCTTGTGACATGGGCGGGATGGGATTCATCGAGCGATTTCGCGTGGAATGCCTGCGCAGCGTGCTCATCAATACGCACATGATCGAAGCGGCTTATCAGGCCGGCGTGCGCCGTTACTTTTATTCCTCCTCGGCGTGCGCGTACAACACGGACCTTCAGAAAGATCCGAAGGTGCGGGCATTGAAGGAGTCGGACGCGTATCCGGCCATGGCCGAACGCGGCTACGGCTGGGAAAAGCTCATTTCGGAAAATTTCTGCCAGGAATACTGGCACGAGCGCGGCATGAAAACGTTCATCGCTCGTTTCCACAACGTCTATGGTCCGCACGGCACCTGGGACGGCGGACGCGAAAAAGCTCCCGCCGCGCTGTCGCGCAAGGTGATTCAGGCGATTGATTCCGGCAAGAAGGACATCATGATTTGGGGCGACGGCAGCCAAACGCGCAGTTTCATGTATATTGACGATTGTCTGAAAGGCATTGACACGATCACCCATTGCGACGATTTGATTGCCACTCCCATCAATCTCGGCTCCAGCGAACTGGTGACCGTGAACGAATTGCTTTCGAAGATTGAAAAAATTGCGGGCGTGAAGCTCAAACGCCACTATGACTTGAGCGCGCCCAAGGGCGTGGCCGGCCGCAACAGCGATAATACGTTCATCAAAAAGGCCCTGCGTTGGGAACCCAACACGCCTTTGGACAAGGGCCTGGCCGTGACGTACCAATGGATTCGGGAACAGTATCTGGCCCGAAAAGAAGGCAAACGCGTCGTGGAATAACCGGCGCTTGACGCGGTCACTTCCCCGCAAGAAAGTAGAACATGTTCGATTCTCTAAGCAGCAAGCTCCAAAACGCGTTTCGCAATTTGCGCGGGTTGGGAAAAATTTCCGAGAGCAACGTCGCCGATTCCCTGCGCGAAGTGCGCATGGCATTGCTGGAAGCGGACGTGAATTTCAAGGTTGCCCGTGATTTCATCGAGCGCGTCAAGAACAAGGCCGTCGGCGTCGAGGTCATCCAGAGCGTCCAGCCGGGCCAGCAGATCATCAAAATCATCCACGACGAACTCGTGGACCTGCTCGGTTCGCAGAATGCCTCGTTGAATTTAAGCGGCAATCCTTCCGCGATCTTAATGGTGGGATTGCATGGCTCGGGCAAAACCACATCCAGCGGCAAGCTCGGTCGCCTCTTGCAAAGGCAGGGACGCCAGCCGTTGCTCGTGGCGGCGGACGTGTATCGTCCCGCGGCCATGGACCAGTTGGAAACGCTTGGCAAACAGATCGAAATTCCCGTTTTTCTGAAGCGCGGCGAGACGGATGTTTTGAAAATTGCGCGCGAGGCCCTCGATTTTGCCAGGGCGCAAAATCGAAACGTGCTGATTTTTGACACGGCAGGCCGGTTGCAAATTGACGAACCATTGGTGCAGGAGCTCGTCCGCCTCCGCGACCTGGTCAAACCGCAGGAAATCCTGCTGGTGCTGGACGCCGCGACCGGCCAGGAAGCCGTCAACGTGGCGACGCATTTCGACCAGGCATTGCAAATCACCGGCTCCGTCCTGACGAAACTGGACGGCGACGCGCGTGGCGGCGCGGCGCTTAGCCTAAAATCGGTAACAGGCAAACCCATCAAATTTGCCGGCGTGGGCGAGAAGCTGGAGGATTTCGAACCATTCCATCCCGAACGAATGGCCTCGCGGATCCTCGGCATGGGCGACGTCGTGAGCCTGGTGGAAAAAGCGGCGGAAGCGGTCAGCGAAGAGGACGCGCGGAAGCTCGAGGAGAAGATGCGCAAGGGCGAGTTTACCCTCGAAGATTTTCTGGAGCAATTGCGCGCGATGAAAAAGCTCGGCTCGCTCGAAAGCATCCTCAAGATGATGCCGGGCGGGGCCGAAGCCCTGAAGCAGGTGGACGTTGGCAAGCAGGAAAAGGAATTTAAAAGGATGGAAGGCATGGTTTGCGCCATGACGCTCAAAGAACGCCGGACCCCGCAAATTCTCAACGCGGGCCGCCGCCGGCGCATCGCCGCCGGCAGCGGCGTGACCGTCACGGAATTGAACACCATGCTCAATAAATTCTTCCAAATGCAGCAGATGATGAAGAAGATGGGCAAATTCCAAAAAATGATGACCCGCATGGGCGGCGGATTGCCGGGGATGTTAAAGAGGTAAGGGGTACGGTTCCAGTGGACTGGGACGATGGCGCATCTCACTTTTTGAGAAGCAAAGAGGCAGAAGATGTCGCCCCGATGGGGCTCGGGGAATTTATTTGGATTTTTTAATACCGAGATGTCGCGCCCGCGGCGCTCGCCACTTACCATTGACCGTCCAGGGGCGCACTTTCAAGCCCCGTTTAGGGGCGGCATCTTTGTAGAAAACCAAACAGATAAGAGAAAAAGCCCCGTTAGGGGCGACATATACTGACACTAACTCACAAAAACTGAGATGCACCCTTGGACTGGAGTGAAGTTTTGCGGATTGCGAATCGGCCGGAATATGGCAGTTTTATACAGTGCCAGGCGCTGGTGCGCGAAGTAGCCAATGAACTCAAAATCAAAAGCCCCCTCGATACCGATTGAAGGCTCGATCAGTTGGCAAGACTGGTTGAAAGGTCGGCGCTATCGTCGCGAATTAAGTCAGCGTGTGGCCCCGGGCATCAATCGCCGCAAACGCAGTTCCAGCGACCGGCGGCTGAAAAAACTCTTCAAAGGCGAGCGAGGCTTGTCTTTTACTCCCACAGAAGAACTTAAGTTCAACTCCCCGAGCCGCCCCAGCAATGGCGGCCGGTGACACACACCATGTTTGGTGCCGTGATATTATCGGCCTGATTTCCTGCTTGCCGTCTCTGAACCGGGGTGCAATTTTGACTTGATGCTTCGTCTTAGCATTCCAGTCCTTGCGGCAATTATTATTGCTTCGTCACTGCTAACCTTCGCTGCTATGCTCGCGGCGTTCGTGTTGGAATGGAATGTAGGGCCATTGTGCGCCTTGGTAGGCGAACCTATTGGGCCGCTTCTTTGCCTGATTTTATGGGTTGTGCTCGTTGTCGAAACCAATTGGAAAAGGAATAGAGACCGGGGGTGGCTTTTGATCGGCACTCTTTTCGGTGTATCCCCGTTCGCTGTCTGCATTATCGCGATGAGCTGAATTTCAGAGCGAGCTGAACGACAACCAAATTTTTCTGGTTTTTGCGCCCGAATCAATTTTATGCTAAGCGATGCATCGGGTCATTTACTTAATCTTTTTCCTTCCTCTTTCCCTTTTTGCCGCAGACTTGACCGGCTCCGGTGGTGACACCAACCTGGACGCCGAACGCACGTGTTTCCAAACCAGCGCGCCTTTCAGCGGTTATGGTGATATTGGCGCAGACGTCGCGATCGTGTATGGCATCGGGAAAGATCTGCCTGGCCGCGTCCGGGGCTGGCGGCGCCACGGTTATCACGTCCAAATGATGACCGGCTCGGCGTGGGGCGGATACGGTGATTATTTGGACGGAAAGTGGGATGGCACGAAACACTGGGACGAAGTCCAAACCGACAGCCAGGGCGCTCTTCACAGTCATGGCGGCGATATTTATTACATGTGTCCCGGCACGAATTTCGGAAATTACCTGTGCACGGGCATCCAACGCGCGCTGGACGCGAAGGTGGAGGCCATCTACCTGGAAGAACCGGAATATTGGGTGCAGGACGGCTATTCCGCGGGCTTCAAGCGCGAGTGGAAAAATTTTTATGGCGAGGACTGGCAGGCCCCGGACAGTTCCGTGGACGCGCAATGGCGGGCGTCCAAACTGAAATATTTTTTGTATCGCCGTTTATTGCAGCAGGTATTTGATTATGTCCGGGCTTACAACCACCGCACCGGCAGCCACGTGCGATGTTACGTTCCCACTCACAGTTTGCTGAACTATTCGCAATGGCGAATCGTGAGCCCCGAATCAAGCCTGGCGCGATTGAACGGTTGCAATGGCTATATCGCGCAGGTCTGGACTGGAACCTCCCGCACGCCGAACATGTATCATGGAAAACTCAAGGAACGCACGTTCGAGACCGCTTTTCTTGAATATGGCGTCATGCAAAACCTGGTGCGTGCCACGGGACGCAGCGTGTGGTATTTAAACGACCCGGTCGAAGACAATCCGAACCACGATTGGCCTGATTATCAGCGCAACTGGGAATCCACCTTGACCGCGTCGCTCTTTCAGCCGGAGGTATCACGTTACGAAGTGGCGCCCTGGCCGGAACGGGTTTTTGGCCGCAGTTATCCCCGCAGCGTGGCTCCCGAGGATCGCAAACCGATTCCGCCTGCCTACGCCACGGAACTTCAGGTGGTGTTCAATTCCCTGAAAAACATGAAGCAGGACGATGTCCAATGGGATTGCGGCACGCCGGGCCTGGGAGTGTTGGTCAGCGATTCGTTGATGTTTGAACGTGGCGGCCCGTCGCCCAGTGATCCCAACCTTGGCCACATCTACGGCATGGCCATGCCGCTTCTGATGCGCGGAATGCCCGTCACGCCCGTTCAGTTGGAAAATGTGGCCATCCCCCATTACCTCGACCCGTTTCACGTTTTGTTTCTGACCTACGACGGGATGAAGCCTCTCAGTCCTGAACCCCATGCGGCGCTGGCGGATTGGGTGCGGCAGGGCGGCGCCCTCGTCGTCTGTGATGACGATGCGGATCCATTTGATTCGGTCCGTGAATGGTGGAATGGCAACGGATTGCATTTCCAGACGCCCCGGGAGGATTTGTTTGAAAGACTTGGATTCAATCCACGGGCGGCTAATGGAGCGACGCCGTTGATTGCAAGGGTGGGAGAGGGGACCGTGATGTGGTTGCGCGAAAATCCCGCGCAAATGGCAAATACTCCCAACGGCGATTCAGAATTTATCGAATTAGCCAAACAGGCGGCATCCGAGGCGCACATGGAATGGGATGAAAAGAACTACCTGATGCTTCGTCGCGGACCCTATATTGTCGCCGCGGGATTGGATGATTCCATCGGCGGCGCGCCAAGGGTTTTGCGGGGACATTTTGTGAATCTTTTTGATTCCGAACTGAAGGTCCGGAATCAGATCGCGATTTCTCCCGGCTCGCGTTTCTATCTCCTGGACCTGGACCGCGTCTCAAGCGATGCGCCGCGCGTCCTCGCCTCCGCCTGTCGAGTGATACCGATCACTCGGAACCCGAAAAAATTTTCAATGTTCGTCGAAGGCGTTACCAACACGCCTGCGATTGTTTTAGTGAAGTCGGATACGGCGCCGCGATCGGTTAAACTGGGTGGCAAAAAGATCGCCACTTTCAAATATTCGGCGGACGATCAGTTGCTCTGGATTCAATTTGAGAACAATGCGGAGCGAAGGAAGCTTTCGATTGTTTTTTAGGCAAGCATGGAGTGAACTGAAGATGCAGAGTGGAGTTAAGTGGGCGCATCTCACTTTTTTTAATTTTAGCCGGACTATGTCGCCCCTAGCGGGGCTTTTTCTCCTATTTGTTTGGTTTTCTACAAAGATTCCGCCCCTGAACGGGGCTTTCACGCGGGCCACAGGACGGCTAATGGGGACCGTCAGCGCCGTAGGCGCGGCATATTTGTAGAATCGGCCGATTGAGAATCGCCAGCTCCGTAGGAGCGGCATATTCTGCTTTGCAAGCTGTTGTAATGGCGCACACAGCAAAATCTCACGACGGTAACGATGGGAGGACTTGAATCTCCAAGCTCAAGTTTAATTGAAATCCTGCACTTTCACCGCGTCAGTTATTATGGTATTCGTAGTCCGGCCGAAATTGCGGATCAACATCGTATTTATGCGTTTTCAAATTCTCATTTTTGACGGTTTTGACGAAATGGACGCGGTGGCTCCCTATGAAGTGTTGCATTATGCCGTCCTGGCGAAAACCGGCGCGAGCGTGGAACTGGTGACGGCGGATGCCGTTAGCGAAATTACCGCGAATCACGGGTTGCGGATTCGACCGGCGGGACCATTGAATTTGCAGCAGCGGCCGGACGTGTTGATTGTTCCTGGAGGCGGTTGGATAGACCGAGCACCGCGCGGCGCGTTCGCGGAAGCAAATCGGGGCGTGATTCCCAAAATGATTAAATCATTGTACGAGGCCGGAACGGTTTGCGCCTCGGTTTGCACCGGCGCGATGCTCCTGGCACGGGCGGGAATTTTGACAGGCCGGCCGGCCACGACGCATCATGGCGCTATGATTGATTTGGAGCAATCGGGGGCGCAAATTGTTCGCGCGCGTGTCGTGGATGACGGCGACGTCGTGACCGCAGGCGGGGTGACGTCCGGCCTGGATTTGGGGCTTTGGCTCGTGGAACGCTTCTACGGTCCCAAGCTGGCCCACATAATCGAAGTGCAAATGGAATATGAGCGCAGAGGAACGGTTTGGAGAGCAGCCCCCAAATAGCGCGGCTGTGAGGGTTTTCATCTTTCCGCACACAGCCGGCCATCGGTTAAAATTTGAGCCCGCAGTCCGCCGCCGTTTCGGAGAAACAGTTCCGCGCCCGGCGCGAATGCATGGTCCATCCAATAACATGGCTTGCAATGCTCCGTTCCAAGAAATCTCACACCTTGAATTTCAAACTCCGCGCCGATCAGCGAGTTCAAATCCACACCTTCAGTCACGACATTGCGCCGCGCGGCGCCGGGTGATTTTCCAGAAAGCTTCAACGCGGCGCACATCCCGTCAAATATTTCCCGTGAGAAGAAGGTTATCTGTCCCCGGTAATTCTCTTTGTGGCTAAAGAAACGGTCTCCCGGGACGCCGCAGCCGGCGACACATTCAATTTCCAAAACTTCAACCACGGGATGGCCGCCGGCGGGTCGTCCGTGATGGCCAAAATAGTTGTGACCGGGTGAAATGTAGAGTTGCCGGATTTTCATGTGGTTCAATAGGGGCTTCACGGGTGCTGGTTTGAAGAGTCCGCACAAATTTGCGCGAACAATTCATTAATATGCCGGCGCTGGCCGTCGGTGAATGGCGCCGTTTCAGGCAGCGTTAAAGCAGCATTGCCGTTTGCTTTGTGGTGGCGCAGCGCGAAAGCCAGCCATTCGCTTAAAATTTCATTTTGTTCCGGCGTAAAATCCCGTTTCTCATCCAACGCTGCTTTGCTTAGCGCCACGCTCGTGAATTTAAATTCCGGCTGCAACGAGATTGGGTCCACCGCTTCATTCGTCGCCGCATTGACCGCCAGATTTTCACCAAACAAATCGTTCCAGTGAAAGGGAGCAAAGCAATCCCCTGGCCGGACCCGCCGGGTTATTTGAGCAGGATAAACCGCCAGACCGCGCCGCGAGGTGACTTTGACCAAAGTTCCATTTTCGACGCCCAGCGCAATGGCATCTTCCGGATTGATTTCTACAAACGGCCCCGGATTAAGCTTGTTCAAAACGGCAATCTTCCCGGTTTTTGTCAGGGTGTGCCATTGATGGGCAACTCGCCCGGTGGCAAGCACGAAGGGGAAATCTTTATCGGGCAATTCCGCCGGTGGGAGGCATGGACGCGCAAAAAATCGCGCCCTGCCGGATTCCGTCGGGAATTGAATGGTTCGGCCGGCGGATTTTTTCCCTGTAGGCGAAACGGCATAGCGGATTTTCCTCCCCTCCTTTTCATCCGGTCCGCACGGCCATTGGCAGGTGCCCCGCCGCAGCCGGTCGTAAGAGATGCCCCGCAGGTCGTAACCGGTCCGGAAATTCCACGATTGCCGAATTTCGTCAAAAACGTCGCCGGCGCTCTCGTAATTAAAACTATCGCCAAATCCCAGATGCCGTGCCGTTTGCGCGAGGATCTCCCAATCTGCCCGGGCATCACCGGCCGGCGCAATGGCCGCCGGCATCAATGAAACTGTTCGCTCGGAATTGGCCATCGTGCCTTCCGCTTCGGCCCACAATGCGCCGGGCAATAGAATATCGGCAAATCTTGAAGTTTCCGTCGGATGATAAGCGTCCGTGACCACCACCAGTTCGGCGCGCTGCAAACCGGCGATGACGCGTCCGCGATTGGGCATCGAAGCAACTGGATTGGTCCCCGTGATCCACACGGCTTTGACGTCGCCGGTCTCCAGTTTTTTGAAAAGTTCAACCGCATCCAGGCCGGGCGAGGCGCGAATTGTGCCGGGAGGCAGCCGCCATAATTGTTCGATAAAGGCCCGGTCGCCGGCATTGGCAACATGACGCTGGCCCGGCAACGCGTGGCTCAAATAACCGACCTCCCGCCCGCCCATGGCATTGGGCTGGCCGGTCAGCGAGAAGGGGCCGCTGCCGGGGCGGCAGATTTTCCCGGTCGCGAGGTGCAAATTGCAAATGGCATTCGTGTTCCACGTTCCGTGCGTGCTTTGATTCAAGCCCATCGTCCAGAACGTGGTGAACTCCGGCAGTTCTCCAATCCATTTTGCCGCCTGGCAAATATCGTTTTCGCGCAAACCGGTGATTTTCGCGACCTGCGAGGGCGAAAATTCTCCCAGGAATAAACGCACCTCCTCCCAACCTTCCGTATGTTGATTGATGAATCCTTCATCAATCTGTTGGTTCTTCACCAACAAATGGAGCAGCCCATTCAACAACGCCAGGTCGGTGCCGGGTTTGATTTGTAAAAATAAATCCGCGGTTTCAGCCGTTGGGGTGCGGCGCGGATCAACGACAATGATTTTTGCCCCCAGCTTTTGGCGGTCGAGCAAACGCAAAAAAAGAACGGGATGGCATTCCGCCATGTTTGAGCCAACGACCAGGGCACAGTCCAGGCAATCAATGTCCTGATACGAGCCGGGCGGGCCATCAGCGCCGAGCGACAATTTATAGCCGCTGGCCGCGCTGGACATACACAGGCGCGAGTTGGAATCAATATTGTTCGTTCGCAAAAAACCTTTGCAAAGTTTATTGGCGAGATATTGCGCTTCCATGGATAATTGGCCTGAAACATAAAACGCCACGGAATCCGGGCCGGATTGCCTGACGATGTCCTTCAATCGCGCGGCGGCCTCGGCGATGGCCATGCCCACCGGCAGGCGTTGCATCTCTGAGCCGCGATCTTTCCGCGAGTACGCCGACAGCAATCTTTCCGGCGCGGTGAGCGTTTCGGCGCACGTCAGGCCTTTGGTGCAGAGCCTCCCAAAATTTGCGGGATGGTTTGGGTCGCCCGTCACCTTAACGACACGTCCGTCCTGTACGGACAAGATCATTCCGCAACCAACACCACAATAGGGGCAAACCGTGCGGACATTTTTAGGCAGTGGCATTTGACATTGGACCGCGCGATGAACTTTTATTCGTCGTTTGTGAAAATTGCCTGCAACGTATTGAGATCGTGCCGTGTGGCAAATTTTTGGAATGATTCGCCCGAAGCGCGTCTCCGCAAATATCCCCTTAACATCTTTTCGAGCGTCGGTTTCAGTTCCTCCGCCGACACGCCGGAAAAAATCTGGCGGCCGACCGATTGGTTTGCGCCAAAACCGCCGCCGATAAAAACATGATAGCCGTCCTCTCCGCGAACTTTTGTGCCCAGCAACCCAATGTCCCCGATGTAATGCTGGGCGCAGGAATTGGGACAACCGGTTAGATGGATGTTGATGGGATTATCCAGCGTTAGCCGCTTATCGAGATAATCGCCCAGCGCCAGGGCGTGTGCTTTGGTGTTCGACTGCGCGTATTTGCAATAGGAATTTCCGGTACAGGCGACGATGCTGCCGCGCAATAAACTTTGTTGCGTATCAAAGCCAATTTTTCTTAACGCTTTCCTGACCGTTTCGACGTAGGGATCGGAAACGTTGGGAATGATGAAATTTTGCCAAACCGTCAGGCGGATTTCGCCGGAACCGTAGAGGTCCGCGATTTCCGCGACGCGGACCATTTGTTTTGGGGTGATTTGGCCCACCGGCATTGCGACCCCGACATAATTCAGACCTTTCTGCTTTTGCGGATAAACACCCAGGTGGGTATGCGGCAATCGCGTTTCACCATAGTCCGGCTTCGCATCCGCGGAAGCGCGCTGCAATGTGCGCCCAAGCAGTTTTTCCGTCTCGGCCAGATACTTTTCCAGCGACCAGGTTTCGAGCAAATGTTTAAGCCGGGCCTTTTTGCGGTCGCCGCGATTGCCGTTGGCGATATAGACACGAGCGATGGCAACAATAACCTTGTTCAACTCCTCCGGCTCGACCAGGACGCCCAGATCGCGGGCGAAGGCCTTATGCCCCGTGGCTCCGCCGAGCGCGATCCGAAAGAAAATGGCGTCACCGACTTTCACCGCTTTGGCGCCAACATCATTGGTGTCCTCCACCGCGCCAATCAATCCGCCGCCATCAAAGGCGATATTGAATTTGCGCGGCAAATCATAAAACGAACGGTCATTGATGATGGTTTGCGCGAGTTGCTGGCAAAAAGGCATGACGTCAATCAGTTCGTGCGGGTCAATCCCGGCTGTGGGATTGGCGGTAAGATTGCGGATGTTGTCCGCGCCCGCGCCGCGCGTGTGGAGGCCAATAGACTGAATCCGGCGCAACATTTCCGGGCAATCCCTGGGTTGAACCAGCCGCATTTGGAAATTCGCCCGGGTGGTGATTTGCACGTAACCGCTGGTGAGTTCTTTTGCGACGCCGGCGAGTTCGCGAAGTTGGAACGTTTTTACCACTCCGCCCGGAATCCGGAGTCTTGCCATGAATGCTTCTTTATTAGGGGAGAGAAAAAACAAGCCATTCCACTTAAATCGAAAAATTTGCTCTTTGTCGGGAGGTTTGTTGGCGAGCGCATTTTCAAAAATCTGATCGTGCGCGTCGAGCGGGTGCAGTTCGCGCTTGACCCGTTCTTCAAAAATCAACTCGTCCAAAGAGGCTTTCTTTTCGACAATGGGCGCCGGCTCGACATCGGAGAATTTGACGCCCTGGGCCGCAAGGCCGGCGAAGAAACCGTCGAGATATTTGCGCTGCTCCTCGTTGAGCGATTCTCCGTTAATGTGCTGGAGAGGAACCAGATTCATCTTAATAGACATCCCGTTGATATCGCTTTTCCGATTTCATTTTCACGACATAGGCTTTTGCTTCTTCCGTGCTTTTGCCGCCGCCGGTCTCAATGATTTTGTGCAAAGCCTCATCCACGTCTTTGGCCATCCTGCCGGCATCACCGCACACATAAAAGTGAGCGCCCGTGTCGAGCCACGACCAAAGTTCGCCTGCGCTTTCGAGCATTCGATGTTGAACGTAAATTTTTTCAGCCTGGTCCCGGGAAAAGGCCGTGCACAGTTTTGTCAAATGCCCGTCGGAGAACATCTGTTCCAGCTCATCGCGATAGTAAAAATCGCTTGCCGCTTTTTGCTCACCGAAGAAAAGCCAGTTGCGGCCCCGGTCGCCGGACGCGCGGCGTTCGTGGAGAAATGCACGAAAGGGAGCTACACCGGTGCCGGGGCCAATCATGATGACCGGCACGTTGCCATCCACCGGCAGGCGAAAGCCATGCGAGGACTGGATAAAAACCGGAATTTGGCCGTCAACCGTTGCCCGATCCGCCAGAAACATGGAAGCCAGCCCTCCACGCCGGCGTCCAAAACTTTCATAACGCACTATATTGACGGTGAGATGCACCTGGCCCGCATGCGATTTGGGACTGGATGAAATGGAATACAACCGCGGTTGCAAGGGCTTGAGCAATGCAATCAATTCGCCGGCGGAAAGTTTCACGCCGGGATTTTCATTCAACAGGTCAATTACCCAGCGGCCCCACAACCATTTTTTAAGCTCCTCTTTGGCTTCCTGAGCGAGCAGTTTCGGCAACAAAGCGTTGTGCTTCGCCAGATGCTGCAAGAGTTCCTGGCCCGGTTTAGTGATGTCTAATTTTTCCGAAAGGGCGCGGCGCAACGGAAATTCGCCACCGGAAATTTTTACCAGTTCTTCGCCACTGAAACCGAGGCGCTCAAGTATTTCTCCGACGAGAACAGGACAATTTGCCGGCCACACGCCCAGCGCATCGCCCGCCTCATATTTCAGCCCGGAGCCTTCAAGGGAAATTTCAAAATGACGGGTTTCTTTTTGCGAGCCTTCGGCGCTAAGTTTGCGGTTCGTGATCAGCCGGGCGAAGAAAGGGTTCGTCTTTGACCATTCCTTAATGGTGGCAGCCGTTTCTGCTTCAACCGTTGCGGTTCCATTTTGTCCGGATGTAAAAACATCCAGTACGCCGCTTGTCCATTCCTTTGCCCTGGCCTCATAATCCACGTCGCAGTCCGTGCGAGGATAGAGTCTTTTGGCGCCGAGTTCTTCCAGGCGGCCATCTATTTTCTTTCCAGCGGCGCAAAAATTCTCGTAATTTGAATCGCCCAGCGCAAGCACCGAGAAATTCAGGTGTGCGAGTGATTTCGCATTTTCGGTCTGGAGCCACTCCCAAAAGTTCTGCGCATTGTCGGGCATGTCTCCGTCGCCATAAGTGCTGGTTACGATCAAGAGGTTCGTTTCTGTTTTCCAGTCAATTGTGGCGTGCGCGCTGGAATCAACAACCCGGGGACTGCAACCATGCGCTTGGGACTCTTTTGCGATCTTTTTCGCAATTTTTTCCGCCGTGCCGGTCTGGCTCCCGAATAAGACCAGAAGCGGCAACGTGGGTGCCGCCTGGTCCACGCCGGCGCCATTTGCCGGGGCATAATGTTTTCCGGCGAGCAAACCAGCCATATAGCCGTTGAGCCAAAGCCGTTGCTCGGAGCTAAACGGCGCATTTTGGGGAATGAAAACAACGTTTTCCATTGAAATATAACAATTTAAAGATCATGCCGGTTCGGCGTTTTCCGGAGTTGAAAGCTCACCGTGTGGGACGGCGCGGCCATGCCGGCCGATCCACACGCCCGTCCAACCTGATTGGGCGACGCTGAGAATGACCAGCGCCACAACCGCCAGGCCGGCCAACGCCATCAATCCGCTGGCATAACTGCCGCTGATTTGCTTCAGCGAACCCAGCAGGATCGGCAGGCAAAATCCACCCACGCCACCCGCCGCGCCAAAGATTCCGGTGGCGATACCCACGCGCCGTCCAAACCGCTGGGGCACGAGTTGAAAGACGGAACCGTTGCCGACACCAAGACAGGCCATGAGCAGAAAGAACAAGACCGTGACCAGATCGAGCGCCGGCAGTTGCGCAGCACCCAGCGCAAGCAGTGAAATCACACCGTAAAGAACGGCCAGGACCCGGACGCCTCCGAGCCGGTCCGCCAGAAAACCGCCCACGGGACGCAAGAAGCTTCCCGCCATGACGCACAGCGCGGTCAGATCGCCCGCCGTTACTTTGGATACGCCGTATTGGTCACGCAACAGAATCGAAAGGAAACTGGCAAGCCCGACGAATCCACCGAAGGTCACCGCGTAGAAAACGCTGAAGAGATAAGTGTCAGGCTCCTTGAGCATGCTCATAAATTCCGAACGATCGCTCGTTTTGCGCGTTCCCGGCGCTTCTTTGGCCAGCGAGATGAATACGCTCGCAGCGATCAGCAATGGCAGAATTGCCAATCCAAATACGGTGTGCCACCCATATGCCTCCGCGAGTCGCGGCGCGAAGAAGGTTGCAAACACGGTTCCTGAATTTCCCGCCCCGGCGATGCCCATGGCCAATCCCTGGTGCCTGGCCGGATACCATCGGCTGGCCAGCGGCAAGGCCGCCGCAAAACTCGCTCCCGCGACCCCCAACAACAACCCAACACAATAGATTCTGCCAAGGGAATCCGCCCACAACCATCCGCCCAGCAGCGGCAGTATCGTCGCGGCCAGTCCCAAACAACCGGTTTTTTTGGGTCCAATACGGTCGGTCAATTGTCCAAACACCAATCGAAGGATGGAACCGCCCAGCAAGGGAACCGCCGTCATCAATCCCTTTTGCGCCGGGCTGAGCCCCAGGTCCGCGGCTACGTAATTGCCGAGCGCGCCCAGAAGCACCCAGATCATGAAACTAACGTCAAAGTAAAGAAACGCGCTAAACAGGGTGGGCAGATGCCCCGATTTCCAGAATGATTTTTCGCTTTTCATGTTTGGCAAGGGGTTCATCAATCAGTTTAAACAGGGAACAAGTTCGGGCGGGACCTGGCTTCTAAAACGGAGACGGCGGGCCTGGTTGAAAATGTCCGGCCGGAAAACTTTGCGGGCCAGATTTACATTCAACCGGAATGGCTCTTTGCACAGGCCGCTCGTACGGACCAATCCCAGCACCCAGGCCGCGTTGTCGGCGGAGGGTTCATTGGCGTCCGGCCCGTTAAAAATACAAAACCGTTCAACCAGCCGGGAAACGTTGTGCCCAAAATCCAGTTCCCCGTTGATTCCGTGACGCAATGCGCTCGAAGAAACGCCGATATATTCCGGTTGCGAAAGGACGGAAATGACGTCGCCCTGGTTTTCAACCGCGGCGCAAAACTCGCAGGCCTCCAACAATGCGGCAATTAACGTGACGTGTTCCCCGGCGCGCCCCTCGGCAAAATCGCGGCGAATCATCAGGATTTTCTCCGGATGGCCCGGGTCCAATTCCGCGCTCGTCGCGACAATCCAGCCCGCCCGCGATTGCACAGCAACCGAGTTCCAGGGTTCGCCCGCGCAAAAGCCGTCCAAATGGCCCGCCAGCAAATTTGACGCCATTTGCGGCGGCGGCACGATCACGATGCGCACGTCCCGGTCCGGGGTAATCCCGTGGGAAATGAACCATCGGCGCAAGAGCTGGCGGTGCGACGAAAAAGGATGAACCGCGCCAAAGGTGAGTACTCTCTCCCGGCGGGCGCGCCTGATTTCTTCACCCAGCGTTCGGCCGTCACGGACGCCGCGTTTCCACAGTTCGTTGGAGAGAGTGATGGCATTGCCATGGAGATTCAGCACCAGCGCGGTCAGGCAGTCACAGGCAATCGAACCCAGGCCCAGCGTGGCCGCCACCGGCATGGCCGCCAGGGCGTGCGCGGCGTCCAGTTCGCCGTAAATGATCTTGTCCCGTACCGTCGCCCAGCCCAGTTCGCGGCTCAAGGCAACGCGCAGGCCGTATTTCTGAAACAGGCCAAGCTCCTGCGCCATGACGATTGGAGCGCAGTCCGTCAGCGGCACAAAACCCAGCCGCAACACCCTGCGCGGCGGAGTCAAAATCACTGTCTGGCTCTTTTTAAACACTGGCGCCCTTTCTTCACGGTCGTCAGAGCATTAAGCGACGGCTGTGCCAAAAAGGGTTTTTGGCGCGATGACTGCTACGCTTAATTCAGATGGAAATGATGAAAAGGATTCATAGATGAAGGCTCCCCTCGATAGCAGGCAGTTGCGCGCGTTCTGTGTCCTGGCCCGTACGGGCAGCTTCACCCAAACCGCGCGCGAGCTGCATCTGACCCAAAGCGGCATCAGCCACTCCATGAGAGCGCTCGAAGCGGATTCGGGCTGTCGCCTTTTAGACAGGTTGGGCAAAAAAGTGGCGCTGACGCAGGCGGGCGAACAGCTTTTGAAACATGCGGAAAAAATTTTATCGGAAATGGATGCCGCGCGGGAATCGCTGTCGCAGCTCGGCAAATGGGGGAAGGGGCGATTGCGTCTCGGCGGGACCACCACCGTGTGCCAGCACATCATTCCCCCGGTGCTGCGCGAGTTCAAAGAAAGTTTTCCGGACCACGCCATTTCGCTCGAACCCGGCGATACCCCGGAATTGATTTCGGCGCTGCTGCGGCATCGGATTGATCTCGCCCTTTCACTGGAACCGGAGGGAGAGCCGCAACTCGAATTTCACGCGTTGTTCACGGACGAGTTGCATTTTATCGTTTCCGCGCTGCATCCGTGGGCGCAGGCGCGCCGCGTGGGACGCGACGAAATTCCGCGTCAGAATTACATTCTTTACAGCAAACGCAGTATTACGTTCCGGCTTATCGAAGATTATTTTCGGCGCGAGCAAATGATTTTGAACACGGTCTTTGAAGTCGGCAGCATGGATGCGACGAAAGAGCTGGTGAAACTTGGCCTGGGCATCAGTATTCTGGCGCCCTGGATTGCCCGCAAAGAAATCGAAGAGGGTTCGCTGGTGGCGTTGCCTTTGGGACGGCGAAAACTCGAGCGACGCTGGGGCATTTTACACTGGCGCGGCAAGCGGCTTAACCTGGCTGAAGAGACTTTTATCGGATTATGCAAATCAGCGTGTCTGCCATTGCAGAAATCCGGATGATAGAAACGCTGGACAGGCGCGAAAAATTCGCCTACATCGGCACCGGTCAAAACAACATTGTCTTATGCCAGAACAAAGCGCATCGCCGCCAACGTTTAGGTCATCGGTGGTTTTGTGGTTTCAGCTTGCCGGCCACCCGGCCACGGTGAAACGCGCGTTGCTCACCGCCTTGATCGTCGGTTCCATCCTCATCGCGATCAACCACGGACCGGCCATCCTCTCCGGCCAGCTCAACCGCGCCCATATCATCCAAATGTGCCTCACGGTCCTCGTTCCGTACACTGTCTCGACCGTCTCCAGTGTTTCCACCCGAAAGGAGTTGGCGAGAAAGGCAACGGGGAAGTAGAAGCGGCAGGCTGTTTAATGAGTTGGTAAAGCAAAGGATGCCAGGCTGGCTGGCTGGTAAACCCCCTTGACTGTGCTTGGAGGGCGGTTAAAGTAATTACATGATTACAAATGCCACGGCAACCTTGTTGAATCGCAGGCCGTCTAAAGTGCTTGGACGCGCCGAACGCGGGGAAACTGTAGTCATTGAAAAATTTGGCGAGCCGTGCGCCGTAATCATTCCGCTTCCACGCAAAACTTCCGGAGCGCAAATTGCAAAACGTCTTCGTCGTTTGAAGCCGATGCCGGGAGCAGCGAATGCCATAGAAAATATTATCAAGGACATGGATGATGTCAGCCGACACTCCTATGGTCTTGATTGACTCATCCATCCTTATCAAAGGACAGCGAGACCCGCTGTGGTTTCAGTCTGTCATTGAGAACCATGACGACTTGGCGACATGTGACGCCGCAGTGGGCGAATTTGAAGTTGGCCTCTACGCACCACGCGAGAAAAAGACGCGCGAACAAGTGCGCCAATTTTACAAAGCCGTGATTGTGCCTCTCATGCGGCTTCCCCACTTGCCGGATGATTTCCGGGAAGCTTCGCGGCTGATCGGCGAAGCAATTTTCAAGAGCGCGGCCAAACCCTCCTTTTCCGATGGGCTCATCGCTGCCTGCGCGCGTCGAACAAATCGAATTGTATGGACAACCGACGAAACTGATTTTCTGGCAATGGGCTGCCAAACCTTCAATCCCTGGGAACCGTCAGGGCAACGGTCCGGGAAGCAATCCTGAGGACGCCGCAGAAAATTAACCAGACATAAAATGCCGCCAATGTCTATTGAATATCGGGTCGATTGTATTGGCGAGCGGCTTCGAATTTTGAAGCAGCGCCTGATTGAGAATGGTTTTCATTTCGATCGCAACGACGAAGTGCTCCCTGGGCCGAAACACGATACGGACGAAGCGATTCAAAGGATTGAAAGTGAAATCGGCACAGTGCCCGTCGCCCTTAAGCTTTTCTGGAAACGAGTGGGAAGCGTGGATTTTTGTGGTAGCCATCCAGAGTGGGTGGGATGTCCGGACTGCGATCCAGAATTGTATCCGGATCCAATAGTGGTTTACCCGCCGTCCATTGCGAATGAGGAGTTGAATGAATTTCTCTCGGACAAGGAGGAGCGCTTGAGACGCAATTTGCCCTATGTCGTGCCAATTGCGCCAGACTTTTACCACAAAGCGGATGTAAGCGGAGGAATGTTTTATAATGTTTCCGTTCCGGCCAATGTCGATGATCCGCCCTTGAATGACGAATGGCACAAGGCAACGTTTTTAAACTATTTGGAAATCGCGGCAAAATGGGCCGGTTTTCCAGGTTTGGAACGGCATCCGAAACACACTTGGCCAATTGCGAAGCTGGTCGAAGGAGTTTAATGTGGCCCGCCCACGCCGATGTTGTGCTTCAAACAATAGGCCGCATTGCCGACGTATTTTTCCGCCCACCATTTTAATCCGGCGCGTTCTTTCCTCGTCAGCGGGCGAACGACTTTCGCGGGCGCCCCGAGCACGAGGGAACCGGGCGGGACTTTCGTCCCTTGCGTGACCAGCGCTTTAGCGCCAATCAGCGATTGTTTGCCGATGACCGAGCCGTCCAGGATGACCGCGCCCATGCCCACCAGAACTTCGTCGCCAATTTTGCAGGCGTGGACAATCGCGCCGTGGCCGACGGTGACCCAATTGCCGACGATGCAGGGAAAATCATCGGCCAGGTGAAGAACGGCGCTGTCCTGGATGTTGGTATGATGGCCGACGATGATGCGATTGATGTCGCCGCGCAGCACGGCGCCGTACCAGACGCTCGAATGCGCGCCCAGGGTCACATCGCCAATAACGGTCGCGGTTTTCGCGATGAAAACGCCCTTGCCAAGCTTCGGAGTTTTGCGAAGAAATTTGTCAAGCTGCTCATCCATATTCATCCAGGGCAGCTTACGCGCTTTTCAAAGATTGTAAAAATGAAATGAGATTTGTTCGCATTGAAACCCGTGTTAAAATATTTGCATGACGAAATCACAGCGGGCGCCGCGGCGAAAGTTGCCGCGATCATTCAAGGAATTGACCCCGGCGAATCACTTCAAGCCATCCACTTTTTTCCGCGAGCTGGTTTTGAAAGCGTGGCTGACGCCGCGCACCGGGGAACAGCATCGGCCGATTTTCCCGAAACTGAAATATGGCCAGGTGGCCATCACGTGGATCGGCCATGCGTCGTTTTTAATCCAGTTCACCGATTTGAACGTCCTCATTGACCCGAATTTCGCGAACTGGCTTTTTTTATTGAAAAGAATCAAGCGCAGCGGGATGCGCATTCGCGACTTGCCGCCGATTGATCTGGTATTGCTCACGCACGCGCATTTCGACCATTTTCACAAACCGACCTTGCGCAAGCTGCCGCACCCGAAAATGGGAATTATGCCCCGGGGCGTCGGCGACCTCGCCCACAACCTGGGTTTTTCACGCGTGATTGAGTTGGAATGGTGGGAAAGTTTTTCGCAGGCGAAATCCGACTGGAAAGTCACCTTCACGCCGAGCGAGCACTGGGGCGCGCGCACGATTGCCGACCGCCATCGCGGCTATGGCGGCTTTGTTTTGGAGCATCAGGGCCGGAAAATTTATCACGCCGGTGACAGCGCCTATTTCAGCGGGTTCAAAGAAATTGGCAAACGAATGACGCCGGAAATCGCGCTGCTGCCGATCGGGGCGTATCATCCGGAGACATTTCGGGCGGTGCACATGGGGCCGGACGAAGCGGTGAAGGCGTTTTTTGATTTAAACGCGAAACAATTTGTCCCCATGCACTTCGGCACGTTCCGGCTGTCATTTGAGGAAATGGACGAGCCGTTGCGCTGGCTGCGCGAGCTGGCCGCCCAGAACAAAATCAGCCACAGGCTGCAGGCATTGAGTGAAGGCGTGCCGGTCGTGTTTTGATCGTTGAAATAGTTGCCAATTGCCTGCCGGCAGGCAAAATGGCGGCGTGAGCTTTCGCGATAAAATTATCCCCTGGGACGCATTACCGGCCTGGCGCAACGCCTTTCGCGCCACGGGAAAACATCTCGTCGTGACGAATGGTTGCTTCGATATTTTGCACCCCGGCCACGTGACCTACCTGGAGGCGGCCCGCGGCTTTGGCGACGGCCTGCTCGTGGGCGTCAACGGCGACGAGGCGACCCGCCAGTTGAAGGGGCCCAATCGCCCGGTCAATTCCCAGGCCGATCGCGCCATCGTGCTGGCGGCTTTGGAGAGCGTGGCCGCCGTTTGCATTTTCGAGGAAAAAACCGCGACGCGTTTTTTGGAACGCGCCCAGCCGGATATTTACGCCAAAGGCGGTGATTACACTTTGGAAACGTTAAATCAGGACGAGCGGCGCGCCGTGGAAGCGGCGGGCGGGCGCATCAAACTGATTCCCTTCGTTCCCGGCAAATCCACGACCGCCATTCTCGAAAAAATCTCGCGGCTTTAAGCGCGTAAATGAAAATTCTGGTCATTTCCTTTGCCGGCATTGGCGATACATTATTCGCCACGCCGCTGATTCACGAATTGCGCGCGAATTTTCCCGATTCCACCCTGGACGCCCTGGTCCGATGGCCGGCCGCCCACGGCTTGTTGCAAAACAATCCGCATCTGAATAAGGTTTGGCAAAAGGACCTCGCCGCGGATTCAAAGATCAGTTCGTTTTTGTTTTTATGGAAATTGCGGCGGCTCCGCTACGACTTTACCATCGTAACCTTCCCTCAAAGCCGTAGCGAGTATCGCCGCGTGGCGGGTTTCCTTAAGGCCCGGACGCGCATCAGCCATGACTATGGTAATTTCACGGCCGCCGACCGGAAATTCGTCAACCAGACCTTGCCGGTGGATTACGGCCGGCACGCCGTCCAAAACAACCTCGCGTTGCTGCCATTACTGGGCGTAAAACCGGTATTGCCATCGCATCGCTACGAATTGTATCCCGGCGAAGCGGACCATGCCTGGGCGCAAGGTTTCATCACGCAACAGCAGCTTCAATTGCGCCCGTTGCTGGGCGTCCACGTGGGCTCGGGCGCCACCAAGAACCTGGCCTTGCGCCGCTGGCCGCTCGAAAACTACGTCGCACTGGCTCGGCAATTGCAGGAAAAGAAACCCGAGGTGGCAGTTTTGTTTTTTGGCGGCCCAGGCGAAAAAGAAGCCCATGAAACGATTCGCGCGGCGGGGCTGAAAACGGCCTTCTTTCCAAAGGGAGAAAGCCTCCTGCAATCCGCCGCATTGATCAGAAAATGCGACGTGTTTTTGAGCGTGGACACGTCGCTGATGCATATTGCCGCGGCGATGGGCATAAAGAATCAAATCGTGATTGAAACGCCAACCTGGAACAAGCCCATCGAACCATTCGCAACTTCGTTTACGTTGATAAAAAATCCGGTCGTGGCCGGACGCAACCTGGAGTATTACCGCTATGATGGCGGCGATATCAAAGGCACGCCGGAAGAATTGATACGGTGCATGGCTTCGGTAAAGGTCGAGGAGGTGTTGGAGGTGGTGACGAGGAAAATGGGATAGAACCACACCGATGTGGCGTCGGGCCTCTGGCCTGACGTAGAGGGCGTGCTTCCAGCCGCCCGGAAAAATCGTTCGATTGCTGAATCATTTCAAGAATTACGAACGTTTTGTATCAGTCGAGCGGCTATTCCGCCGGGCCGGAGGCCCCGGCTCTACGGCAGGCAGGATGCCTGCCGCTACAAAGTAAAGCCTGCTCCTTTGGCGTCGTTGGCGAACATCTTCACGGTGTCCAGCGAGAGCGCTCCCAAATCCATCCCCGCCATTTTAATGGCCTTGCCCAAAATATCATGGGGGACCGTCACGATGTCGGAGCCGCATTCGTCCGCCTGAAAAATATTGAGCACTTCGCGGACGCTCGCCCAGAGCAATTCAGCGTGCGGCAAGTTCTTCAAAATGGTTTTGCTCTGGCGCATATAAGGAACGGGATCAACGCCCGTATCGGCGATGCGCCCGGCAAAAACAGAAACCACGGCGGGAACTCGCGGATTCAGCGCCCGCGCCACGCCTTCCACCTGGTCCAACGTCAAAATGGCCGTGACGTTGAGCTTCACGCCCTGGGCGGCCAGTTCTTTGATGAGCGGCAACGAGGATTCGCCCCGCGTATTGGTGATCGGGATTTTGACATACACATTTTTGGCCCACCCATTGATTTTAAGGGCCTGCCGCTTCATTTCCGGAAAATCATCGGAAAAAACTTCCAGCGAGAGCGGTTTGGCGGTGATGCTTTGCAAAATATCGCGGGCAAACGCTTCAAAATCCGTAAGGCCGGCCTTGCGCATCAGGGTGGGATTCGTCGTAAGGCCCTGGATCAGCGGATTGGCGTTTAATTCCAACATGCCCTTTTTGTCTGCCCCATCGGCAAACACCTTAACTTTCAGCTCGCTCAGAGTTTTCATTCAAATGATGCAATTAGATTAGACAGGTTAAGCCGATGTTCAAATAATTTCAGCGATTTAGTCAAAATGGGGCGTGAGACAAAATTTTTCTCATTTGGAGCGCGGCTGTGTCCCGCGCAGCGGGATCAGCCGCAGCAGTTAGGCATACGTCGGACGAACGAAAACCTTGCGGCGATCTGATTTTCCGCGCTGCGACTGGTCCCGCAGACGGGACACAATCGCGCTCCGGTCAGAGGGTGCTCCAGGCCAATTCACAGTGTGTGGGCTAAAATGACCTCGGCGGCTTCCAACAGGTTTTTGGCGGTAAAATCAGGCTTTTGCTTCAGTTCTTCCGAGTAGCCGCGATCAATGAAAATGGTTTTGCAACCGGCTGCGTGCCCGCAATCCACGTCCCGCCAGCGGTCGCCGACCATCCAGCACCGGCCCAAATCCGCATGAAGATCGTGAGCGGCGCGAAGCAACATGCCCGGCCGGGGCTTGCGGCAATCGCATTCGGATTGGCCCTTTCCGGGATGATAGCACACTTCGACGCGGTCAATGGGAAGCCGGGACAACATATGCGCGTGGATGCGTTCGACATCAGCCCGGTCGAGCGTGCCGCGCCCAACGTCGGGCTGGTTGGTCGCCACGACCAGGAGAAAGCCGGCGGCTTTCAATTTGGCGCAGGCGGCCGGGACCTCGGGCAGGATTTCAAATTCGACAATGGTTCCAGGCGGATAAGGTTTGCCCTCGCGTTCAACGGCGCGGTTGATGACGCCATCGCGATCGAGAAACACGATGCGGACGGATTGGGCATTCACAGGCACAGGTCAGGGGACAAAAACGGCGGGCTGGCGAAGACACACGTTTCACATCGCCAACACCGCCGAAGCGCCCAGTTCTCATTGGGCGGCTTTATTTTACCCCCAAAATGGGCGGGTGCAAAACGATTTTTGGAAAATTTTTTTACCCCGGGTTCTCTTCTCTCTGCTCTTTACTTTCAATGCAAAAGGCTGGAAAAATGGCGTATGTTAATTCGCCGGGGCTTGCCCTTTGCGTGGCTCTTGCTCTGCTTTTTCCCGCTTTTCACGATGGCGGCGGCGCTTTCGGATTCGCCGTTCCTTGTGGATTCCTGGACCGTTGAGGATGGGTTGCCCGATAGCGAAGCCGTTTCGGTCCTGCAGGCCCGGGACGGCTATCTTTGGATTGGCACCCTTCACGGACTCGTTCGCTTCGACGGAAACCAATTTAAGGTCTTCGACGAGATGGATACTCCCGGCTTGAAGAGCGACCGCATTGTGTTCCTCTATGAAGACAGCCATACCAATCTTTGGATTGGCACCCAGTCCGCCGGGCTGGCCGTGATCCATGACGGGCAAATCAAGAGTTTCCAGGCCGAAACTTCCGCCGCCGGCGCGATCACGTGTGCCAGCGAAAATTCCGGAGACATTTTGTTTTATTCGGATAATGGATTTGCCAATTATCACCAGGGCCACATGACCTATTACCCGGGAGTCCGGTCCCTGGAATTGTATCTCAAGGCGATGCATCTGATTGTCCCTGCCAAAGACGGGGGCGTTTGGCGGCTGTGGAACGGGGCCATTCAGGAATGGAATGGCGATCACTGCGAAAAAAATCTCGGCGCCTGCCCGTGGGGCAATACTTTCGTCAAAGCCGTTTGCGAAGATGAAAAGGGAAACCTGATTGTGGGCACCCTCGGCAAGGGCATTTTTTGGTTTGATGCCGATGGAAACTACCGGCATATCTCCAAAACGAACGGCTTGTCCTCGGATTTCGTTCTTTCTCTGTGCGTTGATGATGACGGAAATCTTTGGGCGGGCACGGATGGGGCGGGTTTGGACCGCGTCAAGAGGAAAGCATTCAGCACTCTTCCCGGGCTGCGTCCCTGGCCGGTCACCTCGATCGCGCAGGACGCTTCGGGCGGCGTATGGGCGGCGTTCACTGCCGCCGGCCTGTCCTATTGGAACTCGAATGCCGTTCGCGATTTTGGCGTGGGCCAGGTGTCGGATGCCTCGGCCGTGCTGGTGGACCAAAAACAAAATGTTTGGGCAGGCACCAGCAGTGAGGGGCTCTTTCGATTTCAAACCAATCGTTTTGTGCCTGTCTTCGCCGCGCGGACTGACATTCCCGCTCTTTTTGAAAGCCGCGACGGACGGCTTTGGGCCGGAACTCAAAACGGCCTGGGTTGCTGGGATGGCAGGAGCTGGAGACTCTACACCACCCGCGATGGTTTGTCCGGAAACGCCGTCAGCGCCATCGCCGAAGATTCCCGCGGCAACCTGTGGGTTGGAACCGAAGACAGCGGCCTGGATTACTTCGACGGCCAAAAATTCATTTCCTGTCGGGCCTCCGCCAATGGCTTGCCCGGCAACGATATTTCATGCCTGTACGTGGATCACGACGGCGTTTTATGGGTGGGCACCTCCGCTCACGGTCTCGCGCGCTTCAAGAACGGCCAATGGACTCCGTTGTCAGAACGCGACGGCCTGGCCAGCAACAGCATCGGTTACATCATCGGCGACGACGAGGGGGATCTGTGGATCGGTTGCAATGCCGGCCTGATGCGGATTTCAAAGGAATCGCTCGCCGGTCTCGTGGAGGAAACGAACTTATTCTGCCGCGTCTATGGAAAGGCCGACGGTATGCCGACGCGCGAATGTTCCAGCGGCTCGCAACCGGCCGCCATCCGCGCGCACGATGGCCGGCTCTGGTTTCCGACGAGCGAGGGCCTGGTGATCATAGACCCCTCGAAATTGGCGCTGAACCGCCCTCCTCCGAAGATCCTCATTGAATCTGTGCTGGTGGACGGGCAGGAGCAAAATACCAATCCATTAAATTCCGCCTGGAGCGCCAGTGTCACAGTCCCGCCCGGGGGCGAACAACTGGAAATCCATTACACCGCCCTCAATTTTTCCGCGCCGCAGGCCGTTCATTTCAAATACCGTCTGGAGGGGCATGAGAATGCCTGGACCGACGCCGGCGATGGCCGCGTGGCCCGCTATCCGGCACTGCCGCCGGGCCATTATCAATTTCACGTTATCGCCTGCAACGAAGACGGCATCTGGAACAATGAAGGCGCCGTCCTGGCGGTAGTCGTGCAGCCCCAATTCTGGCAGACGGCCACGTTTCAGATTGTGGTCATTCTCGTTTTGCTTGGTTTGATCGTCGGTATCGTCAGGTATGTTTCGACTCAAAAATTGCATCGCCAGGTCCAGCGCCTCAAACAACAGGAAGCGCTCGAGCGCGAACGCGCGCGGATCGCCCGCGATCTTCATGACCAGCTCGGCGCCAATCTCACGCAGGTGGCGTTGCTCGGAGAGATGGCCGAGGCGGACAAAAATCTGCCGGATGAAGTCGAAGCGCACACGCGGCAAATTTCCCAGACGGCGCGGGAAACGACGCGTTCACTCGATGAAATTGTCTGGGCGATTAATCCGTCCAATGACACGCTGGAAGGCCTGGCCAATTATGTGTGCAAATATGCGCAGGAATATTTCGCCCTCGCAAATTTGCCTTGCCGCGTGGATTTTCCGGCGCAATTGCCCGCCGCGCCCATTCCGCCGGAAGTGCGCCACAATGTGTTTCTGGCCTTTAAGGAGGCAGTCAATAACGTGGTCAAGCACGCGCAGGCAAGCCAGGCTGGGGTTCGACTCCAATTGCAACCGGATCATTTCATTCTTCAGATCGAGGACAACGGCCGCGGCCTGGACAAAGACTTCGAAGCCAAAAACCGGAATGGCGTGCGCAATATGAAAAAGCGCATGGAGGATATTGGGGGCGATTTCTCCATTTCACCCGGCGCGAATGGCGGAACGGTTATTCAACTGACAGTGCCGCTTAAATGATTTTCGCCTGGCGGAGCGCGGCTGCCCGCCCTTCCGCAGCCTTTGGCGAAGGAGGGTGTGCGATAGCATCAGCCGCCGCGGCCCGACAAGCCCTAGACCACCGTGCTTTGTGCAAGCATCCGGGCCGTGCGCGCTGCGACTGATCCCGCAGACGGGATGCAGTCGCGCTCCGGCGTTGCATCCGTCCGTAAAACGTAATTCGTAAATTTCCTTTTTCCTTTTTCCTTTTTCCTTTTTAATTCTCCACGGATGGCCACTACCGTTTCCATCGTCGAAGACAACGAAAAGCTGCGCGGCACGCTGGCCCGGGTCCTCAATCGCGCCGAAGGCTTCCGTTGTGTCAGCCAATATCCGAGCGCGGAAGAGGCGCTCAAGGACCTGCCTTCGGTCAAACCGAACGTGGTGCTGATGGACATCAATTTGCCCGGCATCAACGGCGTCGAATGCGTCCGCCAGTTGAAAAAGAATTTGCCCGAGGTCCAGGTCATGATGCTGACCGTTTATGAGGACACGGACAATATCTTCGATGCGCTCGCCGCCGGCGCCAGCGGATACCTGCTCAAACGGACGACCGGGGCGGAACTGCTCGAAGCCATTCGCGACGTTCAGCGCGGCGGCTCGCCCATGACCGCGCATATCGCGCGCAAAGTCGTGCAATCGTTCCAAAAAAATGCTCCGGCCCAGCCCGCCGAAAACCTGTCCGAGCGCGAACAACAGGTGCTCGACCTGCTGAGCAAGGGACTGATGTACAAGGAAATCGCCGACAAACTCCAAATCAGTTACGAAACAGTTCACACCTACATCCGGCGCATCTATGAAAAGCTGCGCGTCCGCACGCGCACCGAAGCCGTCGCAAAATTTTTGAGGCAATAGGCCTTCCGTGGCAGCGAACGTGACTTCGCTCTGGCTATTTTTCCACTGCCGGCATTCAACCGCGGGCCGCTGATGAAAATCCAAGCTCGTTTTTTCGTGAAGTATTTAGTCAGAGCCTCCTGACGCCGGCTGCCACGCAATTAAGGACGCGAGCACTTTTCTCCGTGCCTCAACGGCTAATTAGAAAACTCCTCTTCAATGCGGTGCGCAATAGTTGCGCACGCGGACGCGAAGATATTGGAATTTTTTTTGAACTCTTTGCCCGTGGAAATGCGTCTAAACACGGCAAAGGGGAAAATGGCAAATGAAAACGCTTAAAGCAGTAGAGTTGACCGATCCGAATTTACGGGCCATGCCCAAGGGCCTGAGGCAAATGTTTTTGGTCTCGGTAAAATTTTTTACCAGAAAGGACAAGGCAACGGCTAAAGCCGAAGGGCAAAACGCCGATAAAGGTAATCCGGGAAAGACTGCCGCAAATCGGTCGCGGGCGTTTCAGTGGGATTACTGGTTGAATAGACCCGGTCAATAGTTGGGAAAGAAATCGTAATTTTTTTTTGAATCCTTTTTTAGCAAGGATGCGTCTAACAGGATAGTTGGGGTTGGAAAGGCAAAAATGTTCAAGTCAATCGTATGCACGTATCCGGACTTCCGGATGTTGCCAAAAGGTCTCAAGCAATTGCTTGTGGCCTCGGAGAATTTATTTTTCAGCGAGAGCAAGGGCGCGGCGCCAGGAACGAATGAGCGAAAAGCCGGCGGCGTCCGGTTATGGCAGGCGCCCAAGGGGCCGTTTTTTAACAGGCGCCGGGAAGAACAGCCGGCGCCGTCGCGCGCATTTCGATGGGATTATTGGTCGGAGTGAAACACGTGGTGCGTGGTGCGTGGTGCGTCAAGTATCTGAGGTGAGAGAAGCGCGTTATTGGGCGGAATCTTGTATTTTCGCCTCTGTAACCAGAGGATGTCGCTTCTAATCACTGCGCGGGCATTCCGGGAAAGCCGGGTTGGGTTGATTTCGTCCGTACAATTCGATGAATGCTTTGAAGCCTTTGCGCAACCCGCCCGAGTTGTGGCGTCACAAATACCAGGAGGGTTTTGGCATCGGCCTCTTCATTTCCGGCAACAGCCGACTGGATCAACAACGTTTGACCGGGATCCAGTCCGAGTGTCGCGGTAATCGCCGCCTTGGTCGTTCCGGGTCCCTGCGAAGCATCCGCGAGCCGGTTCCATTGCGCCACCAGATCAAGACTGACCGATTTGGAATCCGGAGAAAGTGAAGCCGATACGTCCAGGGTGGTCCCAAGGTACGCGTTAGTTCCCGCGATTTTGACGGGCTGCGTCAGGGAAACCATTCCCTGGGCTGTTTTCGACAGGCCTGAAACGAACGCAATTCGCGGCTTGCCCAGAACCTTTGCCTCCGCGTTCTGTTTGAGAGCCGCCAGGATACTTGTGTATGCCGACTCGGAAAGTATGGCCGTCTTCGCATTCGCATCTGCCGGTTCTTGAGGAACATTCAAGCTGTCCAAAAAATGGTTGGGGACCTCGACAAATTCCGTGCCAATTAAAAGCGCCTTTACCGAACGCGCCCGTCCCGGTGCAGACGCCACATCCGCCCGATGCATGTGAACTTCGTAGAGTGTGACGGTTGCCGTTGCGGCGACCAGTAGTATTGCGACACTCGTTGCCACCGCGGTCTGTATTTTGGTCCATGCCATAATTTTCAATGCTCCTTTCATGAGGGTTAAGGTTGCTGTCGAAGCCGCCGCGCCCTTCGCCACTGCTACGGCCGAAATCGTCTTTGCCAGTCCGGCCGGCGCGGCCTGGACTGAGTTGGACGAAATGGCGCCGGCGATAATTGCGGTCGTCGAAGCCACGCCGCGCTTTGTGAAAAATTTTCGCAGTTTTTCCAACGCGCGGCCAAGGCGCTGCTGCGCGGTGTTTTCTTTGAGGCCCAAAACGCGTCCCACCTCGGCCACGCTCTTGTTCTGGAAATAACGCAACACGAGCGCATCCCGTTCGCTGCCACCCAGGGACGCCATCGCGTCTTCCAGATGCGGGGCCAATTCCGGCCAGAGAGGATCGGTGGCGGGTTCTTCGAGTGTGGATTGCATGGAGGCCTCCTGTTCGCGGCGGATCCGTCGCGCGTCCGCCCGTTGAAAATTTGCCGCGGTCAACCGCGCCGTCTGGTAAAGCCATCCGGCCAGCACCCTTTTTTGTCCAAAGCCTCCCGCCTTGCGGGCCAAAATAATGAACACCGCCTGCGTGATGTCCTGGGCGTGCTGTGGATTAGCGGTCCGGCGCAGCGCGACCGAATGGACCAGGCCGACATACCGTTCCACCAGCGCGGCAAACGCGTCCTCGGATTGATTCCGGGTAAATTGCTCCAGCAACTCGGTGTCAGGCAAATCGGTCATTTACCGATTATATGTGCGCCGGCTGAAAAACCTGACAATGTATTTTTGGCGTGGTGCGTGTGGCGTGGTGCGCCAAGTATCCGGGATGAATCACGAAATACACAGCGCGGACAGCTTTGTCCGCCAAAAATGACGCAAGCAGGGAACACGCGGACAAAGCTGTCCGCGCTCCTCGGAGTTGGCCGCAGGACGACACACATTTCATTTGTGTATAGGCCGTGAACGGAGTAAACGAACGACCCGACAGCATCGAAAAGCATGATTTTATTTGGTTTTTGAACGTTTTTTTACCAGGTGCGGGTGTGAACGAAGAGGAGAGGCGCAGGCAAAGGGAATGGCTGATGGAAGGTTGAAGAGGGTCAGAGCGACTGGCCGCCGGGCGTGCTGCGACTCGCTTTCAGCAGAGTCGCGCTAGTCCGTCCGGAGCGCGGCTGCCCGCCCTTCCGTAGCCCCGCTCGGCGGGGCGAAGGAGGGTGTGCGATAGCACCAGCCAGGCATATTTTAGATGAGCGAAAAACCTTGCGGCGATCTCGTTTTTCCGTGCTGCGACTGGTCCCGCAGACGGGACACAGTCGCGCTCCGGGCGCCTACGGCGTGAAATCAGAGGGTGAATATGTGTGATTGATGACAATGTTTTCGTGGGTTTGCACGGACTTGACGTCGCCGGATACTGTGTGCGGGGCATTCCGCAGTTCTGGATTCTTTTTTGCTTCCGCGTCGAGCATGGCATTCAACGCTTTCGCCGTTGTGTCATTTTCGATTTGACGGACCAAAAAATCCCGCTTGCCAATCCATATGGTTTGGGTGCGTCCGCCGCCGGATTGGGTCAGGACGTAACAATCAATGCCGCCCACGGCAGCATCCGGTTCTCGGCTGGGCGAATGCATATTAATGTTACCCCAATTCTGTTTGAAGAAAGTCCCGGGAATGCTGCCTGCGGCGCCGCCGGAAATCCCAGTTGCGCCACCTAATGAGCCTTCCATGTTCGGCTCCCGCTCCGGACTGGATTCGGAAGTCATTTTCAAAAAATTTCCGCTGCCGGCCGACCAAACCATTCCCGTTTGGACAAAGAATCCATAGTCTTGCTGCCATTCAATGCGGTAAAGATTCGGGCGCGCTAATTTGGTGGAATAAGTAATCGGCGGCACGGTTTTAGTCCCGACTGTGCCGGTTGATGTGCCCGTGTCGCTGTAGCTGGTCAGCGCAGCGTAGGCGTTGTGCAATCGCTGGAGAATTTGCCGCGCGGTGAGGCCGTCATCGTCGTTCCCTTTCGAAACGGCGACCGTTGCCACGCCCGCCGCGAGGATGATGCCGGCCGTGACGCCGAGTGCGAATTTGAGCTTTAACCAGGTCATTGTTTTCATAGTTCCTTTTACGATCGTTATTATGGTTGTGGACGCGGCAGCCCCTTTCGCCACTGCCACGGTTGAAATCGTCTTTGCCAGTCCCGCGGGCGCGGCCTGGACTGAATTGGCCGAAATGGCGCCGGCGATAATTGCAGTCGTCGAAGCCACGCCGCGTTTTGAGAAAAATTTCCGGAGCTTTTCCAGCGCCCGGCCCACGCGTTTTTTTGCCGCTTCTTCGTTCAGCCGCATCACCTGCCCAATTTCCTGCGACGTTTTGTTCTCGAAATAGCGCAGAGCAATCACGTTGCGATCGGCGTCGCCAAGCGAGGCCATGGCTTCGTCCAGCAATGGGGCGAGTTCATCCCAGGCTTCGGGCGAAGATTCATTGAGTTGCATGGCTGCCTCCTGTTCGCGCCGGGACCGGCGCATCCCGGCGCGGATTTGCGCGTTGGCCGCGTAGCGCGTCGCTTTCAGCAGCCAGCCGGACAGGATGGTGTCCGCGGACAGTCTGGCCGCCTTGCGGGCGAGGATGATAAAAACCGCCTGTGTCACATCCTGCGCCAGATGCGGGTCACGCAATTGGCGCAGTGCCGCGGAATAAACGAGGCCGACATACCGTTCCACCAGCGCCGCAAAGGCGGTCTCCGACTGCTGCTGCGCATATTCGCGCAATAATGTGATGTCCTGCATTTCTGACATTCACCCATAAACGCCCGCCGAAGGCAAAACGGGACAAACTTTTTTATTTCAACCAAAAATGAACAACAAGGGCGCGAAGACGCGAAGCGGGCTTAAACCGCGGATTGACACAGATGAACACGGATTCTTCGCCAAGGAGCGCGGAAAGCTTTGTCCGCGAGAACGCTGCGAGATCCCAACTGGCGGACTCGGCGGTCCGCGCTCCGAAACGTTGTGCAATTGCGGCGTTCTGCCGAGACGCCGCTACGGGAAGGCCCGCACACACATTTGTTGTGCGTGGGTTTGGCAACGAGGAAACGAAGCTGGAATGGGTTAAATCGTGAATGGTTGATTGCTTGAAAGCGGCGGCATTTTCCGCTTCAATCCCAGTGTGGGCAAGGGAATATGAGAATGCTTGAACCTATACTGGCTGCGCGCCCAATACCGATTCCGACCTGGATCGATGCTTTGATTTATTCCGGGGGTGTCGTGGTGTTTGTTCTAATCCTGGCGTGGTGGCTTAATCGAGGAGACAATGATTGAATGCGGACGTGATGCGGCGCCGGCGGAGGGCGGAAGCTTTGTCGGCGAAAACGTTGCGAGATCCCTGACTGGCGGACTCGGCGGTCCGCGCTCCGGGTGCTTGCGCAACCGTGGCGCTCTGCCGAGACGCCGCTACGGGAAGGGCTGGATACACATTTTTTTTGTGCTTAGGCGGTGCTCGGAGGAAACGAATTATAAGTCATTGATTACAAGTATGTTAGCTATGATTTGAAATTTCCGATTCGTTGCCCATGGGTTGGGGCAGGTTCTGGGAGAGGTTTGACCTCCAAATCGGGCGCGCATCGGCCAGTCGTATGTTGGCGTTTAGGAGTATGAGAGTGACTGGTGACGCGGGTAAAAAGGCGGAAGATGTCGCCCCGATGGGGCTCTGGGTTTTTTGGATTTTTTACTACAGAGATGCCAGCCCTACGGGCTTCGCTGTACCGTATTGACCGAGCGCCGCAGGCGCGGCATATATGTGGAAAACCAGACAAGATAGAACAAAAGCCCCCGTCAGGGGCGGCATATTCTGATTTCAGTTACAAAAATGAGAGGCGCCCGCCAGCAACTTTGGCCATTGCCGGCTCCGACGATTTGGAGCATTTTCCACCGTCCCTTCAGACGGAGAGAATTTTGGGGCAGCACCAGACACTTCGTGTCTGGCTACTTTCCGTGGTCGCTCCGCGACAGAGGTTCTGATTTTTATTTTGAAGAAACGAACGGCCAATTGTATTTTAACGAACAGGCAGTGTGACGCACTGTGCGCCATTACAACAGCTTGCAAAGCAGAATATGCCGCTCCTACGGAGCTAGTGATTCTCAATCGGCCGATTCTACAAATATGCCACGCCTACGGCGTTTGCTCTTGCCATTGACCGTCCTGCCCGGCGCCTGCAGGCCCCGTTCAGGGGCGGAATATTTGTAGAAAGCCGGAGGAGACGGGTGAAAAGCCCGCGTCAGGGGCGGCATCGTGGAGGATTTTCCGCCGTCCCTTCAGGACGGAGAGGAGTTGGGGGCGCCACCAGACACTTCATATCTGGCTACTTTCCGTGGTCGCTCTGCGACGGGGTTGGGCAGATCCACGAATCGTTCTTGATTTCGGCGGGGAGACCGCGCTGCGATGTCCCCGCCCGTAAAGCGGGCGGTAAGAACGCAGTTGATCGAACGTGCGTTCGGCAAACGATTGCGCCGCTCCGCGCAACGCGCCGTCCCTACCACGAACAATGCGTGGCCGCTCTGGGACATCGTACAAACAATAGGCTGTTGAACAATTGCTTGAAAATCCGCGCGATGGGAAGGAAAATAGAGGATACGATCAGCGAAACTCAATTTGACGCCGTGAACACCAGGCCAGAGGGGAAATCCGGGATGAGAACCAAATTAGATTGCGCAACCGCGCGGCCGGCCTGGGCTGGGGTGAACTTGAAGTATGCCTTTTTCAGACCAGGCGGCTGGCGCCGCATTGGTTTGCTGATGCCGCTGCTTCTGGTGGCCGGCGTCCTGGCCGGCGCCGGGTTGGCTGCCACGGCCGGCGCCCAATCTCTTAGCTGGAACGAGTCGGATATCAATGAAATGTGGAACGGGTACGTCAGCGATTTCTATAGCGAGGATGGAGCGGGTTATTACGTTTTTAATCCCCAGGCGGGTGATGCCACAATTACCGGTTTCTGGGAAGAGGCGGAGGAGATCGAAATGGCCGAGGACGGCTATGACTGGGCGGTCCGGGAGAACAATAGCTTCGGCAATACCAACGATATTGCGAGCATGATCAACGAACTCTGCGCCGGGTTTGTCGCTCACAATGGGTCTTTTTGGTATGCGGATCACTACGACGACGATAAAAATTGGGCGGAAATCGCCTTCGCGCGGGCTTACCAGATTACGGGGAACAGCAGTTGGCTCAGCGCGGCGACCAATAACTTCAATTATGTATGGAAATATGGGCAGGTGAATGGAAAAACCGACGGCAGTTGGGGCCTCACCCAAATAACGAATACGGAGCGCATGTATGCCAACGTCAATTTCACGTTCGTGATTGCCGGCTATCTTCTGTATGACATCACCGGAAACAGCACTTATAAATCGGAGGCCGACGCCATCTATGCCTGGGCGAAGGCGAATTTATACGTCTATAACCATCTGCCGGCCCAAAACGGGTCGAGCAATGTGTGCAGCATGATCTACAACTACAACAACACGGAGTTTGGCGGTTCGATCCAAAACCGGGACTGCATGTACAACTACGGAATTGCGATTCGGGCGGCCTGGTACGAAAATGACACCAACCTGGCTTGCACCGTCGCAAATTGGATGATCTACAACGTGGATGCCGATCCCAACGGGGACGGGGTTCCCTACGCCGGAACCTATGACGGCTACAACGTCCTCCCGGATTACGGAGCGGGAGGCAACAACAGCGACAATGACTGCGGCTACGACGGCATCGGGCTTCGCGGGTTTGGGCTGGCGCTCAGGGAGGGCGTGCTGACCAACCCGGACGCATTGCCGTTTGCGCAAGCGAATCTGCAATCCGCCTGGAATAACCGCGGCTCGGATAACGTGGAGTGGTGCGGCTGGACGACGTCGCCCTCGGGGACCAAATATTCCTGGGGCGATAGCTCGGCGATGGCCGGCATGTTCGATATTTCGGCGCCGAGTCAGCCCGGCAATCCGCCGCAATTGGCGATCACATGGAGTCCGCCCAACCTGGTCCTTTCGTGGTCATCGTTTTCGACGGATTTTTCCATCGAGACCAATTCAAATTTGAATACGACCGATTGGGTTTCGGTCGGTTCTCCTATTTATATAAGCGAGGGCACCAACCAAAGCGCCACGATTCCGGCGCCCGCGGGGAACTTGTTCTTTCGGTTGGCGCAATAGAATTTGCTACGGCGCGGCAGGAGATTGAGGGTGGAGGCGGAAACATCGAACGCCGAACGTCGGATTGCCGGGCCCATGGAGCGCGGACAGCTTTGTCCGCGAGAATATGCGAAGTTTTTCCGAAGACATTCGCTTTCTGTCTTCCCGATCCCAACTCGCGGACTCGGCGGTCCGCGCTCCGAGACCTTGCGCAATGGCGGCGCTCTACCGAGACGCCGCTACGGGAAGGCATGCAATAACATAGGTATGTTGACTTAAAAGGTGTTCCGTGCTATTTGGACGTTTATGAAGAAGCTCAAGTTTATCGCGGGTGCATTATTGGCGATAGCTGTGGTTTCGATTTCAGCGGGATGCAACAAGGGCGCCAATTCGGTCAATTCGGTAAATTCCACCAATTCGACAAGCGCGGCACCGCCCAAACCGGATTTGCTGACGACGTGCCCGGTTACCGGCGACGCGCTCGGAAGCATGGGAGCGCCTTACGTTATTGTTTACCAGGGGCAGGAGGTCAAATTTTGCTGCGCGAGCTGCACCAATGACTTTTTCAAGGACCCGGAAAAATACATGAAGATAATCCGGGCCGCAGACAAAACGGCCAGGGAATAGGGGCAAATACCTTCTCACGCAAAGGACGCAAAGGACGCAAAGGACGGAAGCGACAGCGATATTGTGTGCCGCCGGCAACTTTGGCCATTACCGGCTCCGACGATTTGGAGCATTTTCCACCGTCCCTTCAGGACGGGGAGGAATTTGGGGCATCACCAGACACTGCGTGTCTGGCTACTGTCCGTGGTCGCTTCGCGACCGAGGCGCGCGCTAATGCGGATGCGGATGGCCGCGAACGATCATGAGCACGATCAGTAAAATAATGATGATGAACCAGGCGATCCAGGTGAAGATTTTAACACCACGATTCATTGTTTCTTCGCTCTCTTTGCTTTTTGCTTTTGATGTCAGAAGGAAATCGGTAATTTTCTGGCAGGTAAAGCGAAAAGATTTCTATGCAGAGGGCGCATCTCAGTTTTTGTGAGGCAGAATATGCCGCCCCTCCGGGGCTTGAGATTCCTATTGATTTTACTACAAAGATGCCACGCCTACGGCGTTTCCAATCCGCTACCGGACGCCGATACCATGTCGGTTGCTGAACCCCGTAGGGGTGGTATCTCTGTAGAAAATGACACAAAAACCCGAAAACCCCGTAGGGGTGACATCGTCGGTTGCGGTATTAACAAAAACTGAGATGCGCCCCTATGCAGATACCTCGGCATTATCTCCTTGCCAAACTCACAGAAACCCTTGAAATGGGGCTGTTTCTTGAATGGAGCGGTTGCTTTGGACGCCCACCGCGCATTCCGTGGGGTAGAAAGAGAATCCGTGTCTAAAAAGAAAAAGCAAAAGAAGAAACAGGATGTAAAGATGCCGAACCTGAGCGGCGGTGAATCCGAGGATGCTATTATGGCATTGCTGCAAACGCCAGCGGGAAAAGAGCAACTCAAGAAAGCCGGGAAACTCATTGAAGAGTCGCTGGGTAAAGCCATTGCCGAAGCCAAAGCACGTTTCCAAAAACCATGAGCAAAACGACTGGCAAAGTCGGCAGGCCCGCGCTACCGAAAAAGGAAAAGCGTTGGAAGTTCATTTCTACGCGCATCTCGCGGGATGAATACCGCGAGATCTTCAAAACAGCAAAAGAATCGGGCATGACAAAGACGAAGTGGGTAAGAACAAAGCTCGTTGCCGCCGCTCGCCGGGCCTGAAAAACGGCGTGATTAGATTCAATTGGCCGCATTTCAGAGTCGCGCGAGCGCGCGGCTCGCGAGGCGGGAAATTAGCGCCTGGATATTTGGGGCTTGGTGACCCAGGGCGGCGCGCTCGCGGACTCGCGCTCTGCCCTGGGCTATAATATTGCACCCTTACAGGGTTTTAAGGAGAGCCTCACCGACTCGGCTGGTCCTGCTTGACCTTTTTAATTTAGTCCCGCGCTCCTTCGGGATTATGTCTTTCACAGACCCAACTGCGGGCATGGTTTGGAGCTTGATTTTGCATGGTATTTTAAGCGCGACGGGCAGCAGCCAGAAGCTTGGTTCTAATCCATTTGCCGCGCATCATTCCTGATGCTTTGGCTGCTTGGTCTATCTCCCTAAACTCATCCTGTGAAATGCGAGCGGTCATGAACTTCCATTTCTTTTCCCTTTTTGGAAGCGCGGGGCGTCCAACTTTTCCAGCGGATTCGTTTGTAGTTTTCATCAAGACGGAAGGCAGCTTTCAGCCTCTATCACGGCTTCATCGATCATTTTCTTGAGATATTCTGCCTGCTCTTTCAACTCGCCGATGGTTCTGCATTCGGTTGAAAGCAAAATTAAACCACCTTCGTCAGGTTGATAAGTTCCACAGGCAATATAACCCTTTGGGGTGTTGAAAATGTTCTTCGGCTGACCTCCCTTAAATTTAAAAAATATGCCTTTCATTGTTTCCGCGCTTTCTTTTCCTTTTTTGGCGGTTTAGGCGTTCGGGCAAATGCCCTGATCACATCTTCAAACTTAATGCCGCTCAGATTCGGCAGCATCGTTTCCGCCAGTTTCTTTTCCTGTTTCGATTTTTTTGTTTTTGCCACGGATTCTCTTTCTACCCCACGGGATGCGCGAGGTTTTGGATGTGCGGCCAAAGCAAAGATTCCAGAAGCTCGCGGGCCTTGTTATCGTCTGAATATTCTTGCGCCAGCGTTATCAGGTTTAACTCTTTTTTACCTTCTGTTGTCGTTTTCATGCAATAAAAGTAGCACTTTAATACAAATATGTCAACAATAAATGTGCTACATTTATACAATATTTTACGCCGGATTTCATTGCAATTTGCATTGTTGGTATTTCATTTTCCTGCACGCGCCGCCATAATTTGATACCCGACAAAAATCGTTAGTCTCTCATCAATCGTATCATATAAGCCTATGTATGAATTTGTAGAAACCGTCTTATCACTGCCGGGCACTACGAGGTGGGTGTTAAATAGTCCGTTTGCATCTGGCCGCTCCTCAAAAAATCCATTCGCACATGAAATCCTCAATGCCCTTTCATTCCAAAAATCAGGCGAAATCACCGAGATTTTAAAATCAACATTGGTTAGCGGTTCAAGCATGATTTCTGCAACATTTGTGTCTCCGATGCCTATGTCAACAGATTGCGGGACTGACTGATAATAGTTTGACGTTTTTGCGACATGATTGTTTATTTTGCTTCCTTCTTCGTTCAAAATGCGATCCAGCGACTCAAGCGTGTATCGGAACGCGGCTAACCCCTTATTCCATTCTTTCTGCACAGCGACTTGTCTTTCCTCGTTTTGCTTATCTTGATTCTGCTTTTCCTCATTCCCATATTGCATCGCCGCCGATATCGCGTCATTCGTATTGGAAATAAATCCGTCAACCTCAAATTGCTGCGTTTGCGATTGTTGTGCTTCGTTTGTCGGGGTTATCGGGGCGGTTGGTGAGGGGATGATGGTTTCCGGCAACAATTGCGGTTTTTTCTCCAATGGGCGTGTGTTCTTTTGGGCTGACGCCAACAGGTTTAATTTCGCAAGCTTGGCAACTTGATAATTTTGGGCCATTAAAAGATAAATAAAAGCCGTGATGAAAAGGACAATAAGTCCAATCGGAAACAAAAGCGTGTATTTGCTTTTTTTGATAAGTATTTGCGCCCCGCCATTCATCGCGGTTATATCGTTTTTATGAATTCGGTGAGGCATGGATATGGCTGCCCAGATAAACCACACAAGCCACGCAAAAAAAGGGACGGCGATGGTCCAATAAATGATATAATCGCCCCATTCTTGAGTGATCCAATGGGCGAGAAAGGCGGTGGCAACAGCTCCAGCAAGAATTGCACAGACCGTTCCGACATGCTCAAAAGGTTCGGCAGACTTCTTGAAGCATTCCCCGACAATTCGCCACCAGAATTTATGGAGAGGCAAAACCGCAACCTTTTTGCGAGGTCTTTCCGAAGAGCTTTCAGCCATAATCGCCAATCATCCGCCAACGCCAAAACCGCGTCCAGCGCAATTTTTGTAGCACGTCTATTGGTGTCTTTGAGGGGTTTCAGCCTCCCAAAACCATTGATTTTAAAGGGAATTGGCATGGGTCTGTGAACGGTATAGTCCCGCGCTCCTTTGTACCCACTATTGGTGACATGCGGGAAATGGGGGGTCTGGTACATTCTTAGCATTGTTGATACGGAAGTGTCGGTGGTTTGTGTGTTACCCCGCACTGAAAGGTTTGCAGTAGCGCATGAGCGCTTAGTTCTCATTGGGAGCCGGAGTAGTGCCCGGCTCCCATTTTTTATTTACCCGGTTGGTTTTGGCCTCACGCGAAGATGCAAAGGACCAAAAGGGTTTCAAGAAACTTCTGAGAATGGCCACGGGGACACGGAGAAAATTGCGTGAATGGAAGAGGGCATTCTATGAACCGGAGGGGGTTTCGAATTTCCCTCACATCAGATTCGCGCTGACGCGCGGCTCCGCAATCAGCGGCAGAATTTTAGGTTGTTTTTACCCAGGGCGGCGCGCTCGCGGACTCGCGCTCTGCCCTGGGCTATTATATGCCACCCCTACAGGGTTTTCATTCAGAGCCTCGCGGACTCGGCTGAGCATTAGCTCGCCCTCACCGGTATCCTCTCCCCCAGGAGAGGATTTCACGCCGTCCGATAGTTGGTAACGACAATGTCTATTTTTGGAGGCCGGGTGAATCGGAGGGGATTATTTGAATTGTCCGCAAACAAGATGCGCGCTTCGCGCGTCCCGCAAGGCGGGAAATCAGCGGCAGCTTTTTTAGGATTCGTCACCCGGGGTGGCACTTCCGCCCCCGCTCGGCTACGGCGCGACGGGCGAAGACTCGCTTACACCGGGCTACTTTCCTGTGCCCCTCCGAGGCACTCAGCTAGCGGACGCGCCGGATGATCTTATTCAAATGATTCGGGATTCACGGACATCGAGGAGGGAGGGAAAGCGGAGGGATCGGAGCCGAGAGATGTATTGGGGGTGTTGCCCATTTGGAGTTTCAGGGTTGCGCCGTTGACGAGGTCGGCGTGCCGGAACCAGACCTGGTTGAGCGGCTTGCCGTTCAGTCGAATGCTCTGAATGTATTTGTTGTCCGCCGAATTGTCGCGGCAAACGATGGTAAAGGTTTTGCCGTTGTGCAGATGAATTTTGACGCGATCGAAAACGGGGCTGCACATGCTGTAAACCGGAACGCCGGGAGTCACGGGATAGAAACCCATCATCGAAAAGACCACGAACGCGCTCATGGCGCCGCCGTCCTCGTCTCCGGGCATGCCCATGGAGGTGTCGGTAAACCAGGTAGCGAGCAACATGCGGACGCGCTTTTGGGTTTTCCACGGCGCACCCAAATAATCGTAAAGGAAGGGGATGTGCAGGCTTGGCTCGTTGCCCATTGAAAATTCGCCGACCATTCCCGTCGAGTCGGGGAACTTGTAAAAGTATTCATACTTGCTTCGGCCCAGGTCACGGCGGAAAAGTTCGTCCAGTTTGGCTTCCGCGGCGGCGCGTCCGCCCATGAGCTGAAACAATCCCTGCAGGTCGTGTTGAACGTCCCAGTCATAGGTGTAATCGTTGTTTTCCGTGGTGTAATCGCGCCCGCCCTGGCCGCCGGACCATCCGGGATCAAACGGTTCGATCCACTTTCCCTGGGCGTCTTTGGGCCACATGTGGCCTTTGTCCGGACGGAAGACGTTTGTGTAATCCGCGGCGCGTTTCATAAACAATCCGAAGTCTGCCTGGTCGCCGAGGTCGCGCGCGATCTGGGCGGTGCACCAATCATCATAACTTTGCGCCAGGGTCACCGAAATCGCCTGCCGCCGTTCAAACGGATGCACCCGGGCGACGGTTTCAGTTTCACCGGGATGAAGCGCGGGCATGTAGCCGTGTTCATCCAGAAAATCGTCGAGGGAACATTTCGGCCCGCGCCGCCAGGGCAGCCAGGTTCCTTGCAGGGAATTTTTGCGCATTCCCTTATAGGCGGTGGCCAGATCGAAATTGGTGACGCCTTTGCTCCAGACATCGGCGACCCACGGCGCAAACGGGTTTCCGGTCATGCACGCGTTATTGCCCCACAGCTCGACGAATTCCGGCATCCAGCCGGACTGCTTATACATGCGGACATAGGATTGGACCTGGTCGGCCTCCATGTCCGGATTGAGAATCGTTTGGAGCGGTTGCAGCGCCCGATACATGTCCCAGAGCCAGGCATCCACGTAAAAAGGCCGGCGGTCCCGATGCACCTGGCGATCGAACGCGCTGTAGTACTGGCCATCCTCGCTGATATTCACCATGCGCTCGTAACAACGATAGAGCGCCGTATAGAAAACCTTTTTTTGGTCAAGCGTCCCGCCCTCGACCTGGATTTGGCCCAGGGCATCATTCCAGCGGTCGCGGGCGATGCGCCGGATACCCTCGAAGTTCCAGGCGGGAATTTCCTCCTCCAGATTTTTCTTCGCCTGCTCGATGCTGATAAAGGAAACGCCATAGCGAAACTCCAGTTCCTTTTGGTTTTGCGCGGAAATCGTCAAACGCCTTCCGCCATCGCATTTTTCAACGAGCGCTTGAACGGGAGCGCTGAACTCGCCGTAAAAATACGCGTGCATGGTCCCAGGAGTCAGCTCGCTTGGGCTGACAATGTTTTCGACGCCGGAAACGCAGTTGTTGCCGTTGGTGAACAGGCCGCCGCCCTGGCGATTGGCGAGCAGCACGATGGCGTTGCCGGAGGGAAAGGTGAAACGATAATAACCGCAGCGGGCCGTGGGCGTGAACTCGATGCGAATCCGCGAATCCTGAAGCACCGCCGAATAGTAATACGGGGTTTCAATTTCCTGGTCATAGGCCGCGGGACGGTCCCACGGGTCGGGCAAGCCGTCGCCGGGCATGAGCCAAAAAAGCTCCGCTTGCCGGTGCGAAATGATGGTCAGGGGAAAGGAGTCTATTTGATCGTCCAATTGGTCGGCTCTGACGGGATAGACCCGCACCATGCTGTTGGGCAGAGACACAGTCGGGCGCGTCGGCGCCAGGAGAATGCCCTGGCCGCCGATGGTTGGGTCCACGTATTGGACCTGCGCGTGAATGGCCAGGCCCAAATTGAGAATGAAAGCCAAAAATAAAACCCGTTTCATATAAAAAAGCAGAAGACATTGTTCCCAAAACTCGCGAGGAGATTATGCGGGAATTATTAAAGGGGGAAAAGTGCGGATTTAGTTGGTAGTCAACCGCCTTCGCGCAACGCTTGGGCGCGATAGGGTAGTCGGTAGCGGGATCTCCCTTTACATGAACTGGTCGGAGCGCGACCCCGCAGAGGCGGGGTCGCTTCACCTTGCGAAAGCCAATGCGTTAGTTGTGTCCGCACATCTCACGACGTTGTGCATTGAAGCGACCTAAAGGTCGCGCTCCGATAGCGTCATCCGATAGTTTGGAATGGCGAGGGCGAATTCTCCACCCTCCATCCTCTATCTTCGCCCAAGATTCGGCGTTCGATGCCTGCCCGCCGTAGTCCCGCGCCGCGTATAGGCGTCAACCTAAGAGTTAACTGGAATGAATGGATTTTTGTTTCGAAAAGGCCGCAAATCGGACGCGCGCTATCGCGCGGTCCCGCAAAGCGGGAAATTAGCGGCTGGATATATGTTTGGCCGGTACCGGGGGTGGCGCTCGCGGACTCGCTTACCCCCGGCTAATATCTTGTGCCCCTCCAGGGCACTCGGTTAGCGGGTGCGCCGGATGAATCATAGGTTCGGCGTTCGATGCCTGCCCGCCGTAGTCCCGCACTGCGGGACGAAGGAGAGTTCGATCTTTAACATCGTCAATCCTCCACCTTCCACCTTCCATCCTCCATCTTCGTTTCCAAAATCACTCCGCCCCGGGCCAGACCCAATCGCCGGTGGCAAGGCCGGCGTTGCCGGCGGTATTGGATCCCTCCGGCCGGCCGCCGTCATCCCGTTCGTTCCAGCCGACGGAATACAGAAGAAATTTTCCATCGCCCGTGCGGCGATAGTGCAATGGCTGTCCGTTGATGATGTCATGCGGAATAGACTGGAGATAACCGGGCGCGAGCGCGTCGAGGGAATCGGGATAGTCGCCATTGGCCAGGCGGCAACGTTCCAGCGCGCAGGCGATCTCGTCCTCGCTTGCCCGGGTTTGATTATAAGCCGTCCGTTGCCAGGCGCGGGTAAAATTGGGCTCGACTTGTGCGATGATGAAAATATACGCACGAGGAGTGTGCGAAAGCACGGCATGGGTTTCGTGGGAGATCTTTTCGCAACTGGCGGGTTGGATCAGGTTGTTTTGAGCATCAAAGACGTTGCGGTATTCGGAGACGAATGTGTCCGCAATGGCCAGATTTCGATAGACCCATCCCCTGGGCGCCAGGGCGTACTCCTCCTCTTTGAGTTTGAGCCACCAGGTCACATTATTCCCTACGATGAGGGCTTCGAGTTTGGGCAGCGGCATGGTTTCGAGCGTCCGTCGGTTGGAAGCGGCTTCGCACTGAAACGCCAGGGCAACGAAGGGCGGCAAATTAATTTGCCCAAGCTGTTCCTGGAGCGTTGCCAGTTGCGGCTCCTGCCATTGGTGGTTTTGAATGCCCCGGCCGACGGTTTCCGCGTAAAGGCCGGCGACGGCCACGTTGATCATCGCATCTACCAGGGTCATGGGTCTGCCGGTCGGCTCACGCTCGGTGATGCGGCGCATATCATTGAGCAGGGTCACTTCAGCCAGGGCCTTCTCCGGCTGGTCGAGCTGCAGGTAAGATTCTGTGCGCCGGGCGAGCACCTGGGCCATGTCCCGCAGATCCACGAAATTCGGCATGGGGATAGAAACGGGTTCGGAATAATCGCCATCCTCCCGCTCGCAGGGGCGTTTGAGCGCGTCCCGGATCAAATCGAAGTCCGGCTGAAGCGGGTCGCTCCACGCCAAAAATTTTGCGGCCGCCGCTTGATTGCTAATCACGATGCCCCGATCGGCATTGGTGACCAGAAAGGAAAGTTCGTTCGTAAAAGGCGCGGCAAAATCCAGATGATCTTTTTGAAACCATTCCGCCATCTTCGGCGCTTTGAAAAAGTTTTGGTCATCCGGGACCCGCGGCGGAGTATATTGGTCCCAATCCAGGACCATGCCCTGCGCTTCGAGTTGCTGTTTGCGATGTTCCCAGACCTGTTTGCCGCGCCAATCTTCTTCCGTGTAGAAGATGGCAATGAGCGTGGCGAAAACGGCCAGCGCAATCAAAAGGCGGCGGGCGAAGCGCCAGTTGGGTTTGGGATTGGAGGGGGCGGTCATAAATAGTGGCAACTTGTCAATCGCGCTGAAGGCGCAAAGCCATAGTAGCCGAGGGCAACGCCCTCGGAATCACCGCAGTTGAATTTCTGCGCCCTGTAAGGGCGCTCCAAAACGGGGTTAGTCAATATGGCGGGTTTTTGGATTGCCCTCCCATGAACCAGGAGCGGTTTGTACATTTGGCCACATGTCAGATGCGCGCTATCGCGCGGCTTCGCAATTAGCGGCTGAATGTTGGGCGTCACACACCCAGGGCGGCGCGCTCCCGGAGTCGCGCTCTGCCCTGGGCTGTCATATTGTGCCCTTTCAGGGCGATCAGTCAGCGGCTGCGCCGGATGTGTTCGGTGATTCATTTGGAAATCGCGAAAGTTTTTTAATTAGAGACTCCTCACGTCGTCTCCTACGCAGTTTCAATTTCCAGGCGGCGTTCGCTGGTTGGGCGGGGTTGGATGGGTTTGGCGGGTTCGGCGGGGGGCGGGTCGTTCGGCCCGATTAATTCGGTCAACATCTGTTCCTGCTGGTGAAAGGCCAAAATCGTTTGCGGTAACGGCGGTGCCACGGCCAATTGCGGTTGCGAATGGTCGCGCATTGAGAAATTCGCGGCAAAAAGCAAAAGCCAAACCGCCGCCAGACTCGCCCAAACGCGGCGGGACGGCCAGATGAGTTCCAGCCACAGATTGCGTGAACGAGCAGGGAACGAAGAAACAAAGGCCGCAAAGAAACTTTGTTTCTTGGTTACTTCGTGGTTTAACTCGGCAATAATTTTGCGGCGGATGGCGTCGAGTTTTGGCGCAGCGGATTGGTGGCGGGCCAGTAACAGTTCACGCGGCGTTTTCATTTTTAGCCTCCCACAGTTTTCGCAATGATTTTTTGGCGTAGTGCAGACGGGATTTCACGGTGCCGATTTGCGTTTCGGTCACGCGCGCAATTTCGTCCAGTGAAAACTCCTCGATGAAATGGAGCAGCAGAACGGAACGCTGGGCCGGGGGCAATTGGGCGAGGAGACTCATAAATTCGGCCTCCTGTTCGCGACGGACGAGGACATCGCCGGGGTCATCCTGGGAATCATCGGGAGCGTCGGGGATTTCGTCGAGCAAGAGTTCCTTGCCGCCTTTTTTTCGGAAAGCCTGAAGGCATTTCTGGTGGGCGATGCCGAAGAGCCAGCTCCCGAATTTTTCATCCTCGCGCAGGCCGCCGATATGGCGGGCGGCGGCGATAAAGGTTTCCTGCACGAGATCGAGGCTCGTTTGCTCGTGGCGGACCAGTTCAAAAACATAGACGTAAAGCGGCAGTTGATAGCGGCCAATGAGCGTGTCCCAGGCCGCGGCATCGCCGGCGCGGGCCTGTGAGACGGGCAATTGTTCGCTTTCAGCCATGGCCGGCATTTTCATAGAGAGGAATGCGCGAAGCGAGAAAAGGTTCAATGGGCGGGCGGGAATTTAGACAGGATGAACCTGCCTTCGCTCCCGCCGTCGTTGCACTATGGCGCGGCAAGCAGAGCTACGGCACGGCAGGCAGGATTTACAGGATAATGACGTTAAGTTAACGATCGTCCATTCCATTGTTCCTGGCCAAAGGCCTGAACCATCGTAGCCGAGGGCAACGCCCTCGGAGTGCGTCAATGAAAATATCTTGCCCTGCCGCCGTCGCGCCGAAGCGGCGCGATGGCGCGCCGCGAAGGCGGAAGGGGGCAACTCAAAATCCAGCGTTCCTACCAACGCCGTTTTGGAGCGCCCTTACAGGGCGCAGGGGCCAAACTGCGGTGGTTCCGAGGGCGTTGCCCTCGGCTACTATGGCTTTGCGTTTTCAGCGCGTTCCATTGGATTTCAAAGACGCCCAATCCTGGCAATGAAAAGCCTGGACTTCGCAATGCCATATTCCGCCCGCGATACGGGCGGTGACGGCGCAGCGCGCCATCCCTACCATGTATTCTTGCTAAAGCTTTTGCCCTTTTACGTTTTTAACTTTAAAATTGGAGCTGTGAGAATGAAAACCATCTGCGGGGCGATCACGGGGCTTTTAATATTTACCGTTCATCTTTCGATCGCCCTGGGCCAGGGCGCTACGGCGTTTACGTATCAGGGCAATCTCCAGAACAACGGCACAAACGTGACTGGCGCCACCGGGATGATTTTTGCGCTCTATGATTTCGGCCTCGGCGGCACGCCCATCACCCCCGCCATCACCAACGATGTCGCGGTGTCGAATGGCCTGTTTACGGTCACCCTCGATTTTGGCGCGGGCGCGTTCAACGGACAGGCGTGCTGGCTGGACATCGCCATATCGAACGGCGTGAGAAATGTGGAACTATCGCCGCGCACACAAGTGTTGCCCACGCCTTATGCCACGTTTGCCAATACCGCGAGTAACATCGCGGCGGGGGCCGTTTCCACGGGGACATTTATCGGCGACGGCAGCGGCTTGTTGAATGTGGGCGCGAATCTTCAGATGCAGGTATTTCCCAATTACGGAACCTATACGTTCAATGTTCCGACCAATGTCAGCAGCGTGATTGTTGAGGCCTGGGGCGGCGGCGGAGGGGGCGGGGGCGGGTATGCGCTCTATGATCGGGGCGGCGGCGGCGGCGGAGCGGGCGGATACGCCAAAGGCGTGGTGACGGTAACGCCCGGCGCAAGCTACACGGTGGTCGTGGGGCAGGGAGGTCTTGCCGACTCGGAAGAAGCCGAGACGGGAGGGAGCAGCTCTTTTGGCAGCGCCATCACCGCGGGCGGCGGCACGCCCGGCCAATTTGGCTCCGGGACGAGCACGCTCACGACCGGGGGAGCCGGGGGCCAAGGGTCTGGCCAGGGCGGTTCGGGCACGATTTTGGCCATCACCGGCGGGATCGGGCAGTTTGGAGTTTATGACGTCGGCGGCGGAAATGGCGGCAACGCTCCTGACGGCGGCGCGGGCGGGCTGGGCAATTTGGGCGCCGGCGGCACGGCCGGAACCGTACCCGGCGGAGGCGGAGGCGGAGGCGGATATTCCTCTTCCAGTTCAGATGCCGGCTATGACGGCGGAAGCGGCGAAGTGGTTGTGTATTATTGAAGCGCGGAGGGGTTTAGACCACGAAATACACGAACAGAACAGATGGAAATAGACAGGATGAACCTGCCTGCGCTCCCGCCGAACTTTAGCTTGAAACGCTTCGGGACGCCGGGTTTGGTGGTATCGAACCTAGGGGATCCGCCGGAAGTTGGGATGGATTGTTGTGTCGGGATAATCGTAGATGCCGTTGATTCCCGGTTGAGATTCCTGAGGTATGTAGCGGCCGGGCGGGAGTTGAACGCCTTTGTGGTCGGTCAGGTCGAGAGATTTGATTTCTTCCGGCGAGAGGGCACGGTTAAAGACCGCGAGATTGTCAATTAACCCGTGAAAATAGGTATAATAACCGGGACAGGTGTCGCCGCCGATATTCAGCGGCTGGTCAGTGGATAGATCACCCGGCTGCCGGGTGGGATCGAATGTCAAAATCAACTGGCCATCCACATACAGCTTGCCGCCGTCGGCCGCATTGCGAACCACCGTAACGGCGACCTGATGGAAGTTGCCGTCAAACAGGTTTGGGCCCGGTGCGTGCCATTCGTCGCCATTCTCATCTAAATTGTCAGACATCCTGAAGCTGAGCTGGCCATGGTAAAGGCACAGGACAAAGCCAAGGCAGCGCGTGTTGTTGGGAGTGATCCGCTTGTCTGCGATGGGCAGGATGTCGTCGGTCATTTGCGGCGGCGGGGACGCGGGTTCAATCCAGGCCTCGATTGAAAAATCCTGGCCGGGGCCAAAATTCAAATCCGGGCTGCCGGGGACCAAAATCTGATTCTCGCCTCCGTCAAAATAGAAGCCCGGTCCGGTTTTGGCGTCGAGATAGCTTATTCCCGGCGAAACGGAGGCGTCGTGCGCGCCGGCGGCGTCTTTGCCGGAGCTGCTTCCCGACCAGAGAGCGACGAGGCCGGGCAAATTCGATCCGGGAATCGCGCCGGCCACGGTGACTTTGCGGATGGAAGCCACCGGCAGGTCCGCTTTGCCAAAGCTGGTTTTGATCGCCATCTTGGAATCCTCAAAGGAAACGGCCAGGGCGTCGCCGGCGGTAGTGGTCACGGTCGCGGAATTGGCGGGCGAGCAATCCACCGACCGAATGTCCTGAATCGGCAGGGCAACTTCTCCCAAGAGCGCGGAATGGAACCGGAGCTTTTTATCCAGGCACTGGCCCACGATGCGGGAACCGTCGGATAATTCAACCGTGACGCGGGGCGAAGATGGTTCAGCGGCGACGGCATAGCTGAGGCGGCACGCGAAAACCGCGACTGTCGAAAGATGAAGGAGCTTCATAATTCAGGAATGGGCGTTGTGTTTTTTTGATTTTGGCGTCCTTTGGCATTCTTTCAAGTTCAATTTTCGATCGTCGAAAGCACGGATTAAGACAACGCGGTTGGAGGACGGAGCGCGGATGCGTGCGAGAGCCCCAGCCGCAGCACGTGGCCAGCCGGAGATATTGCGTATGGCGACGAATCATCGCGTTGCGGACGTGCGGCGACGGCAGCAGCACGACGAAGCCTGAATGGCAGGAGTCCTGGCTCGTTTAATTCGATTACGAAGACGAGGACAATTAAGGTTTACCGGGGGCGTTCACCCTTTTAGCCAGAGCTTCCTGACGTCAGCTCCTACGCAATTAGGAACGCAAGCGTGGTGGCGAAGGTTCATAGTGCCGATGCAAGGTGGCTGGATGTTCGATGTTCAACAGGTTAAAAAGATTTTTTGCAAGATCCCGGAGTGGGCGCCGTAGGGGTCAATGAACGTGGAAAAACGCTTGTTTTTTCTTCACTGGGAAATAGGTTAAATAACGAAAAGGCGGATAAGATGAAAAATAGCTCGAACAGAAACGGTTTTACGCTCATTGAATTGCTGGTGGTGATCGCGATTATTGCGATTTTGGCCGCGGTCCTCCTGCCGGTGCTGGACATGGCCAAACGAAAGGCCTGGGAGATCAGTTGTCTCGACAACCACAAGCAATTGGCCACGGCCTGGATCATGTATAAAAACGATAACAACGGCAATTTGGCCATTGACGACCCCGTGACGGGGGCGACGCTGGCCGGAACGAATTATCCGAGCTGGGTCTATGGCAATATGCAGACATCCGATGCAACGAACACCTCATTGATTCAAATGGGCCTGCTTTTTCCCGATGGCGCCAACGTTGGCATTTATCATTGTCCCGCTGACCAGGACACGGCCCATCACGACCGCAGTTACAGCATGCAACCGCAACTGGCCCTATATAATAACGGTGCGCCAGTCCCGGTGGACACCAGCTATCCACCCATGTACACGGAAAACCAAATCCGGATTGTCCCGCCGTGTTCAACCGTTCTTTTTTTGGATGAAAGTTCCGTGACCATCAATGACGGCTTTTTTGCCCTGGACATTACCTCCGGCCAATGGGAATCCGATCTTCCGGCCTATTGGCACGGGAATGGCGATAATTTATCGTTCGCCGACGGCCACGCGGAGCATTGGCGCTGGCTGGACCCACGGACGTCTTCGCCTAATCCAAATTCCGGCAGCGCGCCATATCCCGATCTGGCGCGGCTCGAAGCGGATTTCGGGTATCAATCGCCGTAACTTATTGTTGCGGCCGCGGCGAGGGCGGGACCCAATTCACGTGCCAGGAGTATTGCCAGAGGTTCTCGAGTTTGGCCATTTCCACATGGCCATCGGCCAGACCCAGGTTGACGGCGCCGGGCATTTTTTGGGTGGTATCAAAATCGCGCGGCGCGGACCCGGCAACGGCGGCATGTCGCGCAATCGTGCACCGTTCCATGCCCGTCGAATTGGGTTCGCCGTCAAAAAGATCGCTCGCGGGAGGGTCCGTTTCCAGCGGCCACATGTCCGGCCAAATGGCGTCGGCAAAGATCGGCGTGGTGGAAGGATAGCGAATGGCGGATTCGGTCTGGAAAAAATTGGTGAGGGTATCGTATCCGAAGCCGAATTGGGTATTCACCACGGTGGAATAGAGCCAGCCATTCAGGGCGTAGCTGCCGTTGGTCTGGATGGTGGCGGAGCTGAACCAGGACCACGCATTGACGGTGGTGCCGCTGACCGTGTCATCCGGCGACAATTCCGCCGGGGCGGGCGCCGTGGGACAAAGCATCGCCTTGCGCTGCCAGGACAAATTTCCCATCACGGACGGAAACCAGAGCGATTGGAGGGAGGGATAGCCAATCGACCCTTCCTGGCTCTCATACATATAGGCCGCCGTGGCCAGTTGTTTCACATTGTTCACGCATTGAATCTCCTGCGCCCGGCGCTTGGCCGCCGCAAAGACGGGCAACAAAATCGCGGCCAAAATGGCAATGACGGCAATGACCACGAGCAGCTCGATGAGCGTGAACGCGCGGGCGTGTTTTTTTAAGCCGGCAGCCATAAGGTTAAGTGAATATTGACCCGAAGTGCGAAAACGTCGAGTTGTTAATGTGATGATAGAATATGTGACGGAGCGCGGATGTGTGCGCAGCACCACGACAAGGCTGGAATGGCAGGAATCCTTGCCCTCTTGCGATCCAGGTTGCAGCCGGACCGCATATCAGATGCGCGCTTCGCGCGGCTTCGCAATCAGCGGCTGGATTTTAGGTTTCGTTACCTGGGGCGGCGCGCTCCCGGAGTCGCGCTTTGCCCCAGGCTATTATCGGCCGCCCATTCAGGGCTTTCAGTCAGCGCCTGCGGCGTTTATCCGTGTCTATCTTTGGTTAAAATTTTCATTGTTCGATGAGTTCGGGCTTGGTCGGATTATCTATGATCTCGTATTTGAGCGAATCCAAATCGAGCCAGACTTTGCCGCTGCCATGGAAGGCGAAGCCGGTGTCGAGGCATTCGGTGTCTTTGGGAATCCGGCAGGTGATGGTTCGAAGCGTCCAATCGGTTGTTCCGGAAATGGGGCCGCCGCCAAGCATCTTATCCTGGGCGAGCAATTTGAAATTCGCTCCTTTTGGCCGAAGGTTGGGACGCAAACGGCCGTCCACATTTTCCGTTTTTGTCCACACGGTCATGCGCACCATGTGACCGGCGTATTTTTCCGGCGTGCGAATGTCCTGTCCCCACCACATCCATGAGCCGGGAGGCGCCTTTCCGAATAGCGTATATTCAATGCAAAACGCCGAATGGCCGTTGTGCGTGACGGTATCGTCGGTCGTTTCGGAATAATCGTAGGAATCGGGGCTCCATACGTGCCAGGGACGATCATCGGTGATGGGTGTTTCGGGCGGAACAACGTCCACTTCAAAATCGTCGAACCAGACCTCGCCGGTGCCGTAAAGGGCGGGCGCAAAGACGATCGCGCAAGGTTCCTTTGGAACATCGGCGACAAATTCGATCTGCTGCCAATCGGTCGTGCCGCGAATGGGCCGGTCGGTCATGTCGTCGTCGGCAAAAATGTGCCCGCCTTTATTCACGATTTCCAGCGATGCGCCGGCCCAGGCGGCGACGTCTTTGGTTTTTATCCAGCCGCCGACCTGAACCCGCTTTCCCAGCAGCAAAGAATTTTTCGGGAGCCAATGAACCGTGTAACGCGACGCTGCAAGCAACCGGTTTTTGCCGGTCGTCGAAGCCAGATATTCAGCGTCGGTGGCCGGCGCGATGAGCGATTTGATGTGGATGGCGGGATCGGAATCGGGCGTGCGGCGCATATTCGGGTCCGTATCCATTTCAAACCGGTCGTCGTCCACGCCGTTCCGGAAGGCGTCATTGGCGAATTTGAGGGGCAGCTTTTCCGGGGGAGGGAGAGGCGGCCCGGAGATTGACTTGAAAATGACAAAGCCGGCGCCGGCGCCAATAATGACGGCTACGGCCGTCGCGATAATAATTTTAGTTTTCATGGTGATGAGAGTTGCTTTGGCGATGGTGGTGAGGGGAAGAGAAGCGGTTGCGCCTTTGGCCAGCGCAAGGGCGGCGGTCGTTTTGATGAGCGCGGCGGGCGCGGGTTGAATTGAATGAATTGAAATGGTTTCGGCAATGGCGGCGGTGGTTGAATCAGCCCCGCGCTGCAAGAAGATTTGCCGCAATTTTTCCAGCGCGCGATTCACCCGCATTCTGGCGCCGTCTTCATTTGCGCCCAGGGCCGCGCCGACCTGCTTGAAATCTTTGCCTTCGAAAAATCGGAGCAGCACGGCATTTCGGTCTTTTTCGCCCAGGCGCAGCATCGCCGAGTCCAGCATCGGCGCGATTTGTTGCCAGGCTTGAGATTCGAGGGGTTCATTCAGGGTGGATTGCATGTAGGCCTCCTGTTCGCGGCGCTGGCGGCGGCGCTGCATTTTCAACACGTCGGCGCTCACGTATTGCGCCGTACGATAAAGCCAGCCGGTCAAAATGGTTTCCGCCCCGAGTAATTTTGCTTTACGCGCCAAAAGGATGAAGACCGATTGCGTGACTTCTTCGGCCAGGTGCGGGTCGCTCGTTTGGCGCAAGGCCACCGAATAAACGAGATGAATGTGCCGCGAAACCAGCGTTTCAAATGCTTTTTCCGACTGGCGGGCGGCGTATTCGCGCACCAATTCCATGTCTTCGGCCATCATCTTTATCAATACATGGACGCCGTCGCGAAAAGCGAACATTTTTGTCGAAGCCAGGGCAGGGGGGAAATGAGGGATGAATGTAGGGAAAAGACATCGGGCAACCTTGCAATCTGACCGGATTTAGGCTAAAAAACAGGCTATGGGGGACACCTCCGCCGATTTCCGGAATAGGGCAGTGTCCTGAATTGATGCTTTTGGAGCGCAACTGGGTCATGGAACATCAATCGTGGCCGCTGCGGCTGGTCTCCCGACAGATCGGGAGACACAGCCGCGCTCCGACCGAAACAGGACACCGCCCGGGATAGTGGTTCCTTCACGAAAATATAATATGACTCCAAAATTATTCTCTGAGCTGGGTTTGTCCGCCGAACTGCTCAAGGCGATTGACAAGCTCGGCTTCGAACAGGCCACGCC
>JASHPN010000209.1 GCA_030038175.1 Verrucomicrobiia bacterium
GATTCCGTCCGGTATCTTTTCTCCGTCGGCCGCCTCGACGGTAATGCCGTCGATCGCCGGGAACCCAACCCTGGCCGGAGAATTGTCCACAACCATGTCCTTGATGGGGGAATCTTTTGGGACAATGACCGCGACGTAGCTGCCCTCTTTGACCGGGGCAGCGGGATAGAGGCGCAGACTGCTCTGAAGCGCCTGGCGGCACCGCGCGTTCGATATAAAGGGTTCGGGATAGTCATAGAATATCTTCCCCCACCAAAGACTTTCGCCCCGAACCAGCGGAAAAACCTGCACCGAACCATCGGCATATTCCAGGCGAATTTCCCCCAACTCATCCCCAATAAAACTGTGCGCGACCACGGTGTCGGTCATGCCTAAAAGAAAGATCCGCTTCACCCGGCCACCGACATCTACGCGGGCCGAACCGTTGGCTTCGAAAGGCAGGGTTGCCTCGATGAACGGAATCCCATATCGGTCCAGGATCTCTTTTTGTGGCGTCTGCTTTACATTCTTCGTCAACGGCAGAGCCAGATAATTTTCGCCTGCGGCCAGCGGATTCGGCTCCGCGGCAAAAGCTGTCGCCGTTAGGAATAAAACGGCCAACCGGCCAATGAAAGGTTTCAATCGGGATTTCCCATTTTGCTCGTTGGTCATGGCGTGAATGATGGCTGTTGTTTATTTTTATGATTTTCCTTCGCGACCAGCGGATTAACAAGCCATTTCGGCCAAAACGCCGGAACCTGAGCGAACGCGGGAGTGAGGGAGGGCGGAGGGTTGGATTAATGGATAGGTGGATGATGAATGTGAGTAGAAGTCGGAAAACCGGTTACATCGGTTACGTGGTTTAAAATCAACAATTTAACTGGTTACACAACGGTTACAAAGTGGTTACAGCCGGTGATAACCGGTTACAAATGGAGCGCGCCGAAAGCGCATGGCCATCTTAGCCGAGGGCAACGCCCTCGGAACCGGTGGATTTTAGCCGGTGTGCCCTGTCGGGGCACCCCAAAATAACGTTGATCAAACTGTTGGTCTTTGGATCGCCCCTATGGGGCAAGAGATTCTAATTGCCTTATTCCGAGGGCGTTGCCCTCGGCTACGATGGTTCAGGCCTTTGGCCTGAAACAGCGCGACGGAACCACGACTAGCGCCGCTTTGCGAGCGCGGCATCTTCTTCGGCAATGACTTCGTCCATCAGTTTTTCGTGTTGCTGTACTTCGGCGAGGCGCTTTTCGATATCCGCTTTGGCCACGTAACGCGACACGGCCTCGCCGATTTCCTCCGCCACGTATCCTTTGCCAACTTCCGTTTGAATCCGGAGGGCTCTAGGCCTGATCCCATAAGGCCGCAGCAGGTCGGAGATTTGATATTCATCAATGCGCTCATACTTGAAAGCCATGGATCCGATGCCGCATTCCTCAAAACTCAGGACGTTGATCAAATGGCGCGTAAACATCTTTTTATGTCCCGTGTTGGTGAAAACCAAATGCATGTCCAAAAGCAGTTCGATGCCGGGACTTCGGCTGTGAGAGTGAGATAGCGCCAGCGCGGCGGCGTGAAGCTTTTGTTCCCATTCCTTCCCGGCAAGACGGGCGATGACGTACAAGGGATCGAATGTGTCGGCAGCGCGGTCATTCAGGCCCTGGCCGCGAATTTTGGCGCACTGCGCGATTTTTTGCCCGTTGTCGCGGGCAAAACGCGCGCATTTGGACTTGAGGGCGTCGGCGTTCAATTCGGCCAATGGCGCGCGGATTTCTGTGACCAACTTGCGGACCATCGGGACCACGATCGAGCGGTCGCCGATGGTGTCGGGGACTTTTCCGATCATTGCGATGACTTTTGGGCACCAGCAACTGTATTTTTGGAGGCCGGTGTCGGGGGCGCTGAGTGGAGAATGGAGAGGGGAGAGTGAAGAGTTGGAGGGGGTGTTCGACGAAGAGTGGAGAGGGGAGAATGGAGAGCGCGAATCATCGTGTGCTTGCTGATCGCCAGTCAATCCCGCTCCCTCACGGTCGCGGCTCTGTTGGGCGCGGCTTCCGCCTTCGTCCCGCTCGGAGCGGGACTTCGGCGCGACAGACTGTTTGGATTTCGTCCGGGCCAGGCGCAGGACAAAGGCGGTGCGGCAGGTGTTACCGGAGTTGATGATGCCGCGCATGGTCCCGCTGCCGGCCAGAAAGGTGTCGGCTTCGTCAATAAAAAGGGTCGGATGGCAGGTATCAATGGCGCGAAAGAGCGCCCCGACGGTGACGTTGGAGGCGATTAACGGTTTATTGGCCATGGCCGCCAGGACGGACAGCAAGGTGGTTTTGCCGCAGCGTTTCTCCGGCGATTCGATCGCGACGTAGGCGACGGTGTCGCGCACCTCAAAGACATAGGTATGGAGCACCCACACAGCCAGCGCGGTTGCGGCGGGATCGCTCAAGACGACGTGTCTTTTGATGGTCGTTTCGATGTCCGCGAGCAATTCACCGATGATGACCGGCTCCGGATGAGGCGCGACAGCGTCGAAGATGATGGTTGGATTTTCGTTGGTAACAGTTTGATTTTGATTTTTCATAGGCCCCATTTTGGCAGGGGGGGGGTGGGACAAAGGCTGTCCAAGCGAGAAAAATATTTAAGAAAAAATTTAACCACGGATAGACCCTGCCTTCTTGCCAGTCGCGGTTGGTTATCGAAAAAATCAATGCGGCAAGAAAAAGTATCAATTAATCCGTTCAGGCTGTTGGTGATAATGTCTTTTACAGAATGAAAATCACAGGAATTGTTTCAAAATTCAGCATTACGAAAAGCTCGATAATTTTACTGTTAGTATTAGCAGCGACGTTGCCGGTTTTTGCCGGAAACGGTTTTCCGCCCAATCTTGGGAATGGCCGGCCGGGTCTCTGCATGATTTACAATTCCACAAATGAATATGTCGTTTTCATTGACGATGCCATTGAAAAGAATTGGAAACCCGGTGACGACTGGAGCGTGGATTACAGATTCGGTCCAATCAAGATTCTCGCGGAAAGTAACTTTGGACCCGAAAAGTTGGATCCCAACAACATCGACCTTTACAACACGGAAGACCTTTTCCCATTCGATGAGCAAACAGTTTTTACCAGTGACGGGTTCTTTGGCACGGATTGGTTTCCGCGAAAAACATTGGTTTTTTCGACGCATTCTGATGGAGTTCCAATGTCGAGCGATGTTTACGCCCTCGCGCGCGCCCGTTATGGTTTGACGACCAACCAGTGGTTTCTGGGCGAAATCGGGACAAACATCTTTTATTGGAAAACTGGAAACCTTGGAAGGGTCTATTTGCGATCCACCGGAAATGAACAGGCTATATATTATTTCGATCTGCCGCGGGCGGTTGATGAAATATATGGAGTTAAGAAGGCCGTGAGTTTTAATAAAGAATTCGGTTTTTGTGTGCTCAGGAAATTGGGTTGGTTCGAAGTGCTCGAAAACTGCGGAACGGCACAAGCGCAGCCAACGTTCCTCGAATACTCATCCAAGGATGCGAAGCGACTGAAAAGCGCCAGATAGAGCGTTTTCAAAAAACCGGCGGCCATTCGCTTTGGAAAAGAGGCATCAACTTTTTGTTTTTTTGGATTGCCCCTTTCCGCCTTTGCGGCGCGCGATTTGGACGATGCCGATCCTTCGGCGGTCGTTCGAACGCCAAAGACGGCGCGCACGGAGTGACACGCCCTACCAATAACGCCTTTTGTACGAATAATGTGCGATTGGTCTGGTGCGCGAATTTAGGCGCATCTCAATTATTGAAAAAGAAAAAGGAGAATATGTCGCCCCGCTGGGGCTCGTGGTTTTTTTGGGGATTTTTTACTACATAGATGTCGCGCCTACGGCGCTGGCAGCTTTCCATTGGTCGTCCGATGGCGCGCTTTGGAGCCCCGTTCAGGGGGGGAATATTCGTAGAAAACCAAATAAACAGGAGAAAAGCCCCGTCAGGGGCGGCATAGTCCGATAGAAGTGAGATGCGCCCGTTTCAATCGCAACGGACACATCGCATTTGCATTGCCGGGGCGGGTGCTTCACACTTTCATCTGAAACCCATTCCTTCATGCCCAGCGAAACGTTTTTTGCCGATTTGCCCGCGCTGACGGACTTTGAAGCCGTCCTGGACAGCCGCAATTATCATTCCCTGCCGGAGGACTGGATGATTTTTGTCGCGGATGTCCGCAATTCCACCGAGGCGTTGCAACGCGGACTTTATCGCGCGGTCAATATGGTCGGGGCAGCGTGCATCGTGGCCGTTTTGAACGGTTGCCGGGGCACGGTTTTGCCGTTTGTGTTTGGCGGCGATGGCGCGACGGTGGCCGCGCCGGCCGCGCTCGCGTCCGCCATCGAGGAGGCGTTGCAGGGCGTGGCCATCATGGCGGCGAAACAATTTGATCTCGAATTGCGAATCGGACGGGTGCCGGTGAGTGAACTGCGGGCCGCCGGTTTTAACGTGGAAGCGGCGAAATATCGTGTGGCCGGTTCGGTGGAATTGGGCATGCTCGGCGGAACGGGTGTGCTCGAAGCCGAGCGGCGGATCAAATCACCCGGGAGCGCCTGGCTGATTCCGCAGAATGAACAGGCGCCGAACGCCGATGTCAGCGGGCTTTCGTGCCGCTGGGAACCGTTGCAATCCGAGCACGGCGAGATTTTGACATTGCTGGTCCAGTCACGTCTCCAGGGCGCGGAAGCGGACCGTTATTACCAACAATGTTATGCGCGCCTCCTCACGTTGACCGGCCTGCCCGGTGAACGTTTGAATCCGGTGCGAGTGCAGGCCATGCATACGCGCTGGCCGCCAAAAACGCTGGGCCTCGAGTCGCGCGCGCACGCCGGCCGGGGCGGATGGCGGGCGCGTTTTTGGGCGGCTGCCGGGACTCTGGCGCATTCGCTCGGAGGGGCACTGCTCTTCAACACCGGCCTGGCGGTGCCGGGGTTCAATCCGCGCCGCTACCAAAAGGCCTCCGTGCCCCGGTCGGATTTCCGGAAGTTTGACGGTTTGCTGCGCATGGTGCTGGATATCCCGGCCGCCAAAATCCCGGTCGTCCTGGAATTTCTCGAAGCCGAACATCGCCGCGGCGCCATCTTCTATGGCGCCCACCGCTCGGACAGCGCCTTGATGACGTGCGTGGTGTTTTCGTTGCGGCAGGAAAGCCACGTCCATTTTATAGATGGCAACGACGGCGGCTACGCCCTGGCCGCGCTGCAATTCAAACAGCAGCTCAAAGCGGCGGGGTTGTGAGGGAGTGGCAACTCATCGAACCGAACCGTGGATAACGCCCTAAAGGGCCTTGACGGGTCTGTGCTCCGATGCGAATGT
>JASHPN010000210.1 GCA_030038175.1 Verrucomicrobiia bacterium
GAAGAGCAGGAAAAAGCCCGGAGGGCTTTGGGAAATTAGCCGGGGATAACATCCCCGGTAAGCGCGGCCCGACAAATTGATGCGCCCCGGCAGGGGCGCTGGAAATTCGTCGGTTGCGCTGCCTCATACCCGGGTTATCCCTGGCTTCGGTGGCTCCGGACGGAGCGAATAGCTCACCTTTCGCTTTCCGTCGCCCCTGCCGGGGCGAATCATCTTTGTGGAATGTGCCGGGGATGCTATCCCCGGCCAATTTCCCGCAATAGATCTTACCGATTACCCAATTCCTTTTTTATCAACCGCAACAAATCAGCGTGGGATTCGACGGCTTTGAACTGCGGGAAATCTTTTTTGACGTTGTCCGGCGCATGAATCAGAAATCCCGCGTTGGCTTCGAGCAACATGCCCGTGTCATTGTAGGAATCGCCGGCGGAAATGACGTTGTAATTCAACTGCTTCAGCGCCGCGACCGTTTTCCTCTTTTGATCGGCGATGCGTAGTTGATAATCCACGATCCGGTCGTTTTCCACGATGAGCTTATGGCAGAACAATGTGGGCCGGTTCAACTGTTTCAGCAACGGCGCGGCGAATTGCTCAAAGGTATCGGACAGAATAATGACCTGCGCCAGCGCGCGCAGTTCGTCCAAAAAGTCCCGCGCGCCGGGAAGCGGTTTTAACGAGCCGATGACATTTTGAATGTCCGACAATTTCAGATGATGCCGAGCCAGGATTTCCAGGCGCCCGCGCATGAGTTTGTCATAGTCCGGTTCGTCGCGGGTGGTTCGCCGCAGCTCCGGGATTTTGGTCTTTTCCGAAACGGCAATCCAGATTTCAGGCGTCAGGACGCCTTCCATGTCCAGGGTAACGATTGATTGTTTCACGTTCGCGGGAGTTTTCCAAAATCAACCTAATGTGTCGAGTGGTTCCGAGTAACGGTCCGGAGCGGGGCTGTGTCCCGCTCCGGGCGGGATCAGCCGCAGCACCTTGCCAGCAGTAGGCTTGCGCATAGGGTGGGTTTCAATGGATGCGGAAGTGTTGCGGTTGGTCCCGCAGACGGGACAACAGCCCGCGCTCCGGCAAAGGCGTCAATCTTATCAGCGGCTGCGTGCTGCGTTGTTTAAGGCGGTTCCAAGCATTTGTCTGGCCTGTGGGAAATCCGGCCGGTCGGCGAGGGCAGCGCTGAAACGGGCGGCGGCCTCTTTGGGATTGCCATGCTTCAACAAAAACACGCCAAAATCATATTGCATGACCGGATTGGCCGGCCAAAGTTGGACCGCGATCGCGAGATGGTTCGAGGCGCGTGCCGGATCGCCAAGCGCAATCAGATTGATGCCCATGTCGAATTGCGCCAGTGGATAAGTGGGTTCGAGCTGGACCGCCTGTTCGTAATAGCGTTCAGCAAGTTTGGACTGTCTCAGGTTGTGCAGTGTTTTTGCAAGACAATCATCCGCGGCATAATTGTCCGTGGTGACGTCCACCGTATGCGCAAACACCGTCAAGCTGTCTTGCCAATAACACAGTTGCCTTGATGTCAGGACCAGGCAGCCGACGAGAGCGCACGCTCCGGCAAAGGCGCAAATCGCGGTCTTGCGCGCGGACAAATCCAAAAGATCGTTGATGCCCCAGACGACCAGAATAAATATTCCGATGGCCGGCAAATACGTGTAGCGGTCGGCGATGGCCTGGACGCCTACCTGCACCAGCCCAATGACCGGCACCAGTGTGCCCAAAAACCAAAACCAGCCGATGGCCAAATACGGGAATCGCTTTGCCTGCAAAATGAAGATCAACGAAAGCAGGACCAACACCGCCCCGGCGACAATCACGCCTGCCAACGGCCACGAATGTGGATACGGGTAAATCAAAGCCAGGTCCGTTGGTATAAATATTTTTGAAAGATAACGGACGTAGGACATGAGCGTGTTCGCCACGCGGAATTGCAAGGGCAGGGACGCCGTTGACCACAGGGCATTGTGTTGCGCGGAAAGCGTGACGACACAGGACGCGGCTGACAGGCAAAAGAAAGGAATTTTTTCGAAGAGACGATTTAGGTTCGTCGAAAGCCAATTTTCCTGCTCATCGTCAATTCGCGCTTGCGTTCTTAATTGCGCAGGAGCCGACGTAAGGAGGCTCTGGCTAAACTGGTTTCTGGAAAGCCTCAGCCCTCGAAATCGTTGCAGCGGCCAAAAATCCAGCAACAAAAGAACAAAAGGCAACGTCACCACCATCGGCTTGGACATTAAACCGCCGGCGAAGAGCGCCAGCGCCAGCGCGTATTTAGCCCATTTTCTCCAACGGCCAGACGAATCTCGCGCGTAGCCCGAATAGGCAATCAACGTCAGCATCCAGAAAAAGGCGCTCAGGACGTCCTTACGTTCGGCCGCCCAGGCGACGGATTCAACATGCAAGGGATGCCAGGCAAATAAGGCCGCCACGAAGGCGCTTCGCCAGATTGCGCCAGTCAATTGGTTCAGGAGGATGAACAACAGGAGCGTGTTGGCAGTATGGAAGAGCACGTTGACCAGATGATGCCCCGCCGGGTTCAGGCCAAAGAACTGGCAGTCGGCCATGTGCGAGATCCAGGTGAGTGGATGCCAGTTTGCTGAGTAGCTGCTCCGGAAAGCCCAAACGATTCCGGACCAGGTTAACCCCGGTTTGACATGGGAATTGTCCAAAATGTAATCGGGGTCGTCGTAATTAATAAAACCGTGCCAAAGCACGGGACAATAGAGGGCAATGGTTCCCAGGGCCAATGCAAGACCAAGCGCAATCTTCAATTTTCGGGGTTCGCGCGTGTTCATTTTGCGCGAGCCGCTTCCGGATGTGCGGCCAGGATTTGATCCATTTCCGTTTTTGCCTCGGTGAAACCAGGTGTCAGCCGTAGCGCCTGCCGATATTCTGAAACCGCGCCGGCAAACTGTTTCTGTTCCGCCAACGCCTGGGCCAGGCGAAAATGGGCGTTGGTTTCGTCAGGAGTCAGGCGCAATTCCTGCCGGAATTGTTCCGCAGCCGGGTCAGGCTCATGATTGTTCAAATACGCCAGCCCAAGACTGAAGCGGGATTCGGGATCATTGGGCCGCAGTTCAACCGCCCTGGCAAAATGCGCAATCGCCTCGTTCAATCTCCCCTGGGAGGCGAGGGCAACGGCCAGATTCTGATGGGCCATCACGAAATCCGGCTTGAGCCGGATGGCTTCTGAAAATTGGGCGATGGCAGGCCCCGTTTTGGAAGCGGCCAAAAGGACCGTTCCGAAGTCGTAATGAAATTCGGCATTGGCTGGTTCGAGCGACGAAGCCTTTGCCAGTTCGGTGAGGGCTTGCGCCAATTTTCCCTGGGCCAGAAAGGTTTTGCCCAAAGCATCGTGGGCTTCCACAAAATCCGGACTCTCATTGAGCGCAACCGCAAAACGGGCGGCGGCTTTATCGGGTTGGCCATGTTCCACCAGGAATTTGCCAAGATTATATTGAACAATTGAATTATGCGGCGCCGCCTGGGCCGCGGCGTTGAGGTGCTTGAACGCTTCCGCCGTTTGACCTTCTTTCCACAGAACCTGGCCAAGAAAAAATTGGCCGGGCGAATAATCGGGGTCCAGGCTGGCCGCCTCCTGGCAATAAACCAGCGCGTCGCGATCATCACCGACCGAGTCAAGCGCCTGGCCGAGGCAGGCGCAGGCGACATAATTATTCGTCGTGACCGCCAGCGTATGGCGGAACAACGTGATGCTGTCGCGCCAATATCGGATTTGGATGGAAGTCAGGACCGCACAGGCGGCAAGCGACGCAATTGCGCCGGCGGCGAGCAGGCTCTTGCCGGCCGGCGATTGAAACGCATCCGCCAGACCCCATACCACCAGGATGCACAAGCCGATGCTGGGAAGATAGCTAAAGCGATCGGCCACGGATACTGAACCGACCTGCACAATTCCAATGACAGGCGCCAACATTCCTAAAAACCAAAACCATCCGACGAACAGATAAGGCCAGCGGCGCCCCAAAAACACGAAAACAAACGTACAAACGGCCAACAATAATCCCGCCCCAGCCGCCAGCGGCACGAGTCCATGCGTTGCCATTGGATAGATGACAGCCAAATGGGACGGCCAGAAAATTTTGGCAATGTATTGTTCGTAATCCCATAGCGCAGTCGAAATGCGGACGCCCGGCGATTCGGCCGGCACCGCGCCGCTGCCCGCTTGCGTGAGATACGTCACCACGCAGGCCGCGAAGGAAAGGCCAAAAAACGGAATTTTTTCGACGACAAGTCCGGCCAGTTTGAGGCCGATTCTTCTTTTCTCGGGTCGCCTCGCACAGTCACTGCCCGAATTGGTCAGGTCGCTCGACATTCCAAGCAACCGGCGGAAGAGGCTCCCGCTCCCAGCGGGAGAGGGAGGGGGTGAGGGAGAATCGTTCGAAGGACCATCGAGATCCTTATGGGACGGTCCATCCGTGTACAGCGCCAATCGTTGCAGCGGCCAAAAGTCCAGCAGCAACAAAACAAACGGCAGCGTGACCACCATGGGTTTGGACATCAAACCGCAGGCGAACAGAAATAGCGCCAAACAATAATAAAGCAGGAAGGGAGGTTGAAAGGTTGAAGATCGAGGACGCGTCCGTGTATGGACGTAACCGGTATAGGCCAGCAACGTCAGCATCCAGAAAAAGGCGCTCAGCACGTCTTTGCGTTCGCAGGCCCAGGCAACCGATTCGACGCGCAACGGATGCCACGCAAACAACGCCGCCACGACGGCGCTCCGCCACTGCGCGCCGGTGAGCTTCTCAAGCAGGAGGAACAACAGGAGCGTGTTGGCTGTGTGAAGAAGCACGTTCACCAGGTGGTGGCCCGCCGGGTTCAAGCCAAAGAGCTGGCAGTCCGCCATGTGCGATATCCAGGTCAAAGGGATCCAATAGCCTGCGTAAACATGAGTGAAACTCCAAACGATATTCGACCATCGCAGCCCGGTGGTTACGTGGGAGTTTTCTGGAATGTAAATGCCGTCGTCAAAATTCGTAAAGCCGTTGTGTGTGACCGGCCAATATAAGCTAAACGTCCCAATGGCCAGCGCCGCGCCGAGCAACGCAAAAAGGCGGCCTTTCGTCAATTGGGTTGTAGGCATGGTCAAAACGCAACAATTTGGCGGCGACGATTTTTAAAACGGCAGCATTTCCCGTAACCGGCGTCGCGCGCCAGTTCAATGGCATCAGCAAAGTTCATGCCCACTTCACCGGGGGCATGGGCGTCGGAACCGAACGTAATCGGGACGTTCTTTTCGAATGCCATCTTTAGAATCTCACGGCTCGGATAAATCTCTGTGCAATCCTTCCGCAGCCCTGCGGTGTTCAGCTCGATGGCGCAGCCGGCTGCGCCCGCGGCCTCCAGGAATTTCGCGTAAAGCGGCGCGCAGCCCGGGCCGGGGCGATGCCCGAATTTTTTCGGCAAATCGGCATGGCCGATAATCTCAAACAGCCCGGATTCCGCCGCCATCGTCAAACGCTCAAAATAAATTTTCCAGACTTCAAACGAATCTCGATTTTTCCATTCAGAGATTTTTTTGGGATCGTCAATCGCCCAATCGTCGGAAACATAGTGGACTGAGCCAATAAAGTAGTCCCAGGGATAGAGCCCGGCCAGCTCGCGGACCCAATCTTCGCCGCCCGGAAAATAGTCCACCTCCAGTGCCATCCGTATTTGCAATTGGGGAAAATTCTTCTGTGTCTGTCGCACGTTGGCCACATATTCCTGCAATTTGTCGAAATTCATCCGCCACTCGTCGAAATCGTCCTGTCGCATCGGGGAATGGTCGGAAAAGCCGATTTCAGTCAGTCCGATTTCAAGGGCGTGGCGGGCGTATTCATCCGGTTCGCCAACGGCGTGGCGGCAAAGCGGCGTGTGCATGTGATAATCTGCGGGCAAAACCATGTGCCAGTGTCAAGCCTCAGACACCCGGTATCAAGTTTATGTTTGAAACGCGTCTTGCGCAGGTAGAGACGGCGCGCTGCGCCGTCAGCGCCGCGTTCGGTGGCGCAACCGATACGCGACCAGCGTCTCGGACGTGCGATTCCATCCGCCCGCTTTACGGCCGGTGAGATCGTAGAGCGATGTCCCTGTCATTTTCCCTTCGCCCTTCAAAACGCCAGTTGCACGCGCGTGAAGAGAACCTCCTCCGGTTGTTTGGTGACCGCGCCGCCCGCGCCGCCTGCGAAAGTGGTTCGGGAAAAACTCACATTGGCTCGAAGATCACTATTGAGATACCAATTAAGGCCCGCCGACCACGCATGCGCTTGCGATGCGGACGTCTGCGGGCTGGCAAACTCTGGAAAGGCGGCATGGTCCACGTCCAACTCCTCATAACGCAAAACCAATTGCCATGCGCCCCAGCTGCCGTTGCGAATATTAAGAGGATGCCGCGGTGTCACTCCGTTGTAGGAATCATTTTCACCGGTCAGGACCCAGCCGCCCGAAGCCTCCCACGCCGTATTGCGGAGATCGGCCGAGGCCACTGGCGCCGTCGTTTGTGTGACGCGTTGGTCCGAAATAACATATTCGCCGATCAATCCCAGCGGCCCGCAGTAATAATATCCCTGCGGTGAAATTCGCCAATGGGCGCCGTTGGCGGCCACGCCATTGGTATATGCGAAGAATTTTTGCTGTCCGTCGGTCGTAAAGCCCGGTGTCAAACCGGACGTCGTGGATTGATCATTTTCATAACTGCCACTCACGCCAAAACCGAGGCCTTCCAATAGTGAAAACGACGTGTGCGTGAACGGCATCGTGAAGACACGTCCGGCAAAGGCCACATTGTTGTCATAGTTCGCGTTCACCGTCGTCGTATTATAATCCGGGGCCCCGTTAAGCACGGCCGCGGCATAGCTCAACGCGCGTCCAAAAAGATCTCCATGTAATTCCAGGCCGATATCCCGATACGGCACCAGATCGGTGGCCAGCGAACGCTCGTTGAAAAACGTGTAAATATCCGGTTGCAATGCTTCCAGGCCGATCGGCGGCTTGAATTTGCCCGCCTCCAATTGCAATTCCGGACTGTAACGATAGTTCACATACGCATCCAAAATCTGCGGCGCACTCCCGGCAAACTCCGGGGTAAAATTAAAATCATAGTTTTGAAATAATGTACCCTGAAGAATCGGTCGCGCCCGGCGCAGCAGAAATCCATCAATGCCCGGCGCGCCGCCGCTTTGAAAAAACGTCCTGTTGTCCACCTGCAGCCAGCCGTGCAAACTGACCGCAACATTTGAATCTCCCGAAACAAAATTGACCCCGTTCGCGCCAATAATAAGACGCGCCGGCGCCCCGGCCGTATTGGTCGCCGCTTCGTGTTCCTGCTGTTGTTGGTGTTCGAGAACGTCCACCTTTTGTTCCAACCCCTGTATCTGCTGCCGCAGCGTTTCGATTTCCATTTCGTTGCGGTTGGTGATGTCGTCTCCGGCCAGCGCCGCCGCGGCCAGTTGTGTCCCCGTAAAGATCAGGATTAAGGTCGGTTTGGTTTTTTGATGTGTATTCGGTTTGTTTGAAGCCATCATTGCCCTTCCTTTGGTATTCGTCGCCCTTAAATCGCAAAATCGCTATACTCAGGCTTTGCCGATTCAATCGGTGGAAATAGCATTCCCGCGCCGACAGTCGCATTCGTGCCGGGTTCAATCAGGATGCATGCCCCCGTAAAACGATTCCGGCTGTAACCGTCAAAAACAATCGGTTTCGACGTTCTCAAATGAACTACGCCTATGTCGTTGATGCCTAATTGGCCCGGCGCCAGATCCGGCTCGAATGACGCCATGTCTATGCGGTTCTCCAGTGAAGTGACGACGGCCTGGACAGTTTGCGCGCAATGTTTGAGCAGGTATTTCCTGTTGGGTTGCAGCGGACGCGTGTGCATCCAGCACAAGCGCGCGCGCAATTCCGGACTGCAGCCCGGCAGATTCTCGGTCCCGACGATGACGTCGCCGCGGCTTGCGTCAACGTCGTGAGCCAGTCGCAACGTGACAGATTGCGGACAAAATGCTTCATTCAGGGAGCCATTGTAAGTCCAAATCTCTTTAACACGGGTTTTGATTCCGGCGGGCAATAAAAGGACTTCCTGATCTTTTCGAATAATACCGCCGGCAATCTGTCCGCTCAACCCGCGGAAATCATGAAGGGCAGCATCGGCCGGACGATTCGGACGATTGACCCACTGAATCGGGAAGCGCAGAGTATTCAAATTCCAATCGCTGGCAATGTACACCGTTTCCAAATGCGCCAAAAGAGTAGGCCCTTCGTACCAGGGCGCCGAAGTGGACGCGGTGACGACGTTGTCGCCGTTGAGAGCGCTGATGGGAATGAATTTGACGTCTCGAAAAGCGTTCAGCTTGGGAAGGAAACCCTCGACTTGCTCGCGAATTCGCAAAAACCGTTCCTGGTCCCAATTTGCCAAATCCATTTTATTGACGGCGATGACCAGGTGCGGGATTCCCAGGAGCGCGCCGATGTAAATATGCCGCCGCGTTTGTTCGACGACACCCTGCCGGGCATCCACCAGGACGATGGAAAGATTGGCGGTGCTTGCGCCAGTGACCATGTTGCGCGTGTATTGCACATGGCCGGGCGTATCGGCCACGATGAATTTGCGCCGCGGGGTCGCGAAGTAACGATAGGCCACGTCAATCGTAATGCCTTGCTCGCGTTCGGCACGCAGGCCGTCGGTCAGGTTTGCCAGATTGATTTGCCCGTTTCCGGTAATATCGGCGCTTCGTTCCAGGGCGGCAATTTGGTCGTCCATCAGCGATTTGGAATCGTAAAGCAGGCGCCCGATCAGCGTGGATTTGCCGTCATCTACGCTGCCGCACGTGTTGAAGCGCAGTATTTCAATGGGATGTGCTGGGAAACTCATGTTAAAAATATCCGGCTTTTTTTCGGTCTTCCATGGCCGCCTCGCTTGTTTTGTCGTCGGCGCGCGAACCGCGCTCCGTCACTCGGGCCACCGAGATTTCCCTGATTATATCATCAATCGAGCCGGCGGGCGACTCCACCATGCCGGTGCTGATAATGTCGCCAATCGTGCGAACCCGGACGACCAGTTCCTTCACGGGTTCTTTGTCTTTGGGCGGCAGCAGCTCCGTGACCGGAAGCCATTGGCTGTGCCGTCGGACGCATTTTCGTTTATGGCTGAAATAGATGGCGGGGACTTCCAGATGTTCGCGCCTGATATATTCCCAAACATCCAGCTCCGTCCAATTGCTCAATGGGAACGCGCGCATGTGTTCGCCCGGATGGATGCGGGCATTGAAAAGGTTCCAGATTTCGGGCCGCTGGCTTTTGGGATCCCACTGCCCAAACGCGTCGCGAAAACTGAAAAATCGTTCTTTGGCGCGGGCCTTTTCTTCGTCGCGCCGCGCCCCTCCAATGAGACAATCGAAGCCAAACTCTTCGATGGCCGCCAGCAATGTGGGGATTTGCAGCCGGTTGCGGCTCAATTCCCCGGGAGCGGGAACGGCAATGCCCCTGGCTATGGCGTCTTCCACCGTGCGAATGATCAACTTCCCGCCCAATTCCTGCGCGCGGCGGTCCCGAAAATCATTCAACTCGGCGAAATGATGCCCGGTGTCAACATTGAGCAGCGGCATCGGAAGGTCGGAAGGCCGAAAGGCTTTTTCCGCCAGGCGCAATAGACAAATCGAATCTTTGCCGCCGGAAAAGAGCAGGGCGGGCCGTTCGAATTCCGCCGCCACTTCGCGCATGACATGGATCGCCTCAGTTTCAAGAAGCTGTAAATGATCTAATTGGTATGAGCTCATTTTTCGATTATTTTAGCGGGCCGCCTGGGCTGCCAGGGCGCCGCCGCCCCAGGCCGCGTGCAGACCGCATTCGCGCGCTTCATCGGCCTTTGCCGGGTCAAAATAATCCCATTCGATGGGCAAAAGGTATTGGGTCAAATAGGTTTCCATGTCCGCGTCGGTCCAATAGAAAAGCGGGCTGATCTTCAACACTCCAAAATGGTTGTCTATCGTCGCAATCTCCAGTTCGGCCCGCTGTGGATTTTGGGTTTTTCGCAGGGCCGTGATCCAGACTTTCGGCGCCAGATCCCTCATTCCCCGTTGAAACGGTTCCAGTTTCATCCGTGTGCTGAATTCTTTCAACCCCGCTTCGTCGTCCTTTGCGGGAACGTCGCCATGAATGGCATTCCAGTGAGCTGCGGACATGGTCGGCGAATAGGTCTTTAGATTCAGTTTGAGAAGTCGGACAAGGTCGTTGGCGTGCCGATAGGTTGCCGGGCGGTTGAATCCGTGGTCCACCCATACCACCGGAATTGCCGGTTCCAGTTGGACGCATAAATGAAGGATCACAGCTTCATACGGTCGAAAGTTCGTCGAAATGATCGTTCGATTCCGGGCATACGCTAATGCCCAAATGAGAATTTCCCGCGGAGATTTGGTGCGGAATTCCGCGTTCAGCGAGTCCAGTTGATCAGGGTTCATTTAAGATTGGTAAAATTGGAGATTTTATATTTCGTAATCTGTTTTTGCCGCGCGACGGCCAAATGGAATTCTGTTCCAGCCACGCTCATGGAGATAAAAGAGAGTGATTTTCGTGAACAACTCAATGAAACCAATGGAAAAAGCCAGTTTAACGCGCCGCGTGACGATAAATGAGATGATCATGGTGTCCAGTGTCCCGAGCAACCGCCACGATACCGCTTTAATTAAACTCCGATAGTGATTTTCGCGCAGGACCGTGCGTCCTGCAGACGCCGGCTTTGGCTGGGCTGCGGGACGGCTCTCCAGCGAAGGTTCGAGCTTTTGCGCCATTTGTGTTTACTAAAGACGATAGTAACAGTCGTTATTATCGTTGGATTCTCGCGGACGTCAACCCAATTAATCCATTAATTAGTAATTTTTTATAAAAATGAAATTCGGCTATATGTTTATATTAATAACGACTTTAATAGTAGTTGTTAAGGCCGTTCGTACGCACACGCGGCATTTCAGTCTTCTCCTGTTCTTGTTTGAACCGCGTCTTGACCGCGTACCGCTGGCTTCGTCCCCCGTTTCAAGCCGTCGGCGTAAAATTCTCACTCTCCCAGCTTGCCGCGCCGAAGTCCCGCTTCGAGCGAGACGTAGGCGGGCGGGAGAGGGCCGGGGCGAGGGAGAGCCGTTCGAGCCGAACACCCCCCGTCCAATTCACCGGAACATGCTAACCAGTAAACGAGCGCAAAAAACCGCCTTTTCATTGGAAAATACCGCCAAAGACCAGTAAACGAAATTAGTAAACGAAAGCCAGGTTCCGGTAAACAAAGGGTCGGACTGGTGCTCCCGCCCGGAATTGAACTGGGATACGCGGTTTAGGAAACCGCTGCTCTATCCATTTGAGCTACGGGAGCGCAATTTTGATCAGGATAGCAAACTGACAAACATGTAGCAAGACAGCCTACCTATTCGATTTGTCTTGGCGAGAATGGTTGTGTGACGCAAGTGGGGCTTGATTTGGTGAGGCCTTGCCGTTTACGTTTGGCGAGATTCATTAACGACGAGCTTCACGCGCGCCGTTTTGCTCGGGCCGCCTTTATTTCGGCGTTAATCTCGTCCCCATGCTCAAAGGCCCGCCCGGCGCGGAGCGAATTTCATCCAGCACATTCTTCAGCTCCTGCCCGGCGGTGCGGCGGCGCACTTCGTTGGCCAGCAATTCCGCCACCCGCTGATTCTCCAGCAAGCCCATTTTTCGCGCTTGCTGAATCAGCCTTTCGGGCAAATCCAATTGAATTGTGACGCTCATAACACTAGCGAAAAAGTACATCAATCATGGCAGTTCGCCAAACGGATTCGGGAGGGCCATTGAAATTCAAATTGTATATCGCTTCTGCATACGGGGTCGGCTCACAAATATTGCCGAATCGTTTGCTCGTCGCCTTTGGTGCCCAGGAGATAGAGTTTATCGCCCTGGGTCCAGGTCGCGGTGATCAAACCATTGAGCGGCGCCAATTGTGGCGGCGCGATGGTGGAGACGTCGGTGACATCGGAACGGTCAATGACAAACAGCCACATATCGCTCATCTGGCCCTGGGGCAAGGGTCTGGTCTTAAAACAAATCATCGAGGCTCGGCCTTTTTGCCAGAATTCGATGGCGCAGCCGCTGATGGCAATTTTCTGCAAGCCGGCAGGAAGGTTGTATTCTGCCGGCGCCTGATTTCGTGCGAGGTATGATTGGACCTGTTCGGAATTGGTCGCGGCATAGATAGAATAGCCGCTGATGGCCGCAGCCATCATTTGGGATTGGAACGTGGCCAGGGTGTTCGGAACGGGCGGGCCGGGCCGGGCCGTTTGGTGGTGGGGCAAATACATTGTCGTGATGATAAGGGCCGACAAAATAATGGCGGCCACCGCCGCGACGGCTTTCAATCTATCACGGCGGGAAGCATTCCGTTGCTTTGCCGCCTGTTCGGAAATGATCTGCTCCTTGAGTCCTGCATAAACGGGAATTTGGCGAACTTTATCGCGCACCGCGGTTTGCCGGGCGCAATGTTCATCAAACCATTTGCCCAATTCGGGGTCGTTTTGCACCCAGGCCATGGCCTGGGTGATCTCCGGGTCGCCATCATCCGCGCTGCCGGGGCGATAGAGTATCAAGAGTTGTTTGGCTTGTTCGCGATTCATGCTGCGTGGGGGCGCTGGGCGTTGGTCAGCAATACGTGCAGCCGTTGCAGGCCGCGCGTGAGCCGGGACTTAACCGTGCCCAGCGGGATGTCGAGGATTTGAGCAATTTCATTGTAGGAATGATCTTCGAGGTAAAACAGAACAACGGCCGCGCGATAACCTTCGTCCAATTGTCCGAGCGCTTCAACCAGTTGGGCGGAATCCAATTGATTGACCGTGGCCGGCGATACGGCTGGTAATTCCGAGGCGGCATCCTCCAATTCGATATGCGGGAAACGGGTCTGCCTGCGCTGGGAGACGAGAAACTCGCGATATAAAGTGGTAAACAGCCACGTTTTTACCTTTGAAATGTCGCGCAATTGATGGCCTTTGGCGGCCCAAATGCAGAAGGTTTGTTGAGTCAAATCGCAGGCCTCCGCCGTATCACGCGTCAGGCTCAACGCGAATTGATACAGCGGCCGATAATGACATTCGACCAGATTGTTGAAATCCAGGCCTTCACCCATAAATTGGTCATAAAGAAATATCATGGTCAGGATTTGAAATCAAAACCGAAATGTCATCGTGCCCAGGATGGAGTTGGCGCGGAAATCAGGCGCGCCGCCGGCACTGGGTTCATTGTAATAGGAATAGCGATACTCGAGCCGGGCTGAAAGTGACTGGCTAAAACGATGCGTGAGGGCCAGTTGGATGGTCTGTTCCTGATAGACGATGCCCAGCGGCAGACCCGCCGCCAGATTGTTCTGGCCATAGTCCGCCTGGGAAAGAAAATAACCGGCAAATAAATCCGTCTTCTGATTCAAAACGTACGTGACGTTGGCCAGCACCGTGGCGGTTTCCCCCTGGTACGGGACGACTGAAGGCGGGGTGTTCACCACGGTTTTCAAAGATGATAGCTGGTAAGAAAACAAGGCGGACAGGTAGAGGCGCGGCATGGGCACAAGCGTGGCATTGATGGAAACGATATGAGAATGATCGCGGGCGGCCGTCAATTCTCCGCCCGGGGAAATGACACTGGCGCCGGTGACGTACGGCTTGGTATTCATGTCGTAAGTGTCTATTTGGTATTGATAGGAGAGGGTTGTTTTAAATTGGGTCATTGGATGCAGGACCAGCTCAGCCACGGCTTCGTGGCTAATGGTGTCGTCGGAAACGATGAACGTAGGATAGGCGGTTTGCGCGGGCTGGATCAGGGGTCCGCTGGAGAATCGTGTGAAGTCGTCATAGTAACGATAGTGCGCGCTGAAGGAAACTGCCGTCCAGGGGGACGTATCAAAGCCGGCGCGGACGTCGTCCGATGGGTTGTAGGAGACGGTGTGCTGGGAAAAAACGGCCTTGTTGAGAATATTCACCGGCGCCGCAAATTGATCGTATTGGTTGATATCGTCCTGCTCCGGCCGGACTTCGGCATAGAGACCCGTAAACGGGATTTTGGAATATCGCAACGCCAGATTTTCCTGGATGAACGTTTCATCATAAAGCGATGAAACGATGAAGGGAGTTGTGGATAGTGTGTACGGAGGCGGGGGTATTTCCGTGTCCAGGTCGCCTGCGCCGAAACCGTGTTCGTTATCCCATTCAGCCTGGACGGCGGCCGTTATGAGGAGCCCGTCAAACGGCCCGAGGAGGCAGTTGAGATTTCCCACATTGGATTGCCGGTCGAGCGTAATATTGGGAATGGCGGCCGCCTCGAGCAACGTCGGGGAATCCATAGAGACCGATGAATTTGCGCTGAGACTGCTATAAAGGTAGCCGGCCGATAAGAGGCACCAATCAGTGAATTTTCTTTCGAGCCGAATGGTGTTGGCGCCCTGAAACCATTTTGTGCCGTTGTTCACGCTTTGGGGAGTAAGATTGAAGATCGTATTGGTGATTCCGGTATTTACATGATAGAACTCGGCGCGAAAATCTTCCGCCACGGTGACGCCGGCGATTTCATCGTCCAAACTGAGCTTGAGGATGTGCAGGCCTTCATCCATGTTTTCGCCCGCCGGAGCAATGTTGCGCCCGGAGCCGGGGTTGGAGCCGATGGCGCCCCATTCTGTGGTCGCTTCTTCGCCGTGCCGGTAGTCATATTCATAGCCCAGGACAATCCGTGGCCAGTCGGGCAGGGTCAGGCCCAGGTCAATCCATGCTTTGCCGATGTCGAGGTACAAATCCTGGTCCAGCTCCGGATTTTGCGGAACGAGATTCGGATCATATCCGCCAAAGTTGTCGTAATATTTACGATATTGCTGCCAGCCGGAATGGATGAAGCCCAGGTCGCTGCGATCATCCGAAAAATCAATTTCATAATCGTTGGGAATGAGCACGTGTCCATTGGCCTGCCAGAGATTGTCCGGACTGGTTTGCTGATAGACTTGAAATTGCTCGCCGCCGAAAATGCCGGCTTTTTGCCAGTTCAGCTCCTGATACTTTTGCCGGTCGCCGCTGACGGTTGTTCCGCCGAAGATTTGCGAAATGAAACCATGGACATCGTTGGTGGGCTCGGCGGCTGCCCACACCGCGCCCTGGTCAATCCATGCGCGCAGGAGCGATACCTGGTTCGTTGTCAGTTGTTTTCCCCGGCCGATCGGCGGCATCTCCATGTCTTCGACCTGGTAAGAGACATAATGAATGAGCGGGCTGTTCGCGCTGTCGCCGGGCAGGATGTCCACGCCGTTGTCTCCGCCTTTGAGGGCGGACAGGCGATTATCCAGGCGGAAATGGCTGTGGGTTTTTTGAGGCCCATGACAGCGGATGCAGTTGTCTTCGAGGATCGGCTCGATATCGCGGGAAAAAACAATTTGGGCGGCTGCGGCCGGCGGGAGATTGGTGACGTCGGTGCCCGTCGCGAAAACATCGGCACCCCCGGCGAGCCCCAACAAGCAACTGCCAAGGCGCGTCAGCCGGATCCATGGTGTGATTTCATTTTTCAATAGAGAAGAATGGGGTGAATATTTGAGCCGTGAACCGCGGTGTGGCAGCCCGCCGTCCAGCAGGAACCTAACGCAAGGCTCGGCGTGTGATTGCGCCCGCCGATGAAAAAGTTTCCGGCCGCGCCTGGTCCGGCAACCTGCACGTGGCAGCGCAGGCAGAGATTCGAATCCGGCTCGATGAGCAGTTGGGCATTGACCGAGCCGTGGGGATTGTGGCAGATCGTGCAGCCTTCGCGCAGGGCGGGATGTTCGTAAATGAAGGGCTGAGTCTCCTGTTGATGGCATTGCGCGCAGGATTCGTTCCGTCGCGCCATTGCCAGGCCGCCTGCCGGTTTCATGATGTCCATCCCATGCGGGTCATGGCACTGGATGCAATTCATTTTCCCTTCCAGCACCGGGTGATGATCGGGAAAATGAAATTCCGCCGCGACATCCAGATGGCATTGAAGACACGACTGCGGGTCTTTGCCGGGATTGATAATGAACTTGTCCAGGCCGCCCCGTCCGGCCATGGCGATGTGCTTGCTGCCGGGGCCGTGGCAGGATTCGCAACCATAACGGCCCGGCATTTTGCCATTATCCAAATGCAATCGGGCGTGCGCGCTCGCCGGGAAAGCGCGAGTGATTTCCTGATGGCAATCGGCGCAGGCGGCATCGCCCACGTAGGTTGCGCCTTCAATTTGCAAAGGGGCGACCACGGCACGATTTGCGGTTGAACATGAGCTAAAAAACGCAGCTCCCGCGGTTGCGGCCAGTGTTACCAGAACCGGCCAGCGCAATCCCATTGGTTTTGGTTGCCGAATCAAGGATTGGGCACGCGCCCGACACGATAATAGGCGGGGTTATTGGTTGCGTCAACGTCCACAAAAACCACCGGGTTGCTTGCTGCGATGTTGGTGACCAGTGAAACCCAATTTGCCGGATTCAGCTTGCTCGCGCGCTGAATAATATAACCTAAGCCCACATTTGCCGAATAACTGAACTGAAATTGTGAGCCGGACGACCGGACAAAGTTGGTCAAGCCGACTGTAATCGGCGTGACGACCGTGATATTCACGGGGGACGAAGTGGTCGAGATTCCCGCCGCCGTGGCCACGGCTGTGAGAGAATAGGCCCCGGCGGCGAGATTGTCGGCGGTCAGGGTGAAGGGTGCGGCGCTGACCGTGCCGAACGACACGTTATTCGTGAAAAATTGGACGCTGTCAACCGTTCCGCCGCTCTCTTCGGCGTTTGCTCCAACGTTGACATTCGCCGGCGCGGAAAAGACCGCGTTGGCGGCCGGATTGGTAATGGTTACGGTGGGCGGCGGCAGCGTCACCGATGGAGTCGTCCGGGTGTATTCGAAGTCATTATCACCCGATCCGCCTTCACCTCCCCATTCCGTGAGCGTCAGCTCCAGGTAAATCTGTTCATTGACGAGTTGGACGACCCAAGTGTCTCCTACATACCCCGGCGGATGGTTTCCCGCCTCCAACGGACACGGACCATAATTCAGATTGGTAACCAGGTTGGGCGTTAGCGTTTCGGGCGATGAGATTTGGGCCCATAGGGTGTCCGCGGGGCTGCCGCTACCGGGGCCGCTCTCGGTTGCGGAATTATAGAGTCCTCCGGTACCGCCGCGGTTAATGATGACGTTTGGGGTCAATTCGTCACCGGGGCCGCCCGCCGGGTTATAAAAATCAATGGTTGGGCCGTTCCAGAGAGTTAGGGTTTGTGCATGCGTTAAAGAAACAGCAGCCAGTAAAAGAATGAATGCCATTCCTGCCTTCAGAGATATTGATTTTAGAGTTTTCACCGCAGGTGAGAGGCTCAAAATCCCGTTAGGTTCCCGGGAGATTCAAAAAATCGGCTGCGACAATTGCCATGCCCGTTGCACGGCCATCCAACAGAGCCGCGACCGTGAGGGAGCGGGTGCGTTAAACGTTTGCGTGTGGGCCAAAATGACTACAATTCTTGTTGACGCGCTTTAGACCACTTCCCGGTACACATCCGGGTGCGGCCGTGAAATGACCACGGCATTTACCAGCACCCCGGCTTCGGCAATCACTGCGCGGCCGGCGGCTACCGCGGCTTGCACGGAAGCCACATCGCCCGTCATAGTGCAAAATGCCTTTCCGCCCAGCGCCATGGCGAGCCGAAGTTCCAGCAATTCAATGTGGGCCGCTTTCACGGCCGCATCGGCTGCCTTGATCATGGTCGCCACGTTGAATGATTCCAGGATACCCAACGCGCCGTCCGGTTGGCTGGGTTGGGTGCGGCCAATCGCCGTAATAACGTCCGGATGCAGATTGGGAATGGTCACGCTGTCAATCAGACACCCGTTGGCCGCTTCTTCTCCCGCGGCCGTGGCAGCTTCGACGGCCGCCGTTTCGCCGCCGATAAGGACCATGTATTTGCCCGAACAGATGGAACGCGAAAGCAGAATGCGCACGTTGCTGACTTTCAGCATCGTGTCGGCGATCTGAAAACCTGCCGCGATGCTTGAGAGTTCCAGCAGGCCGATGGATTTGTTGTTCATGATTTCTCCAAAATGATTTGTTGGGCATTGACATCACGGATAATACCGCCGATGGGGGCATGAAGGATTGCGCCGAGCGCATTCGGCGCCGGTTCACCGATAATTTGGCCGGCCTTCACGCGGTCGCCGTTTTTGACCTTGGACAGGCAGGCGGTTCCGGCGCTTTGCTTGAGTGGCAGGACCAGCCGCGTCGGTGAGATCTCCCGTTCCAGCAGCGGCGCGGGCAGATCGTAATCGAGCACGTGGAGTTTTTTCGCCAGGGTACGGATAGGCACGCGACGGCCATCCGCCATGGGATGCGGCTTGGGATTCATGGGGCCGGTCCACTTCATTTGTTTGGCGCGCATGACGGATTTGGCGTCATCGCAGGCTTCCTTCGGAAACAACTCTTCCGGACAGGCGTATAGCGTGCACAGGCCGCACGAGCAGCACATGGCCGCCCATTGATTGAAATAATCCGCGCCCGTTTCGGTGAAAGCCAGAGTGCGCATGACCTGGTGCGGTTCAACGGCGTAACCCAGCAGATAGCGCGGACAAAATTCAGTGCAATACCGGCATTGGTCACACGCCGACTTGCCGATGCCCGCCTGCGCCTTGGCCGGTTTCAGCTTGCGTTCAATCACGTGATGCGTGCGCGGCAAAATGACGACCCCGGTTGAAGTCTTGGTCACGGGCGTATCGAGATCATCTGTGTGCTGGCCCATCATCAGCCCGCCAATCACCAATACCGGATCGTCCGTGGTCAAACCGCCGGCATATTCGACACATTCACGAAACGACGTGCCTATGGGAACCTTCATCGTGACCGGCGATTTTACCGCTCCCGCAATCGTCAGCATTTTGTGCGTGAGCGGCCTGCCTTCATTGGCGGCGGCAATGTTTACGAACGTCTCCACGTTGTTGACGACGACTCCCACATTGAGCGGAATGCCGCCGGGCGGAATCAATTTGCCGGTGACGTTGTAAACCAGATCGAATTCATCGCCCGCCGGGTAATAATCGCCGAGCAGCTGGACGCGCACATTCGTGCCCCGGCTTGCGGCGGTGACCGCCTCCACGGCGTGTTTCTTCTTGCCTTTGACACCGATGACGCCTTCCTTCGCCCCGACCGCCTCCATGGCCAATTGTATTCCGCGTACCAGTTCGGCGGCGTTTTCTTCCATGACGACCGCGTCCTTGTGCAGGAGCGGTTCGCACTCGGCCCCGTTGGCAATCACGGTTTCGGCCTTGCCGCTGAGCTTGACATGGGTGGGAAATCCGCCGCCGCCGGCGCCAACCACGCCGGCCAATCTGACTTGTTCTGCCAGGTTCATGTGGAAATTTGATTTATACCGGCCGTGCCGTTGTCAGGTGGTTCAGGAGCAACCACGACCTCAACTCCCCGCGCGCGCAAACCATTCACCAGCTCCTGCGGCGCGCGGCTGTCCGTGACCACCGTGCCCACGTGGGCGAGGTCACAGAGCGGGGAGACAGATTGTCGTCCGAATTTTGTGTGGTCGAGGCAAAAAATGATCTTCTGCGCCGCCTTGAGCATTGCGCGTTGGATATCAATCAACAACGTGTGTGAATTGGTAATACCTTCGAGCGTAATGCCGCCTGCGCCCATAATCGCCACGCCGGCGCGCAGCTTCGAAAACGCTTCCACGGTCATCGGTCCAACCAGCACGCCGAGCCGCGGGTAAATGACGCCTCCGGCCAGCACGACTTCGACATTGTTCGCGGAGGCAAACAGGTTGGCCACCGGAAGGGAGTTGGTCACGATCTGCAGCGCTTTCTCTTCGAGATTTCGCGCGACATGATAAACTGTCGTGCCCGCGTCAAGAATCACGCTTTCATTCGCGCCGATGAGCGCGGCACAGGCTTTGCCGATGGCTTCCTTTTCCAAAATTTGGCGCGCATCGCGGGCGTTGAATGCAAATTCGTCGGATTTGGGCGTCACCAGGCGCACGCCGCCGTGTGTGCGGCGCAAACTCCCCACCGCTTCGAGCGCTGTTAAATCACGGCGAATGGTCGAAACGGAAGCGTCCAGTTGCCGGGACAACTCATCCAACGACGCAAATTCAACGCGCTGAAGGTACGCTTCAATGCGATGTTTGCGCTCGTCTGCGGTCATTTGTTCATAAAAATGACATATTGTGGAATATTCTGCAAGAAAAATGTTGACATATTGTCAAAACATGTCAAATTCGTTCATAATCTTATGGAAGCCGCATTGCCTGCGCCTCATCGAGCCGTAGTCGAACACCTTGTCCGGCGGGCAGTTTATAGCCGCCTGGGCAAGCCGCTCCCGCGCGTGGCGATCGCGCCCAATCCGCTCGTGGTGAACGTCAGTGCGCGGCATTGCCACCTGACGCCCGAAGCAGTGGAAATTCTTTTCGGCAAAGGCCACAAACTCGAGGTCCAGAAATGGCTTTACCAGGAAGGCCAGTTCGCCGCCAGAGAGACCCTCACCTTGATTGGTCCGCGCAGCCGGGTCATCTCGAACCTCCGAATCCTCGGGCCGTGCCGAAGTTTGAACCAGGTGGAACTGGCATACAGCGACGCCATCGCCCTCGGGTTCAATATTCCTTTGCGCCTCTCCGGTAACATTCAAGGCACTCCCGGCGCGATGTTGATGGGGCCCAACGGATTTTTCGAAATGGAACAAGGCGTTATTCGCGCGATGCGGCACGTGCATATGAGCCCGGCGGACGCGGAATTTTACGGCGTGAAAGGCGGAGACGCCATGAAGCTTAAAATTGGCGGCGAGTGCGGCATCGTTCTGGATAAGATGCTTTGCCGCGTGGACCCAAATTTCAAACTGGAAGTTCACATTGACACCGACGAAGGCAACGCCTGCGACCTGCAACCGGACACGCCGGTGGAACTCATCAAATAATTTGCGTCAAATTTAAACAACCCAACCAGCAACCAGTAAAAAATATGAGCGAAGCAATAGGAATGATTGAAACCAAGGGCTACGTTGGCAGCGTGGAAGCCAGCGACGCCATGGTTAAGGCGGCCAACGTTACGTTGGTCAAAACCATCCCCATCGGCGGCGGACTGATCACAGTCATCGCCAAAGGGGACGTCGGCAGCATCAAGGCCGCGGTAGATGCCGGCGCCAAGGCCGCATCCAAAATTGGCGAACTGATTTGTTCGCACGTGATCGCGCGGCCGCATGAGGAATTGCTCGAGGCCTTCCTGGGCCAGGGCGGAAAAAAATAATGATCAACCTTTAACCTGAACCAAACTTTTATATGTCAAAGCAAGCAGTTGGAATGATCGAAACCAAAGGGTTCTGCGCCGCCATGGAAGCCGCAGACTCGGCGTTGAAATCCGCAAATGTTACCATCACCGGCTGGGAAAAAGTCGGCAGCGGATATGTCACTGTGTTCTTTAGCGGCGACGTCGCCGCCGTCAAGGCCGCGACGGATTCCGGGGCCGCCGCTGCGGCGCAAGTGGGCTCGGTGGTCAGCGTCCAGGTGATTCCGCGTCCGCATGAAGGACTGAGCGGCCTGGGGAAATGGCTGGAATAATTTTAGATTTTTGTCTGGCGGCGGATGCGCCGGCAGATTTGTGCATGTGAAATTCGAAGATGAAGATCCTTGTGGCCAATATCGGTTCGACTTCGCTCAAATGGCGTTTGTTTGATTTTGCAAATAGCGCCGAGTGCGTCCTGCATAAGGGCGCTTTTGAGCGCGTGACCGATTATTCCAAAGCGATCGAGGACTGCCTCGCCGAGTTGAAAAAGGCCAACGCGATCCAGAGTGAAACTGAATTGAGCGCGGTGGGTTTCAAGACCGTCATTGCCAGGAACGTGACCGGTTGCGTCCGACTGGACCGGCGCGTGTTGGACGCGATGGCCGATTTCAACGGCCTTGCGCCGGCCCACAATCCTCCCTACCTGACGGGAATCCAGTTGTTTGCGGAACGCATGCCGCGGGTCCCGCTCGTGGGCTTATTTGAAACCGCCTTTCACCAGTTTGCGCCGGAAGCCGCGCAACGCTACGCGGTGCCGGAGGCCTGGCTGGACATTGGCGTTCGCCGCTGGGGATTTCACGGCGCGAGCCACAAATTTATCGCGGAGCGCTCGGCCGAATTGCTCGGGCGGGCCGACGTTGTCGAACGGGCGCAGCAGTTATACGTTCATGGCCCTGGAAACGGAATTATGGGACCCCCGTTGCGGGTGATTTCCTGTCATTTGGGCGGCAGTTCGAGCGTCACGGGAATTTTGAATGGCGTTTCCATTGGCACAAGCATGGGCATGAGCCCGCAATCCGGGCTGCCGCAGAATAATCGAGTGGGCGATCTGGACGCTGAAGCTGTGCCTTACGCCATGAAAACCCTGGGCTTGAGTGTCGAAGAAGCGCAGAAACAGCTCACCAAACAATCCGGGCTGTTGGGTTTGAGCGGCATTTCGAACGACGCGCGCGACATTGTCAACGCCGCCGCGGAGGGCAATGCCCGGGCCAAACTGGCGCTCGACGTCTTTGTGGCCAGTGCGCGGCACTGGATGGGAAGCTATTTTCTGGAACTGAACGGCGCGGACGCCATCGTATTCACCGCCGGTATGGGAGAAAAAGATCCGGCCATGCGGGCCGCCATTTGCGCGAACCTGGAAAACCTCGGCATCGTCCTGGATGCGGAGAAAAACAATTCTACCCGTGGAAAGGAAGCCGCGATTCACTCCGCCGATTCGCGGGTGAAAATTTTTGTCATTCCCACCAACGAGGAACTGGTCGTCGCGCGAGAAGTGAAGCGTTTTTTGGCCGCCCGAAATAATTGAATTTTACCAATCATTAACCCTCATCCAAATACATATATATGCCACAAGCAATCGGACTCATTGAAACGCGCGGACTCGTCGCCCTCGTCGAGGGCACAGACGCCATGCTCAAGGCCGCGAACGTCCAACTCGTCGGCCCGGTAACGCAGGTCGGCAACGCGCTCGTTACGGCGTGCGTGTCGGGCGACGTCGCCGCGGTGAAGGCGGCTACGGACGCCGGCGCGCAGGCCATCAAAGCCATCAAAGGCGAACTGGTGAGCGTCCACGTCATCGCCCGGCCGCACAACGACGTTGAAGCGGTATTACCGAAGAAGAAATAGCGTGATTCGTTGACACGTTGAAGCGCCACCGCGGACAGCGCCGGCATTCGACTTTAACGTTTCAACACTTAAACAAGTATGTTCCTGGCCAAAGTTGAAGGCGCGGTGGTTGCCACCAAGAAAAGCCCGAATCTGTCGGGCCGCAAGTTGTTGTTGCTCCGCCCGCAATTGGTGGACGAAAAGGACCCGACGAAGTTTCGTCCGGGCGTGAACACCATCGTGGCCGTGGACAGCGTTGGCTGCGGCGAAGGCGAGATGGTGATGTTCTGCCAGGGCAGCAGCGCGCGCCTGGCGCCGAGCCTGAAAGACGCGCCGGTGGACGCGGTGATTGTCGGCATCGTGGACAGCGTGGACGTGTTTGGAAAACAGATTTACAGCACAAAGCAGGAATGATCCCATCATGAATGCCGTAAATGAAACTTTGATCCGTGACGTCGTGGCCGAGGTGCTCGGCAAATTGAACGGCATGCCGGTTCCGGCGGCCAAAGCTTCTCCGATTCCGATTTGGCCGGTCGTTCCGCCGGCCGCGCCCGCGCGCGAGTGCGAAACCCGGAAACCTGCCATTGCGAACGCAGCCGCGTTGCGCGGAAAATTCGGCGTGTTTCAGGACGCCGGTGAAGCCTGTGCCGCGGCGCAGGAAGCGTATCTCTTGCTCAAGCAAAAGGGCGTCGAGGCCCGCCGCAAAATTGAGGAAATCGTCAAGACCCTTGCCGTGAAAAATGCGGCGCCCTGGGGCAAGCTGGAATTGGATGAAACCAAAATCGGACGGCTGGACCACAAGATCGAAAAATTGGAAATTATAAAACTGGTGCCGGGCGTGGACTGGCTTCGTCCGGATGGCCGGAGCGGCGACCATGGCATCATGCTGGAGGAATATACGCCGTTCGGGGTCGTTGGCGCGGTCACTCCCAGCACACATTCGATTCCGACGTTGAGCGGCAACATCGTCAACATCGTCGCCGCGGGGAACGCGGTCGTATTCAATCCGCATCCGGGCGCGGCCCGGTGTGCGGCGCATGCGGTGCGTGTCTATAACGAAGCCATTTACCGGGAGACCGGCATTGAAAACATTGCGTGCATCATCGAAAAACCGACATTGGAAAGTTTCGACGCGATCTGCCGGCACGATTCCGTCCGGCTACTGCTCGTCACGGGCGGCCCGGCGGTGGTAAAAGCGGCGATGCAAACGGGCAAGCGGGCCATTTGCGCGGGTCCGGGAAATCCGCCGGTGCTGGTGGACGATACCTGCTGCCTGAAACGCGCGGCCACGGCAATCATCAAGGGCGCGGCGTATGACAACAACTTGCTGTGCATCGGCGAGAAGGAAGTGTTTGTACTCGACACCGTGGCGGACAAGTTGATGGCGCAGATGTCCGAAGACGGCGCGGTGAAATTGGATGCCGCGCAATTGGAGCGGTTGACCAAAGCGGCTTTTACTTTCAAAGAGGGGCA
>JASHPN010000211.1 GCA_030038175.1 Verrucomicrobiia bacterium
ATGAAATTCGACCCGGCGGCGCTGCCCGCATAGACCGTGGTTCCCACCAATTCATAATAGAGCTGGTTGGTCAGCGCGCCGACCAGGTTCGAGGGAGTGGCGTTGGCATTGCCCGGCGGATAAAAACCGAATTTGTCGTGGTAAAGTCCGATGGCCGTTTCGAGCGTTTTCTCCTCGCTCTGCGCCCGCTGAATGACGGAATTTTTGGCCACCATGTTATAAACCGGCATGACGAGCGCCGCCAGGACGGCAATGACCGCGATGACGACGAGGAGTTCGACCAGGGTGAAGGCGGAAGTCTGAGTCCGTAGTTCGTAGTCCGTTGTCCGCAGTCCATTCGTAGCAGCACGCGCAAGCGTGCCCTGACTAATCCCACGGCTTGGAAGAGAGCCGGCCAAACCAATTTGATCAAGTTCATGCCTGATGCTGCGCAATCTGGACTGCGCAATCTGGACTGTGGACTGTGGACTATTCATATTATCTTTCTCTCAATTCGTGTTCCATTCGTTCGCTCAACCATTGTTTGATCATGCTTTGATAATTCAAATAACGCGCGCGGGCCAGCCGCTTGATGCGCGCCAGCATGCGCGGGTCCATCCGCAGCGTGATAGTGACCGACTCCGCCTCCGAACCGCCGGCCACCGCGGCTTCCATCAGCCGCAGGCCCGGCCGGTTCTCCGACCAAAATTCGGCCTCGCTCTCTTCGTTGTCGAAGAGCGGCACTTCTTCCCATTTTGCAAACGCGCGCATTCAATATCTTCCTCATAGTCCCTTGCCGCGCCTTCGTCCCGCTCCGAGCGGGACGAAGGCGGGTCGCCCTCGCGATTGCGCCGCTAAACGCGGCGCGGACGGCGCAGCGCACCGTCCCTGCCTTCAATTGTTCTTACGGCTGCAATGTTTGATTCACTTTGCGCTGGTAAAAAAATTGTTCTTCCGGCTCGAAGGGCCGGGCGTGCAGGACGCGAATCAAGCGTCCGTTCGTCCGATACACGCTAAAAATTCCCAGGCCCGACGCGGAAATACCGAGATTAAAAAAACGCGCCTGAACGCTAAAGCGCGATGAATCGGGCAACAGCCGAATCGAAAAAGGGTCTTCAAACGACTCTTCGATTTCGCGCTGAGTCAAAGAACCAGCCATTTCAAAAGGCGCATTGTTCCAATCAAACTCCATAGGAGGCCCAATTGTAAAGCAAACGCCTATGCAATGTTATTACAATGTATTTACGCACAATCAGCTTTTGATGTCAAGAGGCTAATTATTAAGGGAGAATTTGACAAGCGGTTTCGGCGGAAAAGCCCGTTTTGGCCGAGGGTTTCGGGGCGACAAGGGAAGAGGACGTGTTGCGTGTTCCGTGTTGCGTCAAGTATATAGGGCTGACTGTGCGAAGCACCAGGCGCAGCAGCCCGACAAACGTTGGATAACCGAAAACCGGCAACGATCTGAATTTATCCCGCTGCGACTGGCTTTCAGCACAGTCGCGCTCCGCCGGAGCGCGGCTGTGTGCGCCAGCACCAGCCGCAGCAGCGAGACAAACCCGAAGACAATCGAAGACCGGCAACAATCTGAGATTTCCCGCAATGGCTGACCCCGCTATCCGGGACATCCGCCGTCGCTTCGCTATGGCGCGGCAAACAGTCGCGCTCCGGCGTTTTTTAATCCCCGCCGCCGCCGCCGCCGCCGCTGTCGCCGCCGCCGCTCAAATTGCTGATCATGGCGATGAGGGGCAGGAACATGGCAATGACGATGCTGCCGACAATGACGGCCAGAAACACAATCATGATCGGTTCCAAAAGCGAAGTCATGGCGGAAACCGCGTTGTCCACTTCTTCATCGTAGTTGTCCGCGATGCGCAGAAGCATTTCGGGAAGCGCGCCGGTTTGTTCGCCCACGTCCACCATGCTGACGACCATGGGAGGAAAGACGCCGGACGCTTCGAGAGGCGCGGTGATGGTTTCGCCTTCCTTGACGCTTTCATGCACGCCGGAGATGGCGTTGGCAACAATGACATTGCCGGCGGTTTCCCTGACGATCGTGAGCGCCTGCAAAATGGGAACGCCGCTGCTGACCAGGGTGCCGAGCGTGCGGGTGAAGCGGCCGATGGATACTTTGCTGACGACCGGTCCGAAGACCGGCACTTTGAGTTTGAATTTGTCCCAGACGAGGCGGCCGAATTTCGATTTATTGATGATGACCAAAAACACAACCACGACGCCGGCAATGACTCCCGCCGATTCCAGGAAGTGATCTTTGATGGTCTTGCTGATACCCAGAACGAACATGGTAAACCACGGCATTTTCATGTCCATGCCGGCAAAAACGTCCTGGAACCGGGGAATGACAAACAGCATGAGGAGGGCAAGGATGCCGATGGCGACAATCATCACCGCCGTGGGATAGAACATGGCGGCCTTGACCTTGCCTTTGATCTTTTGCGCCTTTTCGGAAAATTCGGCAAGGCGTTTGAGGACGACTTCCAGCACGCCGCCCAGTTCGCCGGCCTTGACCATGTTGACGAACAGGCGGTTGAAAACTTTCGGATGCTGGGCGAGCGCTTCGGAGAACGTGCTGCCGCCTTCAATGGCCAGCGACAATTCGCCCAGGATGTCCTTGAGGGTGCGGTTGCGTTCCTGTTTTTCGAGCACGCGCAGTCCGCGCAGGAGCGGCAGGCCCGCGTCCACCAGGGTGGCGAGCTGGCGGGTGAAAGCGGTGAGCACCTTGGGTTTGACGCGGCCACTCAGAAACGGAATCTTGATCTGAATGTCCATGGCGCTCTTTTTCCCCTTCTTGCCGGGGGCCTTCGCCTTTTTGGCGGCGCCTTTGTCTTTGACCTTCTCCGCTTCGAAAATCTTGGTGGGGAAAAGCCCCATTTCCTTGACCCGGCCGATGGCCTCGTTCTGGCTGGCAACCTCGATCACGCCTTTGGATTCCTGTCCGCGGGCGTCGAGGGCGACGTAACTGTATTTTGGCATGGCGTTATGGGGTTATTGAGGGGCCGGAGCAAGGTTGCCATCCTGTTGCCATCGGCGGGCGCTCAGTTTTCGTTTTCATGTTTCTGTCCTTTTGACAGGCGCCGTCAAATATGCTCACGTATATTTCACGACTTCTTCAATAGTTGTATCACCTTCGAAGATGCCACGCAAGCCGTCTTCCCGCAAGGTGATCATGCCCAGTTCAACGGCTTTTTGCCGGATCACCACCGTCGGCGCGCGTTCATTGATTAACAGGCGGACCGGTTCGCTGACGACCAGCAATTCGAAAATGCCTTTGCGGCCCTTGTAACCGGTGTCGTTGCACGTGGAACAGCCGCGTCCATAATGGAAAACCTTGTCGCCCAAATCGTGCGGTGAAAGGTTCAGCATCGCCAATTGCTCCTCCGTCGGCTCGAAAGTCGTCCGGCAGTTCTTGCAAATGGTCCGGACCAGCCGCTGGGCCAGGACGGAGGTCAAGCTCGATGAAATTAAAAACGGTTCCAGCCCCATGTCAATCAGGCGCGTGACCGCGCCCGGCGCGTCGTTGGTGTGCAGCGTGCTCATGACCAGGTGGCCCGTCAGCGACGCCTGCACCGCAATCTGCGCCGTCTCCAGGTCGCGAATTTCACCCACCATGATGATGTCCGGGTCCTGGCGCAAAAACGAACGCAGGGCCTTCGCGAACGTCAGGCCCGCGGACTCATTCACCGCCACCTGCATGATGCCTTCAATGTCGTATTCGACAGGGTCCTCGGCGGTCAGTAATTTGGAGTCAATGGTGTTGATGCGCCGCAGGCAGGAATAAAGCGTCGTCGTTTTGCCCGATCCGGTGGGACCGGTGACGATGAAGATCCCGTTGGGCCGCTGGATCGCTTCGGTCACATAGTCGTGGACATATTTCGGAAACCCGAGCGTTTCGATATCCAGGTTCACGGCGGCGCGGTCCAGGACGCGCAGCACTACCGATTCCCCGAATTGCGTAGGCAGCGTGGAAACGCGCAAGTCAATCTGTCGTCCGACCAGCGTGAAATTGATGCGTCCGTCCTGCGGCAGGCGTTTTTCGGAAATATTCAGGCCGGACATGACCTTGATACGGGAAATGACCGGCAGCGCCAGGTGCTTGGGCGGAGGCGACATTTCATAAAGCGCGCCGTCCACGCGATAGCGGATGCGGAACTCCGTTTCAAACGGTTCGAAGTGAATGTCGCTGGCGCGGTCCTGAATCGCCTGGGCCAGGACGATATTGACAAACTTGACGATCGGCGCCGCGTTGGCGGCCTCTTCCGCCGCTTTGTCATCGGTCGCCGCCTCGGCGGCTTCGCGGGCGATGTCTTCATCGGCGCCCAACTCCTTGAGGATCTCGGAAAAATCCTCCGTCTCGGTGCCGTAAAGCCGGTCAATCGCCTTTTGAATTTCGCGGGGATCGGCCACCACCACCTGCACGTCCTTCTTGATCGCGAATTGGATTTCATCGGCCCGGGCCGGGTCCAGCGGGTCCGCCAGCGCAATCTGAATGGTGCCGTTTTCCGATGAAACCGGAATGCATTGGTACATGCGGGCGACGTTCGCCGGGAGGATTTTGAGCAGGTCCGGCGAGAATTCGCGGTCCCGCACGGAAACGACCTGCGTTCCCATGTGATGGGCGATGACCTGCAAAACATCGTCCTGGTTCATGATGCCGAAGTCCTGCAGGAGCTGGAACACCGGCGTGCCGCTGCGTTTGAACTCGGCCACCACTTCCTCGTACTGCAAATCGTCAACCAGCCCGTTTTCCTTGACGAGTGACAGCAATGGATCTGAAATTTCTTCGGCCATGTTACCTGCTCATTGTTTTCTGCCGCCCTGGGCGACCGCCTGCGCCAGCTCCAGTTCCTGCAGTTTTTGCTGGATGGTCTGCGAGTCCTGCGCTTTGGTGATGACTTCCTCGCGCGAAATCATGCCCTGCTGGTACTTGTCCATCAAAAATGAATCGAGAGTCACCATGCCCCATTTGGCGCCGGTCTGAATGTCGGACTGGATGCGGAAGGTTTTGTTGTCGCGAATGAGCGCGGCGATCGAGGGCGTGTTGATCATGATTTCGAAAACGGCCACGCGGCCCGGTTTGTCCACCCGCGGAATGAGCAATTGGGAAATGACCGCCTGCATGACGGTCGAAAGCTGAATGCGCACCATTTCCTGCTGGTTGGTCGGAAACGCATTGGTGATACGGTCAATGGTCTTGGCCGCGCCGGTGGTATGGAGCGTGCCGAACACAAGGTGCCCCGTTTCCGCCGCGGTGATGGCGGCTTCGATCGTTTCCAGGTCGCGCATTTCACCCACCAGAATGATGTCCGGGTCCTGCCGCAGGGCGCGCCGGAGGCCCTCGGCAAAGTTGGGCACGTCCACGCCGATTTCGCGCTGGGTCACCAGGGCTTTCTTGTGCTTATGGTAATACTCAATCGGGTCCTCGATCGTGATGATGTGCGCCTCATCGCGCTCTTCATTGATGATATTGAGCATCGAGGCCAGCGTGGTCGTCTTGCCCGAACCGGTCGGGCCCGTCACCAGGACCAGGCCGCGCGGTTTGTAGAGCAATTCCTTGACGCTGGGCGGAATGCCGATTTGCTCCATGGTGAGCAACTTGTTCGGAATTTGCCGGAGCACCAGCCCAAAGTTGCCTTTTTCCTTGAAGACACTCACCCGGAACCGGGCCACGTCGCCAAACGCAAATCCAAAATCCGCGCCGCCGCGCTCGCGCGTGCTTTGAATGTGTTCTTCCGAAGTAATGCTGCGCATCAGCTCCTCGGTGTCCTCGGGCTTGAGGGCCGGCCCTTCCACCCGGTGCAAAATGCCGTGCACGCGGATGACCGGCGGGGTGCCGACCCGGATGTGCAAATCGGAAGCGCCCTCCGAGACGGTCAACTGCAGCAAATCTGACATGGCGTAGGACATAATTAAAAATCTGATTCTCTTTTACTCACGCTTCGTCGCCCACGGTTGCGCGGATGACTTCCTCGGCGGTGGTGATGCCCGCGAGCACTTTGCGAATGCCGTCCTCGCGCAGGGTCCGCATTCCCATCTCCCGCGCGCGCGCGCGCAGGACGCTCACCGGCGCCTGGTCATAAATCAATTTGCGGGCCTCGTCATCAATGACAAAAATTTCAAAGATGCCCATGCGCCCGCGGCAGCCGGTGCCGGAACAATCGGGGCAGCCGCGCCCTTTCATCGCCGTGGCGCCCTGCAAAACCTCGGGCGTCATGCCCAGCGCGCGCAGTTCATTTTCCGGCGGCGTAAACGGCGCGCCGCACTTTTTGCACACCTTGCGGACCAGCCGCTGGGCCATGAGGCAGCGGGTGGACGACGCCACCAAAAACGGCTTGACCCCAATGTCCACCAGGCGGGTGACCGCGCTGGGTGCGTCGTTGGTGTGGAGCGTCGAGAAAACCAAATGGCCGGTCAGCGAGGCATTGATGGCGATCGTGGCCGTTTCCACGTCGCGAATTTCACCAATCATCACCACGTTCGGCGCCTGGCGCAGGATCGAGCGCAACGCCGCCGCAAAGTTGAGGCCCACCGGCTCGTTCACCTGCACCTGGTTGATCCCGGCCAGGATATATTCCACCGGGTCTTCCACCGTGATGATTTTCCGGTCCGGCCGGTTGATGAAGTGCAGGCAGGAATAAAGCGTCGTGGTTTTGCCCGAGCCGGTCGGCCCGGTCACCAACAATATGCCGTCGGGCAGCGCAATCAGCCGCTCAAATTTCTGCTGGTCGTCCGTGAAAAAGCCCAGTTCCGGAAGACCCAGCCGCAGGCCTTCCTTGTCCAAAATACGCATCACAATGCTTTCGCCGTGGCTGGTGGGCAGGCAGGACACGCGCAGGTCAATCAGTTTGTTTCCGACCTTCGATTGGATGCGCCCGTCCTGCGGGATGCGGTGCTCGGAAATGGACATGTTGGATTGGATCTTCAGGCGCGCAATCACCGAAGGCTGCAATCGTTTCGGCGGGCTTTTCATTTCCTGCATCACCCCGTCAATCCGATAGCGCAATCGAAAACGTTTGCTCATCGGCTCCAGGTGAATGTCCGAGGCCCGCATTTTAAACGCGTCCGTGATGATCTGGTTGACCAGCCTGATCAGCGGGGCGTCCGCGTCCACCGTTTCGCCCGCGTCGTCAAGCGCGCCCACCGGCACCGCGACTTCGCTTTCCGTCAATTCCTGGACCGCCTTGTCCATGACCCCCTGGCCGCCACCGCCGCCGGTGGTGGCGCCGCCGTAATATTTGTTCAACGCCGCTTCGATGTCGTTTTCCGACGCCACCCTCAGGTCAATTTCCGCATTGAGCAGATGGTTGAGGGTGTCAATCGTGTTCAGGTCGGACGGGTCCGACGTGGCGACGGCAATTTTCCCTTCGTCCTTGAAAACGGGGATGACGCGGTATTTTCTGGCGAGGTGCCGGGGAATGATGGCGATGACCTCGTCCGGAATTTTCATTCCCGAGAGCTGGATGACTTCCGCGCCGAATTGCGCGGCCTTGGCCTGGATCACGTCCGAAGGTTTGATGACTTTATTAGCCAGCAATAAATCAACGAGTCCCACGTTCGAAGCCTCGGCTTCGGTGCGGGCCTTGGCGAGTTGCTCGGCCGTGATCAAGCCGAGGTCAACCAGGACATCTGCCAAATAATCGTCTTTTTCTGCCACAATAGCCGCGCCGCAAGGTCTGCCTGTGACGCGGTTCAAAATTTTTCCATTGAACACGCCAAATGTCAATCCGCCATTGCGTAAAAACTGAGCCGCGACCGCCTGCCGCGCCGTAGCCAGGCGAAGGCGGGTGAGGGAGCGACCAGTGTCTGGCTAACGCATTTCCCTTAGCGATTTCAACGGCTCACTTCCGACGGCCGGCGATCCCGCTTGCTGACGCGCGCGGCTCTGTTTGGCTCATACCGCATCCACTTGCAACTCGCCCGCTTGCGGCGGCAATTGAATTTCCAACATGCCATCATGCAACGTTTGAAAATTCACCTGCCCGCCGTTCCAGGCCACCCGATACCGGGAATCCGGGTTCATACAGGCCAGCACCGAAAAATTGCGAGCCGTGTCCCGGGACGGTTTAAGTTTCGCGCGCAAGCGGCGGTTATTCCCGCTGAAGCGGCAGCTTTCAACCCACGTGTTAAAGCCGCAGTTGAACCGGCCGGGCGTATAGAGGGCCGCGAACCACGACAGCGCCGGCGACGACAAGCTGCTGAATTGTGTCCAGCCGGCCCCGAACGGTTCGCGCGGAATGAAATGCTCCATGCAGTTATAGCCGGCGTCCGTGACGCGTTTCCACAAATCCAACCCCGTTTGGGCAATGCGCAAGGCCAGGTCCGCGCGGCCCAGGTCAAGCATGGTTTTCCAGAAAAACCATTGATGCGCCAGCCACACGCTGCCGTTCCAGTATCCGTCCGGATTGAAATAGGGCGCGGATTGGTCAACCGTCGTCAGGCCAATGTCCATCCAAAGATGTTTTGGGGAAAAAAGGCGGTCGAGAATGGCTTGTTCCTGGCCGGGCGAACAGATTCCGGCAACGAGGGGGTAGGTTCCATCCAGGCCCATGTTGAAATTGACGCCGGATTCATGGCGCAAAATGCCCGTCGGCTCGCCGTTCTGGTCGTGCATGACGTAGCCGAAATATCCGGAAGCTTCGTCCCACGAATATTTCTGGAGAGACGCGGACAACACCTCGATGTCCTGGTCGTATTCGGCAAAATCGCCGTCCCGTCCCAATTCGGCGGCCATGGCGCGAAGCAATTTTGCGCAGCGAATCGTTTGGCACGAATTAATCACCGGCGCGGCGACGGATTCCAATTTTTGCGCGTGCACATATTTTTGCGGCGCGTAATCGTCCCAGCCGCCGGAATTGTAAAAGTAATCCCACGTGCAGATCAGATGGTCTCGATGCCGCCGCGTCGTGGAGCTGCCCAGGCGCCCGGCCAGGAACGCGTGATATTGGCGGAGCCGCGGATATATATATGCAAGGAATTCGCGGGACTGGGTGCGGTTCCAAATTTCCCACGCGAGATAGATTTGGACGGGCACGGGCGAGCCGTGATGGATGAATGCGGATTGCGCTCCGGGCGGAGTCGTATAGGCGCTGAGAATGTCCACGGCGCTTTGCAGGTCCAGTTCGAGCAGGCCCAGGCCGATGAATCCCGTGTCCCAGGTATATAAGCAGTCCCAAATTCGGCCGGGCGTATAATGACGGATATAGCTGCGCTGGGTATAGACCGGATACACGAGGTTGGAAAACGTGACGACCGCCATGAGCTGCTGGCTGAATTTGAAACTTTCGCCGGCGGGAGTTGGCTTGATTTGAAGCGCGGTCTTCTTCGCCGCCTGATAAATTTTTTCACTGCGAGCCGACGCCAGGCCAAAATCGGACAATTGCCGGCGCACTTCCTCCTCTGCGCCCTCGCAAATCAGGCCATAGAGGACTTGTTTTGATTTCGGTGCGACGGTAAGCGGTGCTTCGTAGATAGCGTGGATGAACAGGGAATCCGGATCGCCGCCGTGATAGTCCCGGGAATCTCCAAAGATACGTTCCCTGGTGTAGCGTCCGAGTTTGGTCCCCAGGGCGGCGTCCAGCCCTGACCATTTTAGTTGGCGATGCCCGGCTAACGGCGCGGCAATAACAAACCCGTAAAAATTCGAGACGTCATCATATTTGAAAATCAATCCGCCGGGCAGCTCTTCAATGTTTGGAACCGGATGCCATGGCATCTCCGGAAAACTGATTTCATTGGCGCGGTCGCTCTCGACCAGGACGAAGCCGTTGAGCGCCACGGCCCCGCCGCCGAGTGACGCGAAACAAAGCTCGCAATCGCCGGCGTCCAGTCTTCCCAGCGGAATGGCGAGAGTGGAAAAGTTTTCGTTGCCTTCGAAGGTCGCTTCGCGTCGAACGGAACCTGTCAGTTGAAACGCGGCGTTCGGGCCGCGATCCAGCCGATAGCGCCAGACGAGCGCGGCGTTGGAAAAGGAATGCTTGAGCCGAACGCGATAGACCACGGTGTCACCGGCGTCCATGCCGAAATTTTCCGCGACCACTGAGCCGCCCACGCAATCGTGCCGCCGATCTTCCCCGCGCCATTCTCCGTCCGCAACGAGATTGTCGGTGGGGCGCGATTTGGCGAATTGCAAGTCCGCGTAATCCAGCGCGTGAACCCAGACCGCGCCCTCCGGCAATCGAACGTCGCAAAGACGAATGGGTTCGGCGGAAGAAGCCTCGCGCGACGGAAAGGCAAGCTGCGACAGGCAATTCAAAGCGATCTCCTGCGGCGAATCGGTCTGATTGACCAATTCAAGCCGGATGAGGCGGCTGTTTTCGGACAATCGCGAAAACGACAAGTCACCATAGAACTGGTCCTTCCAAATCAGCTCAAACCGCATCGAATAAAAATTCATGTCCGGGGCCGCTTCCCACGGGTGAACGTCCCCAGGATCAGTCACGGATGGCAATTGTCTTGCCCCCGCCGGGCCGGAAAACAGCGGAAAAATACTGAAATCAAAAGTCAGGCCGCGTCGCAGATCGGGAATATGGGAAATGCCGAAGTATTTTTTTGAAAAGGGCCCCCAATTCGAGAGGGCCGGCAAATCGTGGGTCTGCGCCCGCCCTTTCAGAGTGAAATCGCGGCCGCCGTCAAAAATGCCGCCCAGCGTTGGGCGCGGCAGGGCCAATATCGCCGCGCCTGCGCCGGCTATTTTTAGAAATTCGCGGCGCGAAAGGGGGAGGGCAGGCGACAAATCTGCCGACACACAGGGTCGGCTTCGCTTTTTTCGGTTCGCTGTTTTCAGAGACTTCTCTAAAAGAATTCTAACCAGCCGCTAAAATTTCGCCCCAGGCGTGTGCCGCTATGATTTTGCGGATGAGCAGCCCGCGCCGGGCGGCGGTTACCATACCCCGCCGATGATGGAGATCCGATTTTCTCACTGCATGAATCAGATCGCATTTGCAAATGGTCGGCCAATCCAGGCCATCCGCCTCATCGAGCAACATTTCCGCGGCATCAGGCTCACGACCGGCACGCTTGCTCGAGCACAAAACGACTTCCACATCTGGTTTGTTGGCCACGCGGGAAGGATTCGAAATAATGACACACGGATGAGGCTCCGGCCAGCCATGGGGTTGCCAGCTAAAGATGTCAAAAGTCTTCACTCCTCGAAGGGCGTCACATTTTTGTTGGAATGCCGGACCATTCGGCTTTCGCATGCCTCCCATTCCGAGTCATGACGAAGCTCTTTGACGTCTGGAAGAAGTACCACCATCTTTACTTTTACCGATTTTGCCCGTTTCACGAGCCATGTGTCTGCATCTAGTTGCTGGACAGTGACAGCGCTGCGTGGCGGGAGTTCCGGCGGCATGACCAACCGGCGCCGGTCATCAAGCAAGGTCGCATTCATCGTGGGAAGCTCCCACAAGACATGAATGCCGTCAAGTCTGGATTGAGTCGCCCTGCCGGGATTCGTGTAAAAATTTGACGGGACTTCATGCGCTCGCATAGTTTGTCCCCTGGTTTGCAAACGTTAAGCACCAAATTCAAAGGCAAAGTTGTGCGCCCAAAATCATCGGCGGCACTGATAAAAAAAATCTCCGCGCGGGCTCGCGATCGAAACCTGCGGGCGTACGTCGAAAAATTATTGCTCGAACTGTGCCGCATTGATACGACCCCAAATTCAAACGTCGCGGTCATGCGCCAGGCCGAAGCCGCCTGCTTCCAAATCCTCGAACGGGAATTAAAGGCGCTGTCATTTGACGGCGCGCGCCTGGAACGGCGCCCGATTAACCCGGCCATCCAGTCGCATCGTAATTATTCGCTGCTGCACTTCACCAAAACCGCTGCTCAGCCCGAAGGGCTTTCCGCGGAGGAGACCTATGCCGGACGCTCAAACCTCGTCTATCTCGCGCCCGGCACGAATAAGAAATCATCCGGTTTGGCAGTCGCGCTGAACGCGCACGTGGATGTCGTCGCGCCGTATTTTCCACCGCGCGTAATGGATGGATTCGTTTGCGGGCGGGGCGCCTGCGATGACAAAGGTCCGGTCGTCGCGATGGTGGCCGCGTTGCGTCTCCTGTCCCAGGTAATGCGCGAAGCGGGATTGGCGTTGAATAAAAATATCGTGGCCATGTTTGTGGTTGAGGAGGAAACCGGCGGCAACGGTTCGCTCTCGCTGGCCACGGACCGTGAATTGAAAAAATGGTATGACTCGATCGTCGTCGGCGAATGCGCCGGCCTGAAGATTTATCCGGCCAACCGCGGCGCGGTTTGGTACCGAGCAGAATTGAAACCGCCTGAAGGCGTTTCGGCTTTTGAGATGTCGGCGTTTGTGGTCGAGGAAATGGAGAAGGAAGGCGCGGCCATCCGGGCCGAAAGCCGTCATCCGCTTTTCCCCCAGCGCCCCGTGCAAACCTGCCATGGCATCATTGGACCGTTCGGCGAGCATCCCAGCCGGATTTGCGGCCGGACGGTTTTTCAAATCCAATTCCGCAAGCCCGATGCAAAAATCGAATCCCTCGTGCGCGATTGCCTCGACAGCGGCCTGGCCCAGTACGTAGGTATTTACGGAGATAAAACCAAAGTGAAAGACCCGACCACGGGCGAACCCATGGTCGCGCGGCATTATGACCTCCAGCGCCGTCGCAACGGTTTTGAAATCACGGCGCACGGGGCGACCGGACACATGGGCGCCATTCGCGAACGCGACGGTGCGATTACCAAAATGTCCTGCCTGCTCCGCAGCTTCATTCTTTCAAGGTCGAAACTAACGGCCGTCGGCGGCCCAGTCCGGTTCGAGTTGGGTGAGATCGGCGGACAATTCCCCCTCTCCCAGACTGCCATAGCCGGGCGACGGCGGATGAGGGAGACTCGTCCGGACGAGAATCCTGTATCGCTTCATGGGGACGTCGGAAGCCAGACTCTCATTTTGGAAGGCGGCCAGGGGTTCGTGCCCACCCATACTATTGATGAAATCATGGAGCGCATGCGTCGCGCCGCACAGCGGGGAGCGGAAAATTATTTGCGGCAAATGGGGCACGCGATCTCCGGCGCGGAGGCCGTCACCGTCGTTTATGAAAAATTGCACAACGCCGCCTTTGACGGCGACCCGAACTCGCCGACCATGCGCAACGCAATTGATGCGGCAAAGACCTGCGGCCTCTGGCGCAACGAGCCGGTGACCGGCTGGACGGTTTCCTGTGATGCGCGGCTGTTCGCCACCGAGTATCCCGGAATGCCGGTCCTGACCTTCGGCCCCGGCGAGCTGGCGTTGGCCCATTCGGACCTGGAACAAATTGCCTTGCGGGATGTCGTGAAAGCCGCTGAATTTCTGGCGCTGTTTTTGTTGCGCCAAACCGGAACACTATGAAAAACAAACTTCGAGTCGGAGTCGTCGGAGCGGGCGCGGTCGTGCGCGAGATTTATCAATATCTCTACTTCCAAAGCGAATATTCGCCGCTGCTGGAAATTTGCGCCGTTGCCGATCCCAACAAAGAAAATCTGCAATGGTTCGGCAATTTGGCGAAACTGCCGGATGATCGCTGTTTTGCCGACTACCAAAAAATGCTGGCCGAAGTGGAATTGGACGCGGTGCAAATCAATACCCCTGACCATTTGCACTGCCGGCCCGCGCTCGACGCCCTGGCCGCCGGCCTGGACGTCGTTTTGCCCAAGCCGACGGCGGCGACCGTGAAGGACGCCCACGCCATGATTCAGGCGGCCAAAGAGGCGGGCCGCTATCTGGGCGTGGATTTTCATAAACGCGAAGACCCGCGCATCAAAGAAGCCGAGGCGCGTTTCAAGGGCGGACGTTATGGGACTTTTCAAACGGGCGTGTTTTACATGATTGATAAACTGCTCGTGGCGGACCCCAACCATTCGCCGCGCTTTTTCGCCTCGCCGGATTTCGCCGAACGCAACACGCCGGTTTCTTTTCTTACGGTGCACATGGCGGACGCGCTGATGAAAATCACCGGCCTGGTTCCGGCCCAGGTGCGCGCCACGGGTTATTCGCACAAATTGCCGTCCCTCAAACCGCGGGCGGTCAACGGTTATGACCTGGTGGATACCGAAATTGTTTTTACGACGGGCGCGCTGGCGCATGTCATTACCGGATGGGCGCTGCCCAATACGGCCTGGGCCATTGCCGTGCAATCCGGACGCATGATTTGTTCGGATGGACTTTTGGATTTGGGCCTCGATACTCCCGGCCTGCGCGAAATTCATGCGTCGGGGCTGAGCGAAGCCAACCCGCTCTTTCGCAATTTTGAAAAAAATGGAATCGTGGGCGGATACGGCATCAGCAGCCCGGGCCGGTTGTATCAGCAAATCCTGGCCCACCGCAATGGCGCGGCCAGGGATTACGAAACCGTTGCGCCCGACTTTTACACTACCGTCATTTTGGAAGCGGCGGAAAAGAGCCTCGCCGAAGGAAAAAAAAACGAAGCCGGCGCCACGCGCGGCGAAGCCATCGAACTGGGACGATTTGTGCGCGACCAAATCGGCGACGCCGCCGCACGGAGCTATGAATTATAAACCTTCGCCACCGCGCTTGCGTTCTTTACTGCGTAGGAGCCGAAGTCATGAGGCTCTAATTGAACCGGAGCGCGGCCTTCAGGCCGCTTCAACGTCCAACGCCAGAGGGACGCCGAAGCGGCATAAATGCCGCGCCCCAATGACGGATCACGGAAAGATTGCACGACGAAAACCTTTCCCGAAACGTATATTGTGTGCGCTTCTTTTCCTGCTCTTAATCAACCTTCCCGCGCAGGCATCCGACACTATTGGCCTTTCCGGACAATGGCATTGGCGAACCAACGAGGTTGCGTCTATGGATAATTTGCCCGGCAACGTCATCCATCTGCCCGGCACATTGTCACAGGCAGAAATAGGACAACCCCTCGCCGCGCTCGCAACGCTGCCCCCCATTCCGCCCGAACATCTGGACCATTCAAAAGGAATCGGCTTCGGCCGCGGAACCAATTACTCCGAACAAAATAATGCGCTGATGCATTTGCAACAGCGGTTTTCGTATATCGGTCCAGCCTGGTACCGTCGGAATGTCGAAATCCCGAGAGCTTGGACAAACAAGGATGTGCAACTCGTGCTTGAACGGGTCATCTGGAAATCACAAGTCTGGGTCAACGGCCAATACCTCGGAACGCGAAACAGCCTGACCACCCCGCACCGCTATGAAATCGGACACGCGCTCAAACCGGGCAACAACACGATCCTGATCTGCATTGATAATAGCCGGCAACTGGCCATCGGCGATCCGCACGCTTACACGGAACAATCGCAAACCATCTGGAACGGAATCATTGGTCACATCGAATTAATCGCCCGCGACAAAGTTCGCGTGGACGGCCTGGAATTGCGACCGGACCTCGCGAGACACGGAGTCGAGGCGACGATCGCGACTCACAATGGCACCGCAAATGAAGTGACCGCGCAACTTTCCCTCCAAGCCGGGCCGGATAATTTTCAAGGCAAGAAGTATGCCCCAATGAAACTGCCGGTTTCATTGCCGCCCGGTGATTCCGAACAAAAAATTTTCTATCCCCTGGACGCAAACTGCGAGCTGTGTTCCGAGTTCAATCCCAAACTCTACCGTCTTCAGGCGGCCCTCGACGCTGACGGATTTCATTCGAAGACCGACAGCACGTTCGGAATGCGCGAGTTTAAAACCGATGGCCGGCAATTCACTATCAATGGGCAACCAACCTTTTTGCGTGGCACGGTCAATTGCTGCGAATTCCCCAAAACCGGCTATCCGGACATGACCGGCGAGCAATGGCAAAAAATCTTTTCCACGGTAAAGGCCTTCGGCCTGAATCATGTCCGCTTCCATACCTGGTGCCCGCCGGAAGCCGCCTTTGACGTCGCCGACCGCCTGGGCATTTATTTAGAAGTGGAATTGCCCGATTGGAGCTTTGACATTGGCGGCGACGAGGCGGTGACGGAATTTTTTCGCGCCGAAGGCGAACGGATGATCCGCGAATACGGCAATCATCCATCGTGGGTCATGCTGACGATGGGAAATGAATTGAAGGGCCGTTACGCCACCCTCGATGCCCTGGAAAATCATTTCCGGCAGCTCGATCCGCAATTGCTCTATGACAGCACGACCTATCCCCGCGACAAAGAACCGGAACCCGCCGATGACTACTACATTTCTCAGGACACAAAAAATGGACGCGCGCGCGGGCAGGACATTTTTGAAAATACGAGGCCGAACACTGAAACCAATTTCTCCTATGCCATCTCGTGCATCCCGGCCGCATTTATCAGCCATGAGGTCGGGCAATATTGCGTCTATCCCAACCTCGCCGAATTGCCGAAATACGATGGCGTCTTGCGTTCGACCGCAATGGAAGCCATCCAGGCGAATTTGAAAGAGAAAGGGCGTTTGGCGGAAGCGCCCGCTTATACGCGCGATTCCGGCAAATTGGCGGCCTTGTTATACAAGGAAGAAGTGGAGCGTGCGTTGCGCACCACCAACCAGGCCGGGTTTCAATTGTTGCAGTTAAATGATTTTCCCGGGCAGGGCACATCCACCGTCGGTTTGCTGGACTCGTTTTGGGACAGCAAGGGCCTGATCACACCGGCGGAATTTCGGAGTTTTTGCGGACCGATCGTCCCGCTGCTTTTGATGCCAAAAAGAGTTTTTCAAAATGATGAGGTTTTCGACGCCGGGATCGAGATCGCCAATTTTGGACCGGCGCCCCTCACCAATGCGACCATCGCCTGGAAAATAACCGAGGGAGAAAGTGAAATTGGAAACGGCTCATTTCAAGTTCCTCTCGTACCATTGGGGCATGGATCGGAACTGGGCCGCATCCGGATGTCGCTGTCCGCCCTGACGACGGCGGCCAAACTGAAAGTGTCCGTGCAAATCTCCGGAACCGCCATAGCGAACGATTGGAACATCTGGGCTTATCCAAAAACGGAAGCTCCTGCGCGAATTTCTTCGGAGCGCGGCTGTGTGCGCAGCACCAGCCGCAGCGCTGGCGAACCCGCTACGCCTGACCGATACGGAACGGATTCACTCCCGAAATCTGTTTTGCGTCCTACGCAAACCGAGCCCGTCGCAATCTTTCACACTCCTGACCCGGCGTTTTATCAGGCATTAAGCGACGGCAAACGTGTTCTATTGCTTCCTGCGCGCGACGATGTAAAGGAGCCGCTCGCCGGCGCATTTGTTCCGGTCTTTTGGAATCCGGTCATGTTTCCCAACCAACCCGGTTCCATGGGCGCCATGATAGACGCGAAGGATCCCGTGTTCGCCGATTTTCCCACCGAGGATTGGACCGACTGGCAATGGTGGGAATTGCTGCACCGGTCCTTCGCCGTGGACCTCGATGCGTTGCGCGTCAAAGCGGACATGCCGCTTCGGTTCGTGGACAAATTCAATCGCAACGCGTTGCCCGCCGCCATCTTTGAAGCCCGAGTCGGCCACGGCCGGCTCTTGGTTTGCACCCTGGACATCAGTAGCAACCTCGGTTCCCGCATCGTCGCCCGTCAATTGCGCCGGAGTGTTTTGGAATATATGGAGGGAAACCAATTCCAGCCGCAAGCCGAACTGAGCCCGGACGATTTGAAAATGTTGTTTAAGTGAACTTGCCCCGGTATTGACTGATTGCCATTAGAGTAATACATTGTCGGCATGGAAACGGTTACATTCAAGATGGAACGACGGCACGTTGCACTATTGAAGGAGCGAGCAAAAACGCTCGGTCGTTCCCAGGCCGCGGTGGTACGCGATTTGATTGATGAACATCTTGCCTCAAAAAAACGACTTTCACTGTATGAACGCGCCAAAGACCTTTGCGGCAGCGTGCGCGGTTCTAAAGATTTATCCACGCGGCCTTTGACGGGCTATGGCCGCGACTAAAATACTTTTGGATACCGGTCCATTGGTGGGTTTCGTCAGTGAAACCGACCAGCATCATCTCTGGGCTTTAGATATTTGGAATACTCTTTACCAGCCGCTATGCACTTGTGAAGCCGTTCTGTCAGAGGCAATTTTTCTTTTGCAGTCAGATGGTGTGGCAATCGATTCCCTGTTGGAACTCTTTGAACGCGAACTCGTGAAAATTGATTTCAGCATCTCTTTTCGTTTGCCGGAAATTTGTGATTTGCTGCGCAAATACTCCGACCGGCCCATGAGCCTGGCCGATGCTTGCCTCGTGCGGATGGCGGAATTGCACGACCATTGTCAGGTTTTTACGACGGATAGGGATTTCCGAGTATATCGGCGCAAAGGACGCGGCATCATTCCTCTGCTGGCCCCGTTTTAGGCGTGGCAAAATCCCTCCTGACATTTGCCGGGCACTCCCCTAACATTCGCTTTCCATGCAATTAATCCGGGACATCTACGCAGCCAGGAAAGCCGCCGGCCAACCGGTGATTTCCTTCGAATTTTTCCCGCCCAAAACCGACGAAGGCGACCGTCATTTGCTGGAAAAACACATCCCCGCGCTGGCGCTGGCCAAGCCGGATTTTTGTTCCGTCACCTACGGCGCCGGCGGAGGCACCCGGGACAAAACACTCATGATCGTGGATCGCATCCAACGCGAGCATCACCTGACCGCCCTGGCGCACCTCACCTGCGTCAATCACACGAGCAACGAAGTCTGCGCGGTGCTGGACAAAATCAAGGCGCTCGGGTGTCAAAATATTCTCGCCCTGCGCGGCGATCCCCCGGGCGGGGATGAATTTAAAAAAACTCCCGGAGGATTCGAGTTTGCGTCGGAACTGGTCGAATTCATCCGCGATCGAAATCATTTTTCCATCGGGGTGGCTGGTTTTCCCGAAGGCCACATCGCCAACAAAAACGGCAAGCTCGACGATTGGCGCCATCTCAAACAAAAAATTGAAGCGGGCGCCGATTTCGTGCTCACCCAATTGTTTTTCGACAACGCGGATTATTTCGAGTTCCGCGACCAACTGGCCGGCCGGCTGGGCGTTAACGTTCCGTTGGTGCCGGGCATCGTTGCGATTTTAAGCGCCGGCCAGATTACGAAGTTCACGCAACTCTGCGGGTCAAAAATCCCGCCGCCGCTCCGCGCCAAACTGGACGAACTGGGCGACAACGACGAAGCCGCGGCGGAATTTGGCATTGAATACGCCACGCGCCAGTGCGAAGAGTTGCTGCGCGCCGGCGTCCCCGGCCTTCATTTCTACACCCTCAACAAATCCCGTTCCACCGTCCAGGTCCTGAAAAACCTTGGACTCATGAAATCAGAGCCGCGACCGTGAGGGAGCGCCCAGTGTCGAGCTTTCGCCTATCGCTTGGCGTTATCAGCGGCAGATTACCAACGCATGGAGATCCCGCTTGCTTACGCGCGCGGCTCTGATTCCTCCAACGTCCATTCGTTCCGCCCGTCCGGATGACAATGGCAATGCGCCGCAAAAAATCCGCCGCGATATTTCCAAAACCACGGCCAGATTTGTTCCCGGTCCGTCTGCGGAATTTTCAGGGATTCAATTTTCGCGCGCGGGTAAAACTGAAATCGTCCTTCATGGCACGCCGCCGGCAGCGCCGACAATTTCTTTTTGACCTCGAACAAAAACATCAGCCAATGCGTCTGGCCCTGGTACCCATGCTCGCTCACCATGCCGGCCAAATGCAGGTCAGACGGAGACAGTTTCACGCAAATTTCCTCTTCCGCCTCCCGGCAGGCACAGGCGTAAGGCGATTCGCCGATGTCCATCTTTAGCTTGCCGCCGCACGGACTCCAAAACCCGCGATTCGGCTCCTGCGACCGCTCCAGCAAAAGCACCTCGTCCCGCTCATTAAAACAATAGAGCAGCGTGGCGACGCGGTAGGGCAATTTCTGAAAATTTTCAATAATTTCGCTCATTCTCTGAAATATTTATAAATTCTCAGGTTCTGATTAGCGGATGATGGTTTAATTAAAAGTGATTTCCCTTTGGCATTAGGCGGTTGCGGGGGAGATTAAACATAAATGCCATCTGGCTGAATTGAAAACGACTCATATTGTGGCGTGTCGTCGTAGATGGTAAGCCGGTGGCCAGTAGAAAAGGTGAGTGAGAATGAATGTGGTGGATTTATGCTGCAGGCCGTGACATCAGCGTTGAGTATGACGTGAATACGATAACACTCACGCTCTGAATGTTCCTGCGTCCTATCAATGAGCGCTCCTGACGAATCGTGCAGTTCCCATTTGCCGTCGGCGCAAATCGTGCCTGCTCGGCCAAATCGAAAATGAACACCATCCATACCAATCCCTGCTTGTGAAAGGAAATCGCCAACGAATCTTTGTATCGGCAAATTTGCTGGAACTCCGTACATATCGCAATGCTTAGAGCCTTGTAATTGTATTAAATACCAATGCCAAGAGTCATATTTAAATTACCTAAAATCAAGTGGATTGCCTGACTTTCTCTTTATTTGTTATCATTTCAAAATTGTCGTGGCGATTTTATAGGGTAAAACTATCGGCACAATTCCGAATCAAATTTCTCCGGCCTCCCGCAGGGCCGCCTGGACGATTTCCTCATGGATCCAGTAACCTTTCTGGCGTAATTTTTTGAACAAAGGGCGATTTCAGATAGTAAATTTTTTCGTTTGGCCTCGACAAGGATTCGCGCGGTGCCAATGGGCTGAAGGACATAGATATCGCGGGCGATTTTTCGGGCCTTGCGCTCATCAATCAAAACCAATTTGAATCTCGGCTCCCGCGCAAGGCCAATTACCGCGGCTTCTCCGCCGTCCAACAAAGCCGCAAGCAACTCGTCCTTGCGCTCTGGTCGCACAATGCAAATCCACCCGGCGCGCCGGAAATTCTCGACGCCCAAAAATTTTAGCCCGTCTTGCAAAATCTCGCCCTGGACTGCATCGGGAACCAATACCTGGTCGAACAGCGACCTAAGAACGTCAACGTGACCGGGAATACCCAGTGCGATTAGCGGGCCGGAATTACAAACAACGCGGTTCACGCGGGAAATGGTTTAAATTCAGAGGCCAGCTCTGAGGAATCCCAGGCCACAGTCGGAACATTCCATTGCGGGCAATTCAGAAGAAATGTGGCCCGCGACACGCCGGCCAATTGCGCTGCCTGTCCGCTCGTCAACCGCCCCATTTCATAAAGTTTCATTGCCAGCGCCATGCGCGCCTCGTCTTCGAACCGCTCGGCGCTTGAACCGGCGGCGGCCGGCCACGATTCCGGGTATTCTATCTGCCATGCCTTCATAGCAATAAAATACGCTCGTTCCGATCGGAGAAAAAGAAAAATTACCCGGCTTCCCTTATTGCCACCGAACGGAATGCCGGTCTCCGTAAAATCGTCATGGAAGTGATGGAGAAAACTGGTCTCACGAAACTGGCCGACATCGCTCAAGCCCTGAATCTTCGTGGTATCAAAACCAATCGTGGTGCGGAGTTCACGCCGACGCAGGTTCATCGTCTATTGAAAACTCTCCCGGCTGATCCCGGCGTATGAAAATGGAATACATTAAAAATCGTGAGGGGCGAACCGTAGGAATTGTGAATGGCGAATGGCTGATGGATGGC
>JASHPN010000022.1 GCA_030038175.1 Verrucomicrobiia bacterium
ATGGATAACAACCTCGTGGAAAATGCCATCCGTCCCACGGCTCTGGGTAAGAAAAACTGGCTCTTCATCGGCGACGCCGACGCCGGCCAACGCAGCGCGATCATTTATACCATCATCGAAAACTGCAAACGGCGCGGACTGGACCCTTTCAAATATCTTCGAGACGTGCTCACTCGCCTGCCCAACATGACCAACCGGCAAATCCCGCAAGTCACACCCCAAGCCTGGCTCGGCGAGCCGAAGCTTCATCGCGAAGGCCGCGCCAAGGCTCAACATCCAGTGCAACGGCAACTCGTATCATAAGTGTCATATCGCAGCAAACTACGACGCGTATGATCCGGGTTCTATTGTTCTGTCAAGAGGCACTGGGCGTGACGCTTACAAAATGACTGCGATGCTTTGGGAATCAATGATGCGCCGGAATGGGTGTCTAATGCCTGGGTTGAACTTTCAAAGGTCGTGTTTCCAAACGGCTGGCCGCCGCCTGAAAAATGGAATTCTGAATTCCTCGGTGAGTTTTTGGGCCGATATAGTGCATTGGAGCGATTGTTTGCGACGGGGAGCGCGCGGGCCTCTTTTAGAACATATTCCGAACTCATGGACTAACCTTAACCGGCGAATGGCATTTTGCAAGCACACGATCAGCTTAAAGAAGAGAAACTTTGAAACTAATTGAATTCAGGAACAATTCCGCGATCTGCCATCTCCTACTTGCAGGCCCGGCGTTTTCGTCGGGCGAACCAAAATATGAATATTGAAAAAGCGAAACCGGCCGCCGTGCCGCTGGACAAATTTAGTTTTGCGACATTTCCGGTTTTTCTCCGCCGGGGAGCGCACGCGCCCCCGCGTGCCGCCGAACGCGCCGCGCGTTCGACCCTTGCGCGGTCGAACCGCCAATTCACCCATAATCATCGCCCCGGGTATCACCGCTCCAAAATTTCCGCCCCCAATTGCAACTGGCCCCGCCGCAGCCATTTGAAGAGGCGCTCAAAGTTCGATAGATTTCTAATCCGCGTGTCAGGCGGGCAGGTCCGACGGAACGTTGCCACCGAATAAAATGCCCTCGTTTCGCCGGCACCCCAGCTTTTTTTCGGATCCTGTCTATCCTGTTAATCCTGTCCAAATTTCCGGCTTTTCCAGATTTTCAGTCGTTAAATAATTTGTGCCAATTCGCCCAATTCGTGCCTTCATATTCTGTCACTTTCTAATTTTTCCTTTTTGATTTTTAATTGGCGCTCCGCGCCATTTCAAGGGAACATAATACAAATCAAAGGAGACATATGAAAACATACGACCTGGTTGTGGTTGGCGGAGGGCCTGCCGGGGTGAGCGCGGCCCGAACGGCGGCGTTGCATCACAAAACCGTGGCGCTGGTAAACCCGGACAAGGACCTGGGCGGCGCGGGCATCAATACCGGCACGTTGCCCAGCAAGACACTGCGGGAAACAGCGCTCGCTCTTTCCGGCATGGAAGCGCGCAAGCTGCTGGGTCTGAATATTACGCTGCGGCATGAAGCCACCGTGTCCGATTTCCTTCGCCACGAGCAGGATGTCAAAGCGGGTTTAAACGCCACGCTCAAACAGTGGACCGAATCAATGAAAATTGATTTCTTTCCCGGCATCGCCGCCTTTGAAAACCCGCACCAGCTTCGGATAAACGGCAAACCAAATGGCCAGGCGGATGGTCATACCAATGGCGAACTGACGCTCCAGGGCGAGAACGTTTTGATTGCCACCGGTTCATCGCCATTTCGGCCGCCGATTTATCCATTTGATAGACCCCACATTTACGATTCGGACACCATTCTCAATTTGGACCGGCTGCCGGGCAAACTCGCGGTGATCGGCGCCGGCGTTATCGGCAGCGAATACGCCTGCATCTTCGCCGCCCTGGGCGTGGAAGTGCATCTGATTGACAGTCGCGATACCCTGCTGCCATTTCTGGACGGAGAAGTTTCCCGCGCACTGGCCGCGGCCATGGAACATAATGGTATTGTCCTGCATCGAAGCGAACGGGTCGCACAATGCCTCGCAACCGGACAGGATCGGATCACCCTCAAGCTCGCTTCCGGCACCGAATTGGACATGGAAGCCGTCCTGGTGGCATCCGGCCGCAATAGCAATACTTCGCAACTCAACCTGTCCGCCGCCGGCGTCGCCGTGGGCGAACGCGGACTGGTGCACGTGGACGAATATTACCGCACGTCCACGCCGCACATTTATGCGGCGGGCGATGTCATCGGGTTTCCCGCGCTGGCGTCCACCAGTTTCGAACAGGGCTACCGCGCCGTGCTGAACGCCTTTGGACTGGAAGCGCGCGCCGGGCTGCCGTCCGTGCTGCCCACGGGCATTTACACCATTCCGGAAGCCAGCATGATTGGCGAAACCGAAGAATCGCTTAAGAAAAAGGGTGTGGATTACGTGGTCGGCCGCGCGCCCTACGCGAATTGCATGCGCGGCCGGATCATCGGCGACAATGACGGTTTCATCAAACTGCTGTTCCGACGCAGCGACTTAAAGCTGCTGGGCGTTCACGTCCTGGGCGAACACGCCACGGAACTGGTGCACCTGGGCCTCATTGCCATGTTGTCCGGCGGAACGGCGGCGACTTTTGATAACGTTTGCTTTAACGTGCCAACGCTCTCCGAACTTTATAAATACGCGGCGCGGCAGGTGTTGCTGCCGCAGCAAAACACAGTCAGTAGTCGGTAGTCAGTCGTCCGTAGTGTTCGGGGGTGACGTGTTACGTATTGCGTGTTGCGTCAAGTATCTGGGGACGAGCCATTCGATGTTCAATGTTCGATGTTTTCTTCCGTCCAAACCATCAACCATCAACTTTCGACCATCACCGATTGCCGATTATTGCGTCTGGGCCATCTACCGGAAATGGAACGGGAGTGATGAGCGTTCTTTCCGGAGGGTGAAGGCGGCCGTGCGCAATGAAGTTTTGAAATCAGGGTTCCCGGCCTGAAAATGAAGACTGGAAAAAATGACCACCCCGGCTACTCTTGCGAGAGAACCCCTTGGGTTCTTGTCACCGGGGTGGAACCTTTAAACTCGTGCGGCCAGGGAATTAATCACGGAGTCGGCAAAGATCCGGCCCACTCTGGTCGTCATAAGAAAGATACTAATATAAAGTGCTTTGCAAACCTAAAATACGGATTGGGTTGAGCATTGAGCGGTGGATTTTGATTACGAAAGCCGCAAGGAAATCATCAGGGTTGCCAAAAATCTCGGCGTCGAAGGCGCCTTGCCGGGCATGGCCACAACCGGCGAGTTCATAGATTTCGAAGAACGCTGGACCGGCGCGTACATTTTTGAGAACGAATGGCAAAGCTTCCGCACACGCCAGGACCGGGACCTCGAATTAACGACCGCCAGCCATACCTATCCAAAAGCCGGGCGGTACATCATCGCCGTGAAGGTGATTGATATATTCGGCAACGACACCATGACCCTCGTGCCGGTGACGGTGGGGTGAGGGTGCGGAAAACATGAAGCGCGTTCTTGGCTCATAACCAATCCACAATCAGTCATGTTGCACCCCGTAGCACCCGTGTAGCACCTGAATGTTGCACCATAAGTCATTGGCATCCAACGATGTAACATGTGTAGCACCCTTTACGACTTCAACTCACATGATGGTGTGGCGGGAAATCCTCCTCGTCCTCGATCCGGTCATTCGACGTTCAGCACCCGCCGCCTTCCGCTTCAACGCTTCAACGCTTCAACCATTACCCGGACGAGGAAACGAAAATGGGGCACACGGCCAGGATCTGCCCGACGAAAATGGTTGGATTTGCCAATAAAATCGGGCCTTTCTGCCGTTCCGGCTTCGTTTCACCGTTGCATTGGTTAGACACAAAAAAAGTGCGTGTCACCCACAGACCATTCGACGTTCAGCGCCTGCCGCACTTCAACGCTTCAACCGATCAAAACAGGGGATGGTCCCTTGGTGAATCCTAACGGGCTCCGTCCCTTTTTCATTTTTCCTTTTTAATTTTGAATTCCAGAAGCCTTCCGTTTCCTTATTGCCAAACGTGCGCACAGGAAATGTGTGTAGTCCCGCGGCGATTTTGGGCTACGGACTGCTGACCACTGACTACTGACACTTCTTCCTTTTGTGGCCAAAATTTCTCCGTGCCCTCGGCGTTCTCCGTGGTTAAGATGCTCCCTATGAACGCCATCTTCCGCCGAGGATCAAAGAGTATCTGTCTTTCATTGCTCATCCTGTTTGCGGCCACGGCCCAACTGTCCGCACAGACGACCAACGATCAGCCTGCGGCGGACAATAATTCCACGAATGACCAAATTGCCGCGCTGCAACTGCAATTGACCAATGCCTGGCTCCAGGTGGACGCCATCGTCTGCCAGCCGGTGCCTGCCTTTCGGCGCGACCCGGGCTATCATGTGGCCGTCTATTCATTCTGGTTTGATCCAGGCGCCCCAACGCCGGATTTCAATCGTGTGGATGTCCGGCAAAGCCAGGATTTGCATTATCTCAAATACCCCTGGGTCAGTTCCGACCTTACGCCCAACATGATGTTTCGGGGGGCGGACCTCGAATTCAACGAAATGACCAAATTGTTCTATACGAATCGCGATCTCCCCAAGAAAAAGCTGACGGAAGCGGAGATGCTGCAAATCAATTCGCTCTATCGGACGATTGGGCATTGCCAGTCAGAAATCCAACGGTTGCAGCCTCCTCCGCCGGAAACGGCGTCGGCGGACTCACCAGACGAGAACGATAGCAACGCGCCGCCCAAAGCCATTGCCGCCATCGAGCGCATCCCGCAACCAACCCGCATCCGCTACGGCTGCATCGCCATCGGGACATTGCTTGTGCTGGTCGTGGTGGCGAGGCTCATCAAGAAAAAGCCGCGTAGCCAGTAGTCAGTGGTTCGTAGTCCGTAGCCCACAGGCCAAGTGACGTGTTGCGTGTTGCGTCAAGTATGCAGGGACGGCCCCTTCGATTGGTTAAAACGGCCTCTCACGCGTTCGTCTTTTGAACAAAATGCGGAACGTGCTCAGGCCCAGGGGAAGAAGCGCCAAGGCACCGGCTATGACCGTCCTGAGTTCGGGGACGGCGGCCACGGGGTCGGCGTTGACCGACACAACCGCTTTAGCGGTTTACCGCCTCCTAAACCACTAAGGCGGTTGAGGACACAGGTGGTCGGCAAAACACCGGCGGGCGTGCTGCGACTGGTCCCGCAGACGGGACACCTTCCTTCACCACGAGCTATGGCGGGGCAGGCAGTCGCGCGCCGGGCAGTGTCCCAATCGTGCAACCGTGTGTCCGATACATTCATAAAATAAAATGATGAAAAAGATGAATGTAACTTGACACTTTTTCAAGCGATGGGAAATTAAGCTAACAATCGGCAGGCCGAAAAAGAGTTGTACGATAACCCGTAAAGACCTCATTGAGGCAACCTGACAGAGTGAACTTTACCGACAGGCAAAAACCATCTTCCCCGCTCCCAATTTGATAGACGCTTGTGAAAGCGTTTGTCCACCAATCAGGCCCATTTAGTAACTCAACCACCGAAGTGCTTATGAAAATAATCAATACACCCAGGGATGCGATCAATGGATTGTTCGCTTTGTTGGCGCTCCTCGTCGCTGTTTTGGCGGTCCCTACGCCCGGCCAATGCCAGGTGCCGCCGCCCTATATCAATTATCAGGGCCGCGTCTTGACCAATGGGGTGACGTTCACGGGCACGGGGACGTTCACCTTTGCGCTGGTGGACGCAAATAACAACACGTATTGGTCGGCCGGTCCCACGGCGATTCAAGTCACCCGGGGCCTTTATTCGGTCCCGCTGGGCCCGCTGCCGGCGGGCATTTTTACCAGCAACGCTTTGCTGTTGCGGGTGACATTCAATGACGGCGTGGATGGTCCGGAACAATTCCCTGATCAGCCCATTTTATCCGTCGGCTATGCGCTGATGGCAGGCGGCATCGCGCCAGGCGTAATCCTGCCGCTCGCGGCGCTTCCTCCCAATATCGCCTTTCTTAATGCCAATCAGACTTTTACCGGCCAAAACACATTTAACAATCCTGCCAATGTTTTTGCCGGTAATGGTTTGGGCCTGCTCAACGTGAACGCGGCATTGCTGGACGGATTGCCCGCGGGCAACTTCTGGCAAACCACCGGAAACGCGGGCACCAGTCCGCCCAACAACTTTTTGGGCACAACGGACAATAATCCGTTAGAACTATGGGTGAATAACGCGCGGGCGTTTCGTTTGGAGCCGACCACTGGTGCGCCTAACGTCATCGGTGGCGCGCCCAACAATTCTGCTGCCGGCGCCACGGGCGGAACAATTGGCGGCGGCAGCGGCAACACGGTGAGCGCCAGCTATGCGACCGTAGCCGGCGGCTCTCAAAACACCGTCGGCGGCAGCGCTTCGACGATCGGCGGCGGCCTCGGTAATTTCGCCACGAATCTCTACGAAACAGTGAGTGGCGGCACGGGCAACACGGCCAGTGGCGGCGCCGCCACAGTTGGCGGTGGAGCGGGCAACACTGCCAGCGGCCGCAGTGCGTTGGTCGGCGGGGGGAACAACAACAATGCCGGAGGCCCGCAGGCGACGGTTGGGGGCGGCGGCTTCAATAACGCCAGTGCCGGGAATGCGACGGTGAGCGGCGGCTTCACCAACGTGGCCAGCGGCAGCTATGCGTTTGTCGGCGGCGGCAACGACAACATTGCCAGCGGCCCTAACTCAACGGTGAGCGGCGGATCCGGAAACACCGCCGGAGGCGGCGGTTCGTCGGTGGTGGGTGGCGGAATGGGTAATGCGGCCAGCGGCAGTGAGGCCTTGGTTGGCGGGGGAAATAATAACCAGGCCTTAAATCTCCAGGCGACGGTTGGCGGCGGAGCCAACAACACCGCGGGCGCTGCCAACGCGACGGTGAGTGGCGGATACGGCAACACCGCCGACGGAACAGGCGCCTTTGTGGGCGGCGGTGGATACGATGGAACCTTTACCGCCGGCAACATGGCCAGCGGCCCTGCCGCCGTCGTGGGCGGCGGTCTGGGCAATATGGCCAACGGCAGTTATTCGACGGTCGCCGGGGGCAACCAAAACGCCGCATCCGGAAATGAAGCCACGATTACCGGTGGTTCCACCAACATCGCCACCGGAAATGATGCGACCGTGCCGGGCGGCTATGCGAACATTGCTGGCGGACAATTCAGTTTTGCCGCCGGTCAGCAGGCGCAAGCGCCTTTCCAGGGCGACTTTGTCTGGGCCGATTCGCAACCGTTCCCTCTGATCGCGACGACCAATGACCAATTTCTGATTCGCGCCACCAATGGTGTGGGTATCAATTCAATACCCGCCGCCGGCACGGCCCTCAGCGTGGCCGGCAACGCGACTTTTTCCGGCGGGGTTTCAGCCTCTACGCTGGCTGGGAACGGCCAAAACGTGACCGGCGTGAACGCAGCGCTGTTGAATGGATTGCCCGCCTCCAGTTTCTGGCAGACGACGGGCAATGCCGGTACCAGTCCCCCCCGCAATTTTTTGGGCACAACCGACAACAATCCGTTGGAATTGTGGGTGAACAACTCGCGGGCCTTTCGTTTGGAACCGACCGCCGGCGCGCCCAACGTGATCGGCGGCGCGCCTAACAACTCGGCTGCCGGGGCGACGGGCGGGACGATTGCCGGCGGCAGCGGCAACACTGCGAGTGCGGCCTTTGCGACTGTGGGCGGCGGTAATCAAAACAGCGCCAGCGCATCTGAAGCCACAGTTGGCGGCGGTTCGACCAATACCGCCAGTGGTCCCAACTCGACCGTGGGTGGTGGTGCAGGAAACAGCGCGCGTTTAGACAGCGCGACAGTGGCGGGTGGTTCGGGCAATACGGCGGGCAATGCCGGTACATTTATCGGAGGCGGTTATGGAAACGCCGCCAGCGGCAACAGTTCGACGGTCAGCGGCGGATTTGGAAACATTGCCGGGAACGG
>JASHPN010000212.1 GCA_030038175.1 Verrucomicrobiia bacterium
CCGGCTTGATATCGCCGATGGGCGCGAGACGGCTGACCGCGAGTTGACCGGTGGTCAGCGTGCCGGTCTTGTCAAAGATAAAGGCGTTGATTTTCGCCGCGAGTTCGATGTCCGCGACATTCTTAATCAGGATGCCGAGGCGGGCGGCGGCGGACAGGGCGGCCACCATCGCGGTGGGGGTGGCCAAAATAAAGGCACAGGGACATGAAACCAGAAATACGGATATCACCCGGTTCAAATCATGCGTAAACGCCCAAACCAAAATGCCGATGAGCAATACCAGGGGGGTGTAATAACCCATGTATTGGTCCACGATTTTCATGATCGGCAGCTTGGTTTTTTCCGCCGCCAGAATGAGTTCGCGGACACGGCCCAGCGTCGTATCCTCGCCGGCCCGGCTCACTTTCACCTCGAGGACCCCGGTGAGGTTCTGTGTGCCCGCATAAACTTCTTCACCGGCCTTCTTGTCGGCGGGCAGCGATTCACCGGTAATCGTTGCCTGATTCAATGATCCCTGGCCGCTGACAATGACTCCGTCCGCAGCCACGTTGTCGCCCGGGCGGATCCGGATGACATCGCCGACCTGAAGCTGGCTGGCGGCAACTTCCTCTTCGTTGCCGTCTTTCAGTATCCTTCGGGCTTTAGTGGGCGTCAGTTCGATGAGTGATTCGATGGATTGGCGCGCGCCCTCGGCGGTGCGCGTTTCGATGAGCTCGCCGATGAGCATCAGGAATGCGATGAAACCGGCAGTTTTGTAACCCACGGTCGCGCTGGCGCTGAACAGGCCCGCACTGGTCCCGTTGAGGGTCGCATTTTGCCCATTGACAATTCCCATCGCACCCGACGCAAAAGCGGCGAGCACCGCGATGGCAACCAGTTCGTTGATGCTCAACCGGCCCGCGCGCAGGTCTTTGATGGCCGTGATGACAATGGGATAAATCAATATAATCGCGCCCAAAAACGCGCTAAAGCTGGACACCGTGGTGTTCCCCGGGAACAACCAATCCACAACATAGGCGTTCAGGACGAGGGCAATCCCGAGCCAGGCCTGCCAAACATGAACGGAGGAATGTTCGTGGTCATGGCCGCATCCGCACGAATCATCGTGTTTATGATGGTGTTCGTGCTGGCTCAAAAGTGAAGTGACTTGCATAAAAAGTACGATTTAAAATTACGGCCCGGCGGCCGCATTGGTTGGCGGCATGCGGTTCAACATCATCCGCAGCTCCCACGGTTTGCCGTCGGCGTGGAGCGGCAAAAACCATTTGTCCTGAACATTGGTCATCGCATGCCCAATCATATTTAAAAATGTCTGTTGCACGTACAAATTTGGATCAAGTTCATATTTTGGCAACACGTCATTGAACCGCTTGGCGTCGGCATTCAAAGCATCCACGTAGCGCGTCTTTTCGGATTGGGCGACGTTGATAATGGTTGCCGCCTGCGCGATGGCGCTGTTGGTCGCCTGATTTTCGTAGTTATGCGCGTCATTGAGCATTTGGCTCCGTTCCTGGCGGGCTTCAATGACCTGATTAAAAACATCCTGCAGTTGCCGTGGCGGCTGGGATTCAACCGGGCATTGGTCAATGGCAATGCCCAGTTTTTCCTGGTCAATGGTATCACTCAGGCGCGCCTGCACGGCATCCTGGAAACCAGCGACGTCGTTAATCAGGATGTCGTCCGCTTTAAATTTCGCCGCGCAATACAGAAGCGTGTTGTCGAGGGCGTTCTGGACAGCGTTCGATGCGTTTGCGAAGTTGAAAATATATTGCAGGGGGTCGGTCACGTGATATTGGAATCGGACGCGAACGTGAACGATGTTCGTGTCCGCCGTCAGCAAACAACCGTCAATCGCCGGATTGAGCGAAGGACCGGCCGGAGGCACCTGGCCGCTCAATTCCTCTTCGGGCGTGGTAAAATACCAGCCGTTGTCCGAGGTGACCGTTTGGATTTGCGTAATCGGGATCCGGACCACTTCATCAATGGGATAAGGGAACGACCAGTGCAGGCCCGGGCCCATCAGCATCCTGTCTCCTTCTCCCACCGGCTTGCCAAAACGGAGGATAACCGCTTTTTCCTGGGGGCCCACTTGAAAGAAGCCCGAGCTGAGAAACGCAATCACCATCAATGCCATCACAATTTTGACAATGGTGAAACTGCTCCCCAGCGCTTCGGCCAGCGCCTGGGAACCGGCGTCGCGCGTTTCCGGCGCCTCGTGATGCTCGTGGTTGTGATGTTCGTGGCCGTTCATGGCAAATCAGGTTATTGGCCGGCCGCGGCCGGAGGCGCGTTGGTGGGAATGCTGGTGAACAAATCGTAGGGCGGCGTGCGCTCGTCGAAAATCAACGTGGTTTGCTGATTGAGCGATTGTTGGAGAGCGTCCAATCGCAGCAAATAATTTGCCAGCGCCGGGTCTTTTTGGAAAATCGGCAGCACGTCGGCGGCAACCATTTCGCCTTGTCCCCGGATGCGGGTGGCGGCGGCGTTGGCGCTGGCGATGGTCTCGGCCGCCTGACGATCGGCGGTGGACCTGATAATTGACGCTTCCTTCTGCCCTTCGTTGTCTTCCTGGCTGATCAGGACCTGGCGTTCGCCTTTCATGCGGGTAAACACCGACTGGGTCACGCTTTCCGGCAACTCGATTTTTTTGAATCCGACAAATTCCAGTTCGATGCCGTAATTGTCGTTGCTCAATTGCGATTGCACCGTGTCCTGGATCTCCGTTTCCATTTCGTCAAATTTCAGTTGCTTGGGGTCCGCGTTGACGAAATCGGCCAGCGTATGTTTCCCCACGACCGCGCTCTGGGCGTTGCGCAACATGTCTTCGAGCGCCTTCTCCGCGGCGGGCACCGAGCCGACAAACTTCGGGTAAAACAGCGAGGCATCGGAGATTTTCCAGCCGGTATAAACCGTCAAAATCAGGTTGTTGTTGTCCGCCGTATAGGTCTGGCTGAACTTGTCCTGAAAATTTTGAATTCGATTGTCAAACCGATAGACGCGCTGGATGGGCCAGGGCCATTTGAAATAGAGGCCCGGTTCGGTGATGGGTTTGGCGGCGGGCTTGCCAAAAGTGAGCACCAGCGCCATTTCGGATTGGCGCACCTGGAACGCGAAAAGCAACAGCACAAAAATGATAATCAGCACTGCTCCAACGATGAACGTTACAATATTTCTTTTTTTCATGACGAAATCATTCGGGATTGACGTTTAAAAGGTCCGCGCGAATTTTGTCCTCCAGATCCAGGTACAGATTGGGCTGGACGTTGGTGACGAGCAGAATGTATTTGCGCGAATTTTTGGTCGCATTGGCGAACATCGAGTAATAGGCCCGCTGCCGATAGACAGAGGGCGCCGCCTCAAATGCGGGGATTTGATTGGTGAACAAAGCCGCCCGCGCCTCCCAGGAGCTTTCCAATTGCACGCGGTTGGCGGTGGCAACATTCGTCGTGGTCGCCGCCTCCGCGATGGACTGCGCGTTGGTGGCGATGGCATCGGCGATCGCCTGCAAATTCGTCGCGTAACGGTTTTGCTCGGCGCTGATGACTTTTTCATATGCGGCCGCCACCTCCCCGCCCGTGGGCGGATGGATGTCCTGCAGCCCGACAAAAACGATCTTCACGCCCAACTGATGCGCATCCGCATCGCTCTGGATCCGTTCCTGCAACGTTTGCGCGGCCTCCAACCGGCCCTGGGACAACGCCTGGTCAATGTCCTCGCCCAGCAGATATTGCACGACTTCACTCGTGGCCAGGTCTTCCAGCAGATTCGTGGCGTCGGTGTTCCGGTAAGCCCATTGCATGACGTTGGTGATTTGATACTGAACCGGAATGCTGACGGTGATCAGGCTGACCGGCGGCGCCTTCATCACCTGCTCCGCCAGTTCATCTTCGCCCGGAATCTCGTTTCCGATCATCGGCGAAACATGGGTGGCCACGAGAAAATTTTGTTCCTGGTTGTGCGGGATCGTCCAAAGAATCACGTTTTGCTCGTTCGTATCAGGCTGAAAGCCGACGTAAAGCGACTGGATTTGGTCGGTCCGATACCGATAGACCGTGTCAATCGGCCACGGCCATTTTAAATGGGCTCCGGCGTTGAGAGGGGACTCGGGTTTTCCGAAATGTTCCAAAATCGCCTGTTCGCCGGCGTCCACAAAAACCACGCAGGTGGACAACAGCAAGACCGCAAATTGCGCGAGAATGATCAAAGGCATGTTTTCCTTCAGCAATTTGAAGAACCACGTTTCCGATACCTTGAAGCCAAACTGGTAATCCAGGGTTTGGGCGGCGGTGGTGAACAGGCTTTCCGGCTGGGCCAGGATTCCAACCAGGCGGCTTTCGTAAAGCGGACGCGCGACTTTGCCGCGCACACGGGGACGGTAAATCTCCAACAGAAGAGTTACCAGCATCTCAATCGCCATGAGCCCGAGCAAAATACAGAAGGCGCGCCCCACCCAGACGTCCGCGCGGGGAAACTGCGTCTTAACGCCGGCGATTGCCAGGGCTGTAAAAAAGCAAACATACGCCCCGGCCAAAATGAAGCCCGCGCCCGGACGCAACAGCCGATGGTCTTCGATCCGGGCCATCGTCACCGAAAAACGGCCGATCAGAAACAGCAGCAGCGCAAATATCGCGAAGAGCGAGAGCGACGCCATGGCCAGGGGATCCACGAGACCCGTGGTGGTCTTGCCGATCCACCGCCACAGCGCCCATCCCCCGCCGGCTTCCAGAATAAAAAGCAAAACCGCGAAACCCGGAACAAAATACCGTTCGAACTGCTCGCGCGAACGGCGGGCCGCAAAAAGCTCCGAGTCCTTGCCTTCAAACAGCGCCGATTCGCCCCGCGAGCGCGATAATTCATCCACCTCAAGTTTTTCGATCCGTTCATTTTCTTCCAGCCGCATCTGGAACCAGCTCGTAAAGGTCACGAGCACCGCGACGCCCAGAAAGATTGACGCGCCTTCCCCGGCCAGCGATTTTACCAGGCAAGTGACGGCGAAAGCGGCAATGAAAATGACCACCGCGGTGGCCAGATTCACCAGACCATTTTTTCCAACATTTCGATCCATTGAGGTTTAAAAGTTAAAAGCTCACTGCGAAGACCGCCGAACGCGCCACGCGTTCGTTTTGCCATTCGAATTTCCATCAGTCAGCTCAGTTCACGTTCTTCAAACAACACCGCGCCGGCGGCCAGGGCCGCGCCTGTATAACAGACGGCATAAGCGAGCGCCCGGCCCACGTAGCCCCATTGAAACGTGTTTTTGCCTGTTTCAATTGCATCGGCAAGCCAGAAAATTTGCCAGTTTGGAATCACCGTGTAAAGCGTGGAAGCCCACCATTGTCCCGCTTCCGCCCGGCGCCCAAAAAAATAGTCCGACATCAGGCCGAGCAGAAAAACGGCCGAACAAATCGCCAGGGTGGGAATCGTGTCAAATCGCGTCGAACAGGCCAGCGCGATGGCCGCGACGATCCACAGGGCGAACAAAATCAAAATCGCCGCCGGCAAAAGATTCCAATTCACTTGCCCCGTCGTGTAGAGGCTTTCCTTTTGCGTCGTGAACTGAAAAACGAGGAACGCCGCCAGCGTGCAAAGGAAAACCATGGCGAAGACCGCGTCGCTGACAAACGGGCGGCGCAGGAAAAAATTGCTGAATCCGCCCAGCGCGTAGGCCAGGGCAATTCCCGCGGTAAAAATACCGATCGCGGGCATATCGGTCTTGCCGTAAGCGTCAAAAGCCATGCGGCTGGCCAGCAAAATGCCGACGGCATTCACATAGGTCAAAACCGTCAGCGCGCCGGCCAGTCCGGCGTATTTGGCTAAAAGAAACCGGATGCGTCCCACCGGCTTGGACAATACCGCCAGGGCGGTGCCAGTGCGGATTTCCCGGGCCAGCGATGAGGACGCGCTCAGGACCGCCCCAAACAGGCCGGACAAAAACATGACGGCCAGCGCCGAGTTCTCCACCAGTTTCGGCTCATCGCCAAACGCGAAGTAATACGGAACCGCCAGAAACATTTCAAAGAGCACCGACGCCGTCATCAGCAGCAAAAACACAGGCTGCCGAATCAATTCCATGAAGGCATTGGCGGCTATGGTAAAAAATTGTCGCATGAATGTGCGGCAAAGATTATCTCAATTTAGCGATTTAAATCAAACGGTTAAATCCTATTAGTTTAAGTTGGAAAGAAAACGAGGCCGAACGTTCAAAGAAATATCGGGCTCCGATCAATCGAAGCGTCCGGCTCGACGCGCCCATATTTAGTTGACCCTCTAAAACGTTCCGGAATACGCTGGCGCATCCGATACCATGGCGTCGAACAGCACACCAGGCCCGGATTATTCGATTCTTTCCGGGTTCAACGGAAACATTGCGCGCCCAAAAACGGGTCCGCTTTATCATTGCTGCCTTTTTCTCGCGGCCGGCGCCATGGTCGCCCTGCCCCTGGTTTATTTCGCCATGCTGGGTCTCCTGGCCTGGGGCATCTATCGCCACGCGGTCTATGATTGGGCGCCGATTATGGTTTTTCCCGGATTGATCCTGGTGAAATTCATTCTTTATTTTGCGCCGTTGCTGGCGGGAGTTGTGGTCTTGTTTTTCATGTTGAAACCGATCCTGGCGCGGCCTCCCCGGCGGGCGCAACCATTGGCGATAAATCCCGCCGATAATCCGCTGCTCTATGCGTTCATTTCCAAAATCTGCGATACCGTGGGCGCCCCCGCGCCAAAACGAATTGATATAGATTGCCGGCTTAACGCTTCCGCCGGTTTTCGCCGGGGCTTTCGGAGCATGACGGGAAATGATCTGGTCCTGACCATTGGCATGCCGCTGGTGGCGACCCTTTCCGCGCGCGAACTGGCGGGAGTCATCGCGCATGAGTTTGGCCATTTCACGCAGGGCGCCGGGATGCGGCTCAGCTACATCGTCCGCTCGATTAATTTTTGGTTCGCCCGTGTGGCTTATCAGCGCGATGCCTGGGACGCCGCCCTCGAAAACTGGGCGCGCAGCGTGAGGGACTTTCGAGTGGCCCTGATCGTGTGGTCCGTGCAAATCGCCGTTTGGTTTTCTCGCCTGATTTTAAAACTGCTGATGATTGCCGGCCATATCATTGCCGGGTTTATGTTGCGCCAGATGGAGTTCAATGCCGACGCCTATCAGATCCAGGTGGCCGGCAGCGAAACCTTCGAGGCGACCCATCGCAAACTCGCCACGCTGGGCGCGGCCATGGGCCAGACTTACCAGCTCATTCGCGCCCGCTGGAAGAAAGACCGCCGGTTGCCCGATAATTTAAGCGAACTGCTTCGCCAGACCCATGAACAACTGCCCGAGGCCGTGCTCCGCAAAATTGACGACACGCTGGGCTTCCACCGCACGGGACTTTTTGATTCGCATCCGTCCGCCGCCGACCGGATCCGGCGGGCGCGCATGGCCGGCGCGCCGGGAATTTTTCACGATGACCGCCCGGCTTCTTCGCTGCTGGCCAGCTTCGAGCATCCGGCGCGATTTGTGACGTTGTTGCATTATACCGACGACCTGGGCATTCCCATCAGCGAGCAAATGCTGCTGCGAGTGGAGTCCACCCAATCGGATGAAGCCCGCGGATACTTGAGCGCGACGCCGGCCAGGAGCGCCACCGACGAGTTTTTTCTGGGCGTGCTCCCGCTGCTCATGCCGTGGCAAATCGCCCAGCCGGCGCCCGGCGCCAATCTCGAGGCCGAGGCCGCCGAATTGGAACAACTGGCGATACGCCTTCAACAAATTGCCGAACAACTCGGGCCTCTCAGCGAGCGATATCGGGAGTTGCAGGGAAAACGGATCAAGGCCCGCGCGGCTCTATGCCTGCTCGAAGCGGGAATTCCAATTAAGCCCGGCGATTTTGGCCTGCCGAACTCAAGCGTCGAATCCGCGCGGTCAGCCGAAACCGAGGCCGGCGCCGCGTGCGAAGCGTTGGAGCATTCCCTTCGCGAAATCGCGGCGGCGCTGGACCGGCGGATGCAACTGGCGCTCTCCATCAGGCTTTCGGACAGGGGCGAATCCGGCGCGCATTTTGCGGCGCCCGAGCGCATTCATGAACTCGTCGCTGCCTTGAATGAAGCAGCCGCCGGCTATCCCAAACGCCGCGAGGCCCTCAATTCTCTTGCGGTCTATGACCATATCCTGAACGCAAGTCAGTTGGAGGGTGAAACGCCTGCGCTGTCTCGGGCGTTGGAAGCGCAGACTAACATCGTGAATTCGTTTCTTGAAGAACCGGCGGCAAAGTCGGAAACCGCCGCTGCCCAGCCCGCGCTTCAGTTGGCCCGGCGGCCGCGACATCTCTCTTCAAGCGATGTTGAAGCCATTCGCGAAAACTTAAATCAATGGTTCTCCGATTACCGGGAAAAATTAGACCCCTTGACGGAAATAGCGCTGGCGGCCGAAAGACTCAAGATGTGAGATTGATGAAACGCCCCTTTTTTCGAGAATGCGTTGGGGCGATGAACCGATATCGCCAGCCGTCGTTTCGAGATTCGGCGGATAATTCCCCTCTCCCAGCGGGAGAGGGCAGGGGCCTGTCCCGCCATAGCCGGGCGACGGCGGATGAGGGAGAATCGTTCGAACAAAAACGCCACCCGGCTCATGGACAGCTCACGCCATTGCCCGCGCGATGGAATTCCACCACGCATCGTGAAGCTCGTATATCGGCGCGCTAAATTCGCCCGAATCGGTTTTAACCTTCAGTTCATCGCCGCCGACAACGCCGATTTGCATCGCCGGAACACCGAGCAATTTTGCCCGCTCAACGACTTTTACCGCGTCCAGGGCCGCGCACGTGATAACAACGCGCGACTGGGTTTCGCCAAATAGCCGCGCATCCTGCCGCAGGGACGGCGCTTTATCACCGCCTTTTTCTTCAACCGCTCCCAATGCGGACAAATCAACAGTCGCCCCGATCAACCCCGGCGTTTCCCGGCCGATCAGCCGGCTTATGCAACATTCCGCCAGGCACACCGCCAGCCCGCCTTCGCTGCAATCATGTGCGCTTTTCACAACGCCGCTCTGAATCAGGCCCAGGAGTGTGGTATGCAAAGTCTTGGCTGTCTCCAAATCGCATGGCGGCGGCGTGCCCGTTTTCTTCCCATGAATGACCTGCAAGTAAGCGCTGCCGCCCAGCCCTGACAACGGGTCATTCAGATTCACGACATCCCCGAGCAGGATAATTGCATCGCCCTCGTCCTTGAACCATTGCGTGGTGACATACTCCGCTTTTTCAATCAAACCGGCGACCGCTACCGTGGGCGTCGGATCAATCGGCCCGGCCGGGCTTTGATTATAGAGCGAGCAATTGCCTCCCGTCACCGGCACATTGAAAGCGCGGCAGGCTTCGGCCAATCCGCGCACAGATTCCTTAAGCTGCCAAAACAACTCGGGTTTGAGCGGATTGCCAAAATTCAAATTGTCCGTCACGCCCAGCGGCGCCGCGCCGGAACAGGCCAGGTTTCGGCACGCCTCAACCACGGCGCTTTTTCCGCCTTCGTACGGGTCCAGATAAACGTAAGCGCCATTGCAATCCACGGTAAGCGCGATGAGCTTTTCCGGAAACTCGGGGAGCGCACGCGCCTCGCGTGCCCCCGAAGGCGCCCCGCCTTCGGCATTCGGCAGTGAATCCGATTTGATGCGGATCACCGCCGCGTCACTCCCCGGACAAACCACCGAGCCATCTCGGACCATGTGATCGTACTGCCGATAAACCCAATTCTTCGAAGCGATGCTGGGCCACGCCAGCAACCGTGTCAAATCGCCGCCCGGATTGCCGGTGTCCGGAATCAGTCCCAGTCCAAAGGCCCGGACCTCTTTCAAATAGTCCGGTTCGCGGGCCTCCCGCTGATAAACGGGCGAATCGTCGGCAATTTTCTTCGCGGGAATATCCGCGACAATTCTCCCGTGATGCCTGACCACCATGCGCCCCGTATCGGTCACAAAACCAACTTCCGCCCATGGCAAATCCCATTTGTCGAAGATGCGCTTTACTTCGTCTTCCCGGCCTTTATGAACGATGATCAGCATACGTTCCTGCGATTCGCTGAGCATGATTTCGTAGCTGCTCATGTTCGGCGCGCGTTGCGGGACCTTGTCCAGTTCGATTTCGATGCCCGTGCCGGCGCGCGCGGCGGTTTCGCACGTCGAACAGGTCAGTCCGGCCGCGCCCATGTCCTGAATTCCGGCCACCGCGCCGGTCGCCAGCAACTCCAGGCAGGCCTCGCAAACCAGCTTTTCCATAAACGGATCGCCCACTTGCACCGCGCCGCGTTGTTGCTCGGCCGATTCTTCCGTCAAATCCTGGGACGCAAAGGCCGCGCCCGCCAAACCGTCCCGGCCCGTCGCCGGGCCTACATAAAACACCGGATTTCCAATGCCGCGCGCGGCGCCCCGGGCAATTTGGCTGTGCCGCAGAACACCCAGGCAAAATGCGTTTACCAGCGGATTGCCTTCGTAGGATTTGTCGAAATAAACCTCGCCCGCAATGGTCGGAATCCCAAAACAATTCCCATAATGCGCAATGCCGCTGACCACGCCGGCAAACAATCGGCGATTGTTTACGATCTCGGATTTCGGATTTCGGATTTCGGATTTAACCGGGGAAAGAACTGCGTTGCCCGCGCCCGGCAAACTGGATTCCCGCACACTCGCCGCGTGTTCCTCCTTTTGCGTAGCAGCCGCCTGCCGAGTCGTAGCCGATTGGCGAAGATTGGACGTGAGGAGGCTCTGACTTCCCTGTTCCGCGGCCAATCCGCAATCCCCATTCCGCAATCCGCAATCCTCGGTGATTGGCCCAAACCGCAGCGAATTAATCGCGCAAACCGGCCGCGCGCCCATCGTAAAAATGTCCCGCACGATGCCGCCCACGCCCGTCGCCGCGCCCTGGAACGGTTCCACCGCGCTCGGATGATTATGCGACTCGATCTTAAACGCAATGGCCAGATCATCGCCAATGTCAACGATGCCGGCATTTTCTTCGCCCGCCCCGACAAGAATCTTCGGCGATTTCGTCGGAAACGTTTTCAGCAGCGGCCGGGTATTCTTGTAGCTGCAATGCTCGCTCCACATGACGGAGAAGATGCCCAGTTCGGTATAGCTCGGCGCGCGGCCGAGGATTTCGAGGATTTTTTTGTATTCCTCCGGTGTCAGGTTGTGTTTCGCAACCAATTCAGGTGTGATAGCGGGTTCGGTCATTATTTGTCAGGCCAATTCCGGCACGTTTTCGTCTTCGTATTTTTCGATGAGTACGGCGATGACTTCCATAAGTGAGGCAAGGGGGTGATCTTCGTTCTCACCCACTTCGTCCACGAGCCGGTCAAGCAGCTTCACCAACTGGCGGTATTCACGCTCATTGTGCGGCACATGCAGTGTCGGTTCGACCTGCGGCCAGGCCTCAATCGCTTTTTCGATTTGTTCAGTGAACCTGTTCAACTCGTCTTAAACCTTCCTAAGCATGGTCAACCACTTAGACCCATTATCATACTTGACGCAACACGCAACACGCAACACGCCATTGATCCATCGCCGTGACGACATCGAGAAGGCCCGCTCACGTATATTTCGCAAGCAGCGGCTTCAACTCACCCACCGTTTTCTTCGGCCAGAATTTTTTATCCGTCATGATCGCGTGTTTCAACGCCGAATGCGCCGGCCAATTCGGTTCAACCGGAATTTTTGAAATCGCGGCGACGACAATCTTTCGCCCCATATCGGCATTTCGATGCAAATTCGCGATAATCATCTCCAGCGTAACGTGTTCCTCTTCCTTCCAGCAATCGTAATCCGTCGCCATCGCCAGTGTCGCATACGAGATTTCGGCCTCGCGCGCGCATTTGGCTTCGCCCAGGTTTGTCATGCCAATCACGTCATAACCGGCGCCGTGATTGGTCAGGGACTCGGCGCGCGTGCTGAACGCCGGGCCTTCCATGCAAACGTAGGTCCCTCCGTCATGCGCCGTCGCCCCGCACTCCCGCGCCGTTTGCAGGAGAATCTTGCGTAGATGCCCGCAAACCGGCTGCGCAAACGACACATGAGCCACGATCCCGCGCCCGAAAAAAGTGTGATTGAGACTTTGTTTCGTCCGGTCCAGGAATTGGTCAATTAAAACCACGTCGCACGGCTTGTATTTTTCCTGAAGCGAACCCACCGCGCTCACGCTAAGAATCCATTGGACGCCCAGCTCTTTCATCGCCCAGATATTGGCCCGATGATTGAGTTCACTGGGCAAAATCCGGTGCCCGCGCCCATGCCGGGCCAAAAAGGCCACGTCCCGCCCGGCAAGCCGCCCCGTGAGCAGGTCATCCGACGGTGGGCCGAAGGGCGTTTTCACCTTGACCCATTTTTGCCCGGTAAAACCTTCAAGATTGTAAAGCCCCGTGCCGCCGATAATGCCGATCCGATGTTTCATCCGCCCGACTTTGTAACGATGAACCCGCCAAATGACACGCAAAAAATGACGGGGGAGCGCACACGCCCGACTGAACTCGGAGCGCGACTGTGTCTCCCGATTTATCGGGAGACCAGTCGCAGCACGTGGCCATTTTAAACGAGCCAGGAT
>JASHPN010000213.1 GCA_030038175.1 Verrucomicrobiia bacterium
GCAGGACAAAGGGCTGGTGCCCGACGATTGGGGCGGCGAGACGATTTTTGTGGATGTTTCCGCGCTGACCCGGCAAGGCATTGATAAATTGCTGGAAATGCTTTTGCTCCAGGCGGACCTGCTCGAACTCAAGGCCAATCCGGATCGCCGGGCCAAAGGCAATGTGATCGAATCCGGGGTTGAACCGGGCGGTCCCACGGCAACGGTTCTCGTCCGCAAAGGCACGCTTCGGGTCGGGGATATTATTCTTTGCGGCGAGTATTACGGGCGCGTCCGGGCGCTGATCAATGAGGAAAATCAACGTTTAAAGGAAGCGGGACCTTCCGTCGCCGTAAAAGTTTTGGGCCTGAACGGCGTGCCGGATGCGGGCCTGGAATTCTCAGTGGTGGAAGACGAGAAAGCCGCGCGCGACCTCGCCGACCAGCGGCAGTTCGAAGCCAGAACGGAAGGCCAGGAGGAACGGAAAGTCACCCTGGAAAATCTTTTTGCCACGCTGGAAGCCGCGCAAAGCAAGGCCCTTAAAGTTATCGTCAAGGCGGATACCCAGGGTTCGGTCGAGGCGATCGTGGACGCCCTGAAAAAAATTGAATCGGAAAAAGTCTCGCTGGAAATCATCCACAGCGACGTCGGCGCGATTACGGAAAACGATGTGGCCCTGGCGTCAGCTTCCACCGGCGTCATTTTGGGTTTCCACACGCGGGTGGACAGCACGGCGGCCGAAAAGGCCAAACGTGAAAGCGTGCAGATCAAGCTCTATGCCATCATTTACGAATTGATTGACCAGGTGAAGGAAGCGATGGCCGGCCTGCTCGAACCGGTGGCAAAAGAAACGGTCATCGGTTCGGCGGAAGTCCGCAAGGTTTTCGAGCTGTCTAAAGGCGCGCCCGTCGCCGGTTGCATGGTGGCCAGCGGCCGGATCGTGCGCGGCAAGGTCCGGGTGCGGCGGCGCAAGGACGTTATTTACGAAGGCGTCACACAATCCCTTCGCCGCTTCCAGGACGAGGTCAACGAAGTCCGGGCGGGAATGGAATGTGGTATTCGCATCGAAGGATTCGGCGGTTTTGAAGTCGGCGACGCCATCGAATGTTATACGATCGAAAAGGTGGCCGCAAAATTATAACGAGCGGATCGTCGCACATGAATCGAACCAGCCGTTTATCCATCAACCCCTCAATCCTGTTATCCCATGCCCAGTCTCCGTCATGAACGCGTGCGTGAATTGTTAAAGCGCGAGATCGGCGAAGCCATCCGCCGGGAATTTCACGTCAATGAAGCGGGGTTGATCTCCGTCAATGACGTGGACCTGGCCGGCGACTTAAAATCGGCGGTGGTTTTCATCAGCATTTTCGGAAATCCGGCCCAGCAAAAGCGGGGCCTGCAGTTGCTGGCCGACAATCGGGTCCGTATTCAGGGACTGGTCGCCCGGTCGGTGGTGCTCAAGTACACGCCCACCCTGAAATTCGTTTTTGACGATTCGATTGTGCGCGGCAATCGGGTCCTGCAAATCATCGAGGAATTGGAAAGGTCGTCGCCCGCGGGTGAAAAACCCGATGAACAAAAATGAAATCGCATCCCCAGGTCATTGACCGAATCATCGAAATCATCCGCGAACACAAAACCTTCTGCATCGTGGGTCATATCCGGCCCGATGGCGATTGCGTCGGCTCGCAACTGGCGCTGGCCATGGCGCTGCAGAACGAAGGGAAACGCGTCACTTGTTGGAACGAGGATCCGATCCCCCAAAAATACAAGTTTTTAGACCCGGAAGGTTTGTTTCAAAAACCGAAACCGGGAAAAGAATTTGACTGCGTGATTGCGACCGATTGCGCCAGCCTTGCGCGTCTGGGCAAGGCCGGGAAATATTCGATGCGGCGGAAAATGATGGTCAATATTGACCATCATGAGAGCAATCCGCGCTACGGGGACGTCAATTGGGTGTCGGCGCGCGAGCCGTCGTGCGGCGAATTGATCTATCGCCTGCTCAAGGTCGCCCGCTGGCCAATTACCAAAAACATCGCCGACAACCTGTTTGCCGCGGTTTCGACCGACACCGGCTCCTTTCAATATCCCACAACGCGGCCCGGCACATTTCACACCGGCGCGGAACTCGTGACGCGCGGCGCTGATCTGGCAAAGATTTGCCACGAAGTTTATCAGTCTTATCCGCTTTCACGCGCCCGTTTGCTGCGGCATCTGTATAATCATTTCAAACTGACCGATGGCGACCGGATCGCCTACCTCTGGCTCAAGAAAAAGGATTTCGCCCGCACGGGCGCGGAAATTAATGACACCGAAGGGCTGATTGACCATATTCGCGCGATTGAACCGGTGGTGATCGCCTGCGTGTTTGAAGAAATCGAGCCGGAACTGACCCGCATCAGCTTGCGGTCGAAAGATCCGAGCGTGAACGTGAACGAAGTCGCCGCGCAATTCGGCGGGGGCGGTCATCCGGCGGCGGCCGGGGCGCGGATTCCCGGCAAACCGCTGGCCGTGCAGCGCCAGGTCATCGCCGCGGCAAAACGCGCTTTGGCTGCGGCGAAATAACGGGTGTTTGGGCCTGCGAAATTGCCGCCAAAATCTTTTCAATCGCTTTCAGCTCGTACGCGCTGAACTCCAAATTTTTCACTACCGCAATATTTTCTTCTATCTGTGCGGGCTTGCTTGCTCCGATGAGCGCCGTAGTGACAGCGGGCTGGCGCAACACCCATGCCAGGGCCATTTGCGCCAGCGTTTGCCCGCGTTGTCTTGCCAAAGCATTGAGATGGCGGATGCCGGCAACCTTGGCTTCCGTAATGTGCTCCGGTTTCAGGAATCGCGGGTCGCGCGCCGCTCGCGCGTCCGCCGGGATGCCGGACAAATAGCGATTTGATAACAATCCTTGCGCCAGCGGCGAAAAAACGATGCTTCCAATGCCTTCCTTAAGGAGGGTATCGAACAGGCCGTGTTCCGGCGTCCGCACAAACATGCTGTATTTGGGCTGATGAATCAGGCAGGGGGCGCCGAGATCGCGCAATAACGCAGCCATGCGCGCGGTTTGCTCCGGTCCATAATTTGAAATCCCGGTATAAAGCGCCTTGCCGCTCCGCACGGCGTGGGCCAGCGCGCCGGCAGTTTCTTCCAAAGGCGTTTCCGGGTCGGGCCGGTGATGATAAAAAATGTCCACGTAATCCAGGCCCATCCGGCCCAGCGACTGGTCCAGCGACGCCAGCAGGTATTTGCGCGAACCCCATTCTCCATACGGGCCGGCCCACATGTCATAGCCCGCCTTGGTCGAAATAATCAATTCGTCGCGATATGGCGAAAGATCAAGTTTCAGCAGCCGGCCAAACGTCTTCTCAGCCGAGCCATAAGGAGGGCCGTAATTGTTGGCCAAATCAAAATGCGTGATGCCCAGGTCAAACGCCCGGCGCGCCATCGCGCGGCTGTTTTGAAACGAATCCACGCCGCCAAAATTGTGCCACAGACCCAGCGAAATCAGCGGCAGTTTGATGCCCGATCGCCCGCAGCGGCGATAGAATCCTGAATGGTCGTAACGGGATGCAGAAGCCTGGTATTTCAAATGGGCCTCCTTAACAGTGGACGCGTTTCATCCGGCTATCCTACTCAATTTCGCTATTCCATTTCAACCCTCCTCGACTTCATGCCTGACACAGAAATCTTCATGCCTTAAAATGCCGCGATGCAGGAATTTTCCACATTCGACGGGGCGATCCTCGTTGACAAGCCCGCGGGTCCGACGTCCCACGACGTTGTGGACGCCATTCGGCGCAAATTCGGAATCAAAAAAGTCGGTCACTGTGGCACTTTGGACCCGAACGCTACCGGGCTGCTCATTATTGTCCTGGGCCGCGGCACCAAGCTTTCCGAAAAACTGATGGGAGACGACAAGGTTTATGAAGGCGTTGTCCAGTTTGGCGTCACAACCGATTCCTACGATTCAGACGGCCAAATCCTGGAAACCAGGACCGTCCCGCCGCTAACGCTGGAACAATTGAACGAACTCGCCTCCCAATTTATCGGCGATCAAATGCAAACGCCGCCGATGGTTTCGGCCATAAAAAAGGACGGTGTGCCGCTCTACAAACTGGCGCGCAAAGGATTGGAAGTGGAACGCGAGCCGCGACTGGTCCACATTTACAATTTTCGGTTCACGGATTATTCCGAGCCGCGGGGTGGGTTTCGGCTGGCCTGCACCAAGGGAACGTACGTGCGGGCCATTGCGCATGAACTGGGGCAAAAAATCGGTTGCGGAGCACATTTAGCCTCATTGCGCCGGAGCACCTCGGGGAAATTTGACGTGGCCGGGGCCACGCCGCTGGATCTCGTGCTGAAAATGACCGCCTCCGAACTGGAAAAGAAAGTCATTCCGTTCCTGAAACTATCCGCATGACATTTTTTCCATGAACATCTTCCACTCCGCCGGCGAGATTCCATCCAACGGCAGGAAGGTTTGCCTGGCCATCGGTTTCTTTGACGGCGTTCATCTCGGGCACCAGCAAATCCTCCGCCAAACGATTGCGGACGCGCGCCAGCACAGCGGCCTGCCCCTGGTTTTGACGTTCGACAAGCATCCGAATGTGGTCGTCGCGCCGGACAAGGCGCCGCCCCTCATTTACTCGCTGCCGCAGAAGCTGCGGACCATTCACTCATTGGGCGCGGACAATATTTTGCTGATTTCCTTCGATCGGAAATTCAGCGAGCAAACCGGCGAACAGTTCATTTCCGGCCTGGCGCGCGGCCTGGGAAAAATTCATAGCGTTTGTGTGGGCGCAAATTTTGTTTTCGGCCACAAACGCAGCGGGAATGTCGGGCTTCTCAAAAAGCTTGGCGCGGAATTGAATTTTCAAGTTCACGGCCTGAGCGCGGTCTCGCTCGACGGCCAGGCCGTCAGCAGCACACGGATCCGCAAGGCCATCGCCGGCGGAAACCTGGACGCCGCCGGCCAGATGCTTGGGCGTCCCTACGCCCTCTCGGGAAAGGTCGTGGTCGGCGATCAACTCGGCCGCAAACTCGGTTTCCCGACCGCCAACCTGGACGTTGCCGGCCTGGTATTGCCGCCGAACGGCGTCTATGCCGCCATCACGAAACGAAACGGAAAATTATATCGTACGGCCCTGAACATTGGCGTCCGCCCCACCGTGGCCGCGGGCGAACAACGGCGCGTCGAAGCCCATTTGCTCAATTTTGAGGGCGACCTCTACGGCGCCGAACTGGAAATTGAAATTGGCGAAAAACTGCGCGACGAAATGAAATTTTCCGCGCCTGAAGAACTCCGCGCGCAAATCGCCAGGGACGTCGCCGCCGTCAAAAACCGGCCATAACCACCGAATTTTGCCGCTGCCATGCTCTCCCGTCGCGCCCCCGTACAATATCGGCTACTAAGGCTTCAAAAATTTTTAGCTTTTCTACTTTGAACACGCCATTAATTTGTTTGTCCATTTTTCTATAAAAAACAAATGAACACAGGTATTTCAGCAATTAACGAAGCAGTCAAGGAAGCCGGCGCATTCACCCATCCGTTGTTCAACGAACTGGGAAAGGTGATCGTCGGCCAAAATTATCTCACGGAACGGCTCGTGATCGGCCTGCTGGCCAACGGCCATGTTTTGCTCGAAGGCGTGCCCGGACTGGCCAAAACGCTCGCCGTCAAATCTCTGGCCGCGTGCATCAGCGTCAAGTTTTCGCGCCTCCAATTCACGCCCGACATGCTTCCGGCCGATGTTATCGGCACCCAAATTTACAACCCGCAGTCCGGCGGTTTTACCACGCGCAAAGGGCCCATTTTTGCCAACCTGGTGCTCGCGGATGAAATCAATCGCGCGCCGGCCAAGGTGCAAAGCGCGCTGCTGGAGGCCATGCAGGAAAAACAGGTGACGATCGGCGAACAAACGTTCAAGCTCGAGGAACCCTTCCTGGTCCTGGCCACGCAAAACCCCATCGAGCAGGAGGGCACTTATCCGCTGCCCGAAGCGCAGGTGGATCGTTTCATGTTAAAGCTGAAAATCGGTTATCCGGCCCGCGAGGAAGAACGCAAAATCCTCGATCTGATGGCCAAAACCAGCGGCACTCCCTCCACCTCGGCGGTCGTGGATCCCAAAGATATTCTCAAAGCGCGCGGCGTCATTAACGAAATCTACGTGGACGACAAAGTGAAAGATTACATCGTGGATCTGGTCTGCGCGACGCGGGAACCGGACAAGTACAAAATCGCCGTTCGCGAGTTCATCCAGCTTGGCGCTTCGCCGCGCGCGACCATTGCCCTGACGCTCGCGGCCAAGGCCTTTGCATTTCTCAAGGGACGCGGTTATGTGACTCCGCAGGACGTGAAAAGCATCGGCATGGACGTGCTGCGCCACCGCGTGGCCATCACGTATGAAGCCGAAGCGGAGGAGAAGACGAGCGAGACGGTCATCCAGAAGATTTTTGATGAACTGCCGGTTCCGTGATGAGCGATGAAATCAACGTTGCCAAAATTTATTGTCGAAATGGGTGGTTCGGAAAGATCTTTAAATCGAAGGAGGATCTGTGCATGAGTCGGCTCGTCAGTAAAACGCCTTTGGATTTTTCATTTCAGCCGCCGCCGCAGTTGTTCCGGATTTCGCGAGCCATGGAAAACAGCAACCACGTTGATGGTATTTGGTTCGATCGAATAATATATACTGGATTTGTGAAATCGTTTCAGAACGATCTTATGCATGGATGGCGAGGCGAGGCGAAATCTTTCAGGGGACTTCAAAGCTCGCTGGAGAGCGGCATTGACTCCGGCCCTGAATTCATCGCCCAAGGCGGCGCGTTGTTCTTCATACCACGCAGCCGCGTTATCAAATTCCAAGCGGGCAAGCGGCGCGAAAATAATCGCGCGTTTCACGCCTTGCGTGATTTCAGACGCTCATGGAGTTCTGCCTGCACGGTCTCCCAGGGAATCCCGCGTTCGGGATGTTGCCGCAATTCTTCAGCTCGGCGTTCCAGCTCGGCGATTTGTTCCGGCGCGAGTTCATCGTCGAAGTCGCCGTATTTTTCCCAGAGTTTTTTGGCTACTTCCTGTTGTTCTTCAGGCGGCAACCGCTCGATTTGTTCAAGAATTTCGGTTGCGCTCACGTCATCAATTTACCGCATAGACGCAGCCGCGCAAGCTGCCGTTTTTCCCAACAAAGTCAAAACGCGTCGGAACCATAGACGAAATTGCCCATGATCCCCCGCGAAATCCTCAAGAAAATTCGCCAAATCGAAATCCGCACAAGGCGGCTCGTGACGGAATCTCTCGCGGGCGCCTATCATAGCGTCTTCAAGGGCCAGGGGATGAATTTCGATGAGGTGCGCGAGTATCAGCCCGGCGATGATGTCCGCACAATTGATTGGAACGTCACCGCGCGGATGAACCACCCCTTCATCAAAAAATTCGTTGAGGAACGCGAACTGATCCTGATGCTGGTCGTGGACGTGAGCGGGTCGGGCCTCTTCGGTTCGCGCGCGCAGTCCAAGCGGGAACTCGCGGCGGAAATCGCGTCCGTCCTCGCTTTTTCCGCCATTCGCAATAACGACAAAGTCGGCTTGCTGTTGTTTACCGATGAAGTCGAAAAGTTCATCCCGCCGCGCAAAGGCCGGGGTCATGTTCTGCGGGTGATTCGTGAAGTGTTATTTTTTGAACCCAAACGGCGGGGTACCGGCCTGGTGAACGCCCTGGAATTTATGGGACGCGTTTTGCCGCACCGTTCCATCGCGGTCATCATTTCTGATTTTCAGACGCCGCAAAGTTCGGGCGCGCTGCCGTTGCCCATTCAAACCGCCTTCCGTATGGCCAACCGGCGGCACGACGTCGTTACCGTCCAAATTACCGACCGGTATGAAATGGAACTGCCGGCGCTCGGCCGGTTGACGTTTGAAGACGCCGAAACCGGTGAGATTTTGGAAATCAACACGGCGGATTCCGGGAGCCGCGACGCCTTTGCCCTGCGCCGTCAAAAGGAGCTCAACGATCTGGCGCGGCAGTTCCGGTCATCGGGCATTGATTCCATCCAATTGCGCACCGACGAACCTTACAGCGCGGCACTGGGAAACTTCTTTGAAACACGGGAACGGCGGAGGCTGCGGGGATGAACAACACCGACGCCCTTCATGATATCAAGCCGCCATTGGTTATCGCCGGCGGGTGGGAATGGTTTTGGCCGGCGGCGGCCGCGCTGGCGGTCCTGGCGATTTTGTTCATCGCCTGGCGCTTTTGGAAAAAATCCCAATTGGCGGCGCCGGCCGAGCCGCCGGTGCCGGCGCACATCCGGGCCAGGGAAGCGCTGCAAAGGGCGCTCGAGATTATCTCCCAGCCAAAATCGTTTTGTATTTTGGTATCGGACACCATTCGGCTGTATCTCGAAGAACGCTTTCGCTTCCACGCCCCGGAACGCACCACCGAAGAATTTCTCCGGGAGCTGGCGGCCACCGATCTGCTGACACCGGGACAAAAAGAAAGCCTGGGCCGGTTTCTGGAGAGCTGCGACCTCGTCAAGTTCGCGAAATATGAGCCGGGCGAAAATGAACTGCGCGAACTGCATTCCCTGGCCTTACGCCTGGTCGAGGAGACCGAGCCAGCGGAAAATCCAAATGAAGGCGCCGGCGCGGGCGCCGAACCTGAATCCGCCGCAAGCCGCCAAACGTAAATGGTCATTGTCCATCCATATTTTTTGTTGCTGCTGGCGCTGCTGCCCTTGATCGCATGGCTCCAGGGAAAACGCGGGACGCCTCCGGCTTTTTTGTATTCGTCCCTGAACCTGGTCAAGGGCCTCACGGGCCTGCGGCGCTCGCGCGCCGGGGCGTTTCTGGCGGCGCTGCGATGGATCTCCCTCGCGCTGTTCATTATCGCTCTTGCCCAATTGCAGTTGACCAAAAGCACCACGGAAGTCAAAGCCAGCGGCATTGACATCGTGGTTGCCCTCGATTTATCCGGCAGCATGAGGACCCGTGATTACGACGTAAACGGACAGGGCGTCAGCCGCTTCGATATGGCGAAATCCGTTTTGGAAAAATTCGTCAAGGAACGGCCGGACGATCGCATCGGACTGGTGATTTTTGCGGCGCAGGCCTTCATCGCCTGTCCCATGACATTGGACCACGATTACCTGCTGGATAACATTGACCGTCTGGGAATCGGCACCATTAATTCGGACGCCACTGCGATCGGCGATGGGATTATCACTGCGCTCAACCGGCTCCGCAATGTTAAGTCCAAAAGCAAGATTATCGTCCTGATGACCGATGGCGCGAATAATTCCGGAAAAATTGATCCGATGACGGCGGCCGAGGCCGCCCAGGCCCTGGGTGTTAAAATCTATACCATCGGTCTTGGCAACCGTGAGATCGTGGAGCGCCTGGGGCTGCCGGCGGGCTTTTTGCCGGACGAAGAAACCCTGAAGCAAATTTCTCAATTGACCGGCGCCCGCGAGTATCGCGGCGACAATACCGAAAAACTCCGGGGCATTTACGATGAGATTGACAAATTGGAAAAGACCGAGGCCGTGCTCAAAAAATACACGCAAGTCAGGGAATTATTTCCCTGGTTTATTTGTAGCGGCGCCGGTTTGCTGTTGCTGGAGATCGGCCTGGCCCAAACCATTTTTAGAAGATTGCCATGAGATTTGAACATCCCCATCTGCTTTGGCTTCTGCTGGTGGTTCCGCCGGCGCTGGCGCTGTTCTTTTGGCGGCGCGAGCATTCGCGGCAAAAATTGCACGCGCAATTCATCCAGGCGCGGTTGTTGGGCGCGCTTACCGCGGGGATTTCGCCGCAACGCCGAAAGTTCCGCAACGCGCTCATGGTGGCCGCGTCCGTTTTTTTGATCCTCGCCCTGGCGCGTCCGCAATATGGGTTCGATTTGCAGGAAGTCGAAGAGCATGGGCTTGACATCGTCGTCGCCATTGACACTTCGAAATCCATGTTGGCGCAGGACATCGCTCCGAATCGGCTGGAACGCGCCAAACTCGCGGCGCTCGAATTGATGCAGGACGCCCGCACCGACCGGCTCGGCCTGGTTGCCTTTGCCGGCCAGGCTTTTTTGGAAAGCCCGCTGACCGTGGACGATACCGCTTTTGAACAAAGCGTCCAGGCCCTGGATGTCAATTCGATATCCGAAGGCGGCACCAGCCTCGCCAACGCCATCAACGCCGCCCTGACCGCCTTCAAGGAAAACGGCCATTATAAAACGCTCGTTTTGCTCACCGACGGCGAAGACAATGTCAATGAAACCGCCGCGATTGACGCCGCTGAAAATGCCGCCAAAGCCGGGATGAGAATATTCACAGTCGGGATTGGAACCACCGAAGGCGATCTCATTCGCATTACGGACCCGGATGGAAATTCCGACTATGTGCGGGACGCCCAGGGTAACGTTGTCAAAACCCACCTGAACGAATCGCTCCTGCGGCAAATCGCCGGGATCACGCACGGATTTTATCTGCCCTTGCGCGGGGCGGACACGATGGACGTGCTCTATGCCCGCGGACTGGCGCCTCTCCCCAAATCGGAAGGGACGGCCCGAATGGTTCGGCAGTATCATGAGCGGTATCAATGGCCGTTGGCGATTGCCGTCGCGCTGCTGATGGCCGAGATGCTGTTGCCGGAGCGAAAAAATGAAAGGTCGTCCAATATCCGGCCGACGATCCAACCCTTCCAGGGCACGCCCGGACCCGGAGAAGCGAGCAGTGTCAGGCCGCCGCCGGCTCCCAACCTCTCCGTGCCCCGCGTTGTGGGCCTGGTTGCCTTAATCCTGTTGCCCATGGCCGCCGCCGGTTCGCCCGCCAGCGCGTTGCGTAACTACAACTCCGGCGATTACACAAACGCCCTGGACGAGTATTCCCGGCTCGCGGAAATCCAAACGAATGATTTCCGCCTGCTTTTCAATGCCGGAGACGCCGCTTATCGCGGAACGAATTTTGATCTGGCCCAAAGCCTGTTTCAGCAGGTCGCGCTGTCGCCGAATCTGAGCCTGCAGCAAATGGCGTATTACAATCTGGGCAATACTGAAATTCAAATCGCGAAACAAGCGGCGGATTTGGATGGGTTAATCGCCGGGTTTGAAACGGCGGAAAAAAGCTTCGGCCGCGCCTTCGACTTAAACACGAATGACGCCGACGCCGCGTCCAATCTCAGGTTTGCCAAAGACGCCGTCGAGCGCCTCAAAGAGCTCCGCGAATTATTGCTCCGCACAAAAAACGAGGCGGACCAGGATGTCCAGCGGGCGGCCTTTCACCGGGCGCTGGAAATTATGGCCCCGCTTCAAAGCCAATTGCAAAGAACCATCGCCGCCAAACAATTTGAAGACTTTACCAAACGCTTAAAACAAATTGACGGCATCGCCACTCCTCAATCAGGATTAATGGCGCCAGGCAACCCGCCGGGTGGTTTGCCCCCCAACAGATGAAAACAGTCCGAATAATTTTTTTCAGCGGCCTTTTGTGGCTCGTCGCGCAGGCCGCCCGGGCGCAAAGTGCCGATGAATTCTTCAACGGCGGCGCGCAATTTTATATTTCCAACAACATTGCCGATGCCTGGAAGAAAGTCGAAGCCGGTCGCAAGATTTATCCGGAGGACGAAAAACTGAAAAAGTTGGAAGAATTGCTGAAACAACAACAGCAGCAGCAACAGCAGCAGAATAAGCAAAACCAATCGCAAAAGAGCCAAAACTCGAAAAACCAACAATCAAAGCAACAGCAAAATCAGGACCAAAACCGCCAAAATGCCCAAAAACAGCAACAAAATTCACAATCCCAGCAGAATCAGCAGGCGCAGGCGATGACCCCGAAAGAAGCCAAACGGTTGTTGGATTCTCAAAAAGGGAACGAGCAAATCCTGACATATAAGCCCCCAAATCAGCCCGAAAACCAAAATCCGCCCATAAAAGATTGGTAAATCAGATCACCTAATCAAATTAAATTGCTGTTGCTGAGCACTTTATGTTGAAAAATTAGATGATGATTCTTCTTGTATTCCTTAAAAGACCGTTCTATTATAAAGCGGCGTCGGTCTTCCGAGGGCAGGATTCTCTGAAAGTTCGCGGCGAAAAAGCAATTCGCAAAACCGGCGCAAAACAGTGAGTTTATACCGATTTCTCTGAACTAAAACCGCTTTGGGCGGTCTTATTTTTATGTTGAACCGAAAAAACAGCGCAGCAGGCGCAAATCGCCAGCACAGCGCCAAACGAAGCGGCG
>JASHPN010000214.1 GCA_030038175.1 Verrucomicrobiia bacterium
ATCTGAAAACGGCAGTTGAAACCACGAAACGCCCAGCACGGCTGGCGGCGCAACCGAAGGAGCGCGGACAGCTTTGTCCGCGCGAACATGCCGGAGCGCGACTGTGTCTCCCGATCTATCGGGAGACCAGCCGCAGACTCCAACGAAAATAAGATTTCGTTTTGGATGCCAAGGACCACCTAAATTCGGATATCACATTGAATCCAAGGCAGTTGCATGAATGGTTCCTTGGCAGCACGTCCGCAACGCGATTAGTCGTCGCCATACGAGAAACCTCCGGGTGGCCACGTGCTGCGGCTGGTGCTATCGCACACAGCCGCGCTCCGAAATTTGCCTTGGCTACAAGCGCAACTGTATCCCGATGCCTCGCATCGGCGTCAGGTTAAGTCGGGTAGCTTGACGCGCCTCCTTTCCATCTTTCCATCTCGTGCCGCGCCATAGTCCCCTCGGCGGGGACGGCGGCGGGTCTATCATCCATCCTCGTTGTTTGCGGCTTCAAGCCGCGCGGTTTATTTCCCCAAAAACTTCACCGTTGCCTCGGTGCGCGAATGCACGTGCAGTTTCTCGTAGATCGTCCGCAGATGATTGCGCAGCGTGTTGATGCTGATGCCGAGGTGGGCGGCGATTTCCTTGTAAAGATAGCCCCGGGCCAAAAGCGTGAGGACTTCCTGTTCGCGCACGGTCAGTTTTTCGAGTTCCGACGACGGCTTTTTGATCTGCTGGAAATGGTCTATGACCTTGCGCGCAATCTGCATTGTCATGGGCGCGCCGCCGGCGTGGACCTGCTCAACCGCTTCAATCAACTTTTCCGCCGGAGTATGCTTGAGCAGGTAGCCGCTGGCGCCCGCGCAAATGGAGTCAAAAATCATGTCGCTTTGCTCGTAGCGGGTGAGCATGAGCACCTGCAATTGCGGCAGGCGCGCCTTGAGTTTGGTGACGCACTCGATGCCGTTCATGCCGGGCAGGTTGATGTCCACCAGCGCCACGTCCGGCTTTTGAGCCGGCAAATCGCGCACCGCCGCCTCCGCGCTCGCGTAGGTGTTCATGCACTCCAATCCCGGCGCCTGGTTTAACACCTGCGCGACGCTCTGACGCATGTCGTCGTTGTCTTCGACGATGCAAACTTTAATCGGCATAGAATCGGTGGCGGCCATATTGGCTATCTACTATTTACGCCAACAAAGGAGTTTGCGCCATGGCATGTTTGGGTTCCGGCCCCGGAGCGCGACTGCCTGCCCCGCCGTAGCCTTGGCGAAGGAGGGTGTCCCATCTGCGGGACCAGTCGCAGCACGTCCGCAACGCGATGAGCCGTCGCCATAGGCAAGATCTCCGGCTGGCCACGTGCTGCGGCTGGCGCTTTCGCACACAGCCGCGCTCCGTCCATAAACAGATCCAGTCATTGGTGGTTCCCCGCGGGCAGGGAATAAACGGCGGATATCCGGGTGCCCTGGCCGGCCCGGCTGGCCAGCTCAAACTGGCCGCCGATTTCCTCCATCCGCTGACGCATGTTGCGCAATCCGTCGCAGGAGGCATTGTCCGGGGTGTTTTCAAAGCCCCGGCCATTGTCTTCGATGGCAATGGACACTGTGTTTTCGGATGCGGTGATGCGCAACCGCACTTCGCCGGCGCCCGCGTGGCGCGCAATATTGTTCAGCGCTTCTTTCACGACCAGCAGCAGGTTGTGCCGCGCTTCAGGCGAAATCATTCGGTCGGGAATCCGGTCCGGCAAATCCACCCGGCAGGGCAGATCCGCGGCATGCAGAAATTCCACAGTGTATTGGCTAAGATAGTCCACCAGGTAACGAAGCGTATCGTTGCGCGGATTGATGGCCCAAACGATTTCGTCCACGGACCGGGCCGCCTGGCGGACCGTCGTGGAACAGTGCTGAAGCTTGCCATTGACTAGTTCCGGCCGCACAAGCCGTTGTGCCATATCCAGGGTGAGCGCCACGCTGTTCAGGCTGCCTCCCAGGTCGTCGTGCAGATCGCGGGCAATGCGTGTTCGCTCCTTTTCCAGCGCGGCGCGCTGCGCCGTCAAACGCAGTTCCATTTGCAATCGTCGAAATGAAACATATCGCACGATGGCGATCACCAGGGAAGTAAAAATCACCAGCACCCCGATGCGAAACGACCAGGTTTGCCAAACGAAGGGCGCGACCACAAAGGCCGCCGTCGCGGGCGCTTCGCTCCACGGGCCGTCGCCGATGCATGCCTCCACGTGAAACTGATAATTCCCCGCCGTCAATCGTGAATAAATCGCGCTGCGTTCGGTTCCGGAGTCAATCCAGTTGGTGTCAAAACCGACCAGTTGATAACGAAAACGCACATTTTCGGGAGCGCTGAAATGGAACGCGGTAAAGTCAAATTCCAAATGCCGGTGTGACGGAGGCAGGCGCATCGGAACGTTCAGGGTCTTCAAATTGGCCACGGTTGGCGTGGATACAATGCCGCCATAAGCGGCAATGGTCTGTCCGTCCATGGCGATCCGCGTCAACAAAACCGGCGGCGCCGCGGAATCTCCCGCGGCAATGCCGGAGTCCGCCGCCATTACTCCGCTATGCCCAAGCAGCCGCACAACGCCGTCGCCGCCCAGGATGGCCAGCGGCAGCACGTAGGGCGGCGCGGTGCTGGAAATGGCTTCGACGCTCGCGAGGCCTTCGTTTTTTCCATAGACGACCGGGCGCAAATGGACGCCGGGATCCTTCATCGCCGCTTCGAGTTGCCGTTGCCGGATTTTGAAAATGCCGTGATCCGAGCCAAACCAAATCCAGCCGTGGCCGTCGGCGACCATTTGCGAAATATTGTCATCAAACAGGCCCTGCTCGATTCCGACCCGGCCCACGCGCCCGGCTTTGAACCGCAACAATCCAAACCCGCTGCAACTGATCCACACGGCCCCATCGGCGGTTGCATAAATGCAGGGAACCTCGCGGCCGGCGATCGGCAGTTGCGGCGTTTCGTCTGTGAATCTTTGTCCATCGAACCGCATGACGACGCCTTTGGCGCCCAGCCAGACGTTTCCGTCCGAGTCCGTGGCCAGGGCGGAAATTCTTTGCACGCGTTGCGGCAGGGTGATTTCCTTCAATTGGCCATTGTGCAGGCGTTGGAGCACGTCGCGGCGCAACACCCACAAGTCCCCCGCGGGCGCCGGCGCAAGCGCAAAGATAGAGCTGCGAACGCGGTTATTGAGATGCAGCATCGTGTAGTTGGTGTTGGCCAGCCGGACGAGTTGGCCGTCGCGCAGGGCGAGCCAGACAATGTCGCCGGCGGCGGCGACACATCGAACGGTTCCCGCGAACGGTGCATTCGTCAGAACCGGCCGCCAGGTGTCACCGGTGAGCGAAACCAGCAATCCATGCTGGTCCGCGCCCCACCAGACACCGCGGGCGTCCTCGCAAATGGATTGTATTTGGGATTGATCATTTTCGAAATTCTCCAGGCGCACTCCATTCAAGGAAATTCTATCCAGACCGCCTCCCGCGGTGCCCGCCCAGATATTGCCCTCATGATCTTCGGCCAGGCTTAAGATAACCGGATGAGAAGTCTCAATCTTTTCAAAACCGGATTGGGTGTATCGAAACAGCCCATTGCCGTCCGTGCCGATCCATACTGAGCCGTTATGATCCTGGAGCAGCGCCAAAGCATCGGCGCCGGTCGTGCCCTGGAAACGTCCGCAATCCTGAGTCGTGCCGTCACTATCGCAGGCAAACAGATGCCCGTTTGCCACATACCATACGCCTTTGGTGGATCGCGCCGCCAAATATTGGGTCACCACCACCCTGGTAACGTATTGAAACCGGCCATTGCGAAAAACCCGGATTTCCCGCCCCTGGGCCACCCAGATGTTACCCTTCTCATCGCTGGTTAGTGAATGGAAGTTGCCGAACGGCAGGCCGTCCCTCGGGCCAAATTGCGTTATTTGGCCATTCTCCACCCGATAAATGGCGTTGGAATTTCCCGTCCATGGCGACCCAAAATATCCCAGCCAAAGCGCGCCCTGGCCATCTTCAGCCACGGCCTGCGGCACGCGAGGCGGCAGCCCTTGGTTTGGACACGGAACATTTGAAAAATCCGGGTTTAAGCCTGACACCGTTCCATCGTCCGCAACCATCCAAACCACTCCTGAACGCCCGCAGACGACCTTGCGGATATGTGAATTGATCGCGGGGGCCGGATTTTGAATGGAAAAGCGGTTGAAACTGATGCCGTCAAAGCGCGTCAACCCGGCCGAGGTTACTATCCATAAATAATCGTCGGGGCCTTGCGCGATCGCCTCGACATTATTGTCCGGCAGTCCGTCATCCGTCCGCCAAACGCGCGTCAGCCAGTCGGGGCTGGCAAAAACCGGCGTGCACAAGCCTGCTATGAGCAAAACTAAACCTGCCCAAAATCTCAAACGATCCGGCCTGTCTGCCGAAGGAATCACAGTCTTAGTTTAATTTAAATAGGGCGTCTGTTCAACCGGAACAATGGGGACCGGAGCGCGGCTGTGTCGAAGACCAGCCGCAGCACGTTGGCCAGACGGGGGCCTTGTGCAGGGCGACGACTCATCGCGTTGCGGACGGATCTCCCGATAAATCGGGAGACACCCGCCGTCGCTTCGCTATGGCGCGGCAAGCAGCCGCGCTCCGATGCGTGGGGGGTGGCACAAACATGCCATAGCCGATTTGTTTTTTCGCTTCTAAAATAACATTGCGACAATCCACTAAAGTATGAACCAA
>JASHPN010000215.1 GCA_030038175.1 Verrucomicrobiia bacterium
TGCAAACCGCCTACAGAGATGCCCAACTCCAGCAGGACAATCATGCCGTAATCTTCGTACGGACAGCCGTCTTTTAATATCAGTTTTTTTAACGCGTCCGGATCTTCAAAAATATCTATGCCATCAATTATGACTTTAGCAGTGTCGTCGAATCCAATTTCAACCACCTTATCATCGGCGGAATAATGAACGACGAACGAATTATAGTTGGCGCTTTTTCCCCCCGCCAACTCCCTTGGGATGGTTGACAATGGCTGCCCGACCGCATTCTGGACCTGGGCTTCAGTCATCCCAAATAAGACCGGTCCCGCGCTGACATAGCTGACTATTTCGATGATTGGTTTCATAATGAGGTTCTTAATATTGTTATTTTGGCGCCTGCAACTTCCAGAGGTCGGATCGTACACGCCATTCCATAATCCTCTCACGTTGGGCAACGCTGAGTGAACACTTGGCCGGGCGTGGCGTCAAGCGTGAGATGATTCAACCGAATCATTTTACCCGCCGTGCGCAAAAGCGGTCCCGCCTCAGGGCCCACACACACTTTTTTTTGTGTAACAAAGTAAAACAGTAAACGAAGGCGGGTCTGAAATCTCAAATTCCCCATCTCCAATGTGCCTCGCGTCCATTTCACCCAAACCACGCGCCCGAACCTGACTTTGACGTCTTCATTCTGAAATCTCCAATTTCCAATTTCAAATCTCTACCCGCCCATCCGTCCCTTTAGTCCCTTCCCTCACTTCATCTTCCACGCAGGCCATGGCGATGGTGAAGGGGAAGCTTTGAAATTCGACATCGAGGTATCTTCTTACACCGACCAAACCGATCCGTTCAACGGCCATCAAACCTGGCTTGGGCCTGCGCTTCGCACCATGCGCATGGTTGTGGGCCAAACCGTCACTGCCCCTATTTCCAGCAACTGCAACTCAAAAATCCGCAAATTCTTCGAGTTTCATAAAACCCCGGACTTCACGAAAGGCATTGGATTGCAGATTTTCACTTGAATTGTCTATGGCAAACGTCATTGTTTTTGAAATATAATGGAATCGGGTTCGGATGAAAATCCAGCAAGAGAAAAGAGAAGCCGAAAATTGAAAATTTTGGAAGCCGCGCGAACACGCTGATGAATAACTTCGAGATCATTGACTTAACGGAGGGGTTTGACTTTGAGGTGAAAAAAGCCGCTGGGCGGGATGGCCAAGGCCAGTTGCCCGACAGCTTTTTTGCAACTTATTCAGCAATGGCAAACACCGAAGGAGGCATCGTGTTGCTTGGCATAGAAGAAACTGTCAACGACCAATTTCAAGTTTTGGGTGTCCTGAATCCAGCCAAAATTATCAAGGAGTTATGGAGTGGTCTAAATAACCCTCAGAAAATCAGCGTAAATATCCTGAATGAGCGCGACGTCCAAACGATTGAATTAGAGGGAAAGAAGGTCGTCCGGATTAGCATCCCACGAGCGACGCGATTTCAGATGCCGGTGTATCTTGGTAAGAATCCTCTCGCGGCCACTTACCGAAGGCAGGGCGATGGCGATTTTCGATGTGACGAGGAAACAGTCAAGCGAATGCTGGCAGATCAGGTTGAGGACGTTCGGGACGCCAAATTACTTGAAAAATTCGATTTTGGAGATTTGAATTTGCCGACATTTCGCGCGTACCGAAATGCGTTTAAAAGCGTCAAGCCAGACCACCCGTGGGTCGATTTGGAAAACGACGAATTTTTGCGACAAATCGGCGGCAGGGCCATAAATCGGGAAACGCAGCGAGAAGGATTAACTCTGGCTGGTCTGCTGATGTTCGGGAAATTGCGGTCCATTCTTGACGCGGTTCCGAATTATGTCGTGGATTATCAGGAACGTCCGCCAGAAGCATGGGAGGACACGGACCGCCGGTGGATTGATAGGGTTACGACGGATGGATCATGGTCCGGGAATCTTTACGATTTTTACCGAATGGTCATTTTGCGGTTGACCCATGGTTTAAAAATCCCGTTCAGGTTAAAAGGAACGACTCGAATTGATGACACGCCCGTTCACGAAGCGTTTCGTGAAGCACTTGTAAACACGGTCATCCACGCAGATTTTACAGGCCGCGTGTCCATTTATGTTGTGAAGCGGCAGGATATGTTTGGTTTTCGAAATCCTGGCTTGATGCGCGTGCCGTTGCATTTGGCCATCCGCGGCGGGCATAGCGACTGCCGAAACCGGAATCTTCAGAAGATGTTTCAACTGGTGGGTTTGGCGGAGCAGGCAGGGTCGGGTCTGCCAAAAGTTTATCGAAACTGGCGCATTCACCATTGGCGTGTGCCTGAACTCGTCGAGCAACTTGATCCCGATCAGACGATTTTGCGGCTACGTACGGTGAGCCTCCTACCACCGGAAACACTCGCCGAATTGGATGCCAGATTCGGCAGGCGGTTCCGTGAACTACCGGAAACCGCCCGGCTGGCACTGGCCACGGTTGCCGTCGAAAAAAGCGTTACACATGCACGCCTCAGGGAAATGTGTGCCGAACACCCCAAGGATTTGTCGAAGACGCTGGCGAATTTGGTTGATGGCGGCTTTCTTGTTTCGCGTGGAGCAACGCGCGGGACTGTTTATTTTTTCTCGAATAGGCTTCCAGACTCGACGGCGGATGGACTAGTTTCAGGCGTTAAGGCTGATCAAGGAATGGAGGTTGGAACAATTGAAAGAGGGTTGGAACATTTGGCGGGAAGCTTGGAACAATTGCGTCCTTTGGCCGAAGAAGCCCAAAAATCGAAGAAAATCTCGAAAGTCGCCATGCAACAGATTTTGGTTCGACTTTGCAGTCATGCTCCATTGACCGCTCAACAACTAGCTGAATTACTCAATCGAGACGTGCACGCGCTCAAGAATCATTACCTCAAGCGGATGGTCAAATTGGGACATCTCAAGTTGTTGTTTCCGGATAAGCCGAACCATCCAAGCCAGGCCTATAGGGCTGGCGCACCTCCGAATTGAAAGTGCTCAAGGGTAACAACGAGGAAAATAAAGGAATGGAGACGGTCGCAAATTTATTTTTGTTCATCGAAAACGGCGTGATAAAGAGCCTTGGGGTAGTGGCTCATTCTGTTGAGCTTGGAGATGACGGGCAAATTTCCCAATTCCTGAAGGAACGCGTAATTGCTGATTCTTCGATCGCAACGCGTCACCCCCTCCCCATTGATTCAATACATTCCTGGCTAGGCGTTGATGCAAAATCTGGCTTGGAGTACAAATACTTTGCCTACCTCCACAGAACAGGAAAGGCGCTCTGGTTGTTCGAAAAGCCTCTTCAGGCCATAAACGCTCCGAGCAATCCTTTTGTATGCTTCACTCCAATCGTTGAAAACAAACCCGAATTCACGAGCAGCACCCATGCGAATCCGCTGGCCAACCCCACCATACAAAGCGAGGAATTTGGCGGTATCATAAAAATGGACTGGCTGGCTGCTAATACCACGGATGATGGGTTAAATATCCACGACCTTTTGGCGGACGATTTTACTGAAGCAATCAAACTGCTTTACCAACACAAACACTACGTAGCAGCCATGAAACTTGTCGTGTCGTTCATAGATACGCTTGCATATTTGGAATACGGCGACGTCGCCAGCAATTTCGAAACTTGGCTTTCAACGTTTGCCAACCTTGCTCCAGTTGGAATCGCTCCCAATGAACTTTGGGAACTCAGGAATTCACTGCTGCATATGACAAATCCAATTTCAAGAAAAGTGTTGTCTGGAAAAGTGACTCGACTCTATTTTTACACGGGCACAGGTTCCAGAACGGTTCTTATTGATAGCGAAAGCGGCACCAAGATGTTCTCTTTTGAAGCATTATACGATTCTCTCATTTTGGCATTGGAAATTTGGGGTAAATCTTTCAACGGCAATCTTCCAAAACAGCTCATTTTTATCGAACGGTACGACACAATCATGTCCGAGAGACGACTCGGAACAGTTGCCCAGCGGGCCAAACCTCAACAAGTTTAAGCCTCATTTTTCAAAAGCAAAGCGTGCGTCGCATAATTCGCGTTCATAAGCACAACCTCCCGATTGACTCGGGCTGGTCATTAGCCCCAAACTTTCCGGTAGAATGAAATTCATTTTGATTTGCGCCGTCGGCTTCTTGATGGGGACCGCCCCGGCGCAATCGCCGGTTTCGCTCGCTATTAACACCGGCAACCCGGGCCTGACGGTTTGGCCGGGATTCGGCACCTTTAGTTTCGAGATGGGCGGGATCCAATCTGACGAACCGGGCTGGACCAGCGGATATTTCTTTGCCCCAACCAATACGCAACTCATCACGCTGTTCCAGGACCTGGGAGTCAAAAGCATTCGCATCGGCGGCAATTCCGGCGACGATTTTATCCCCACCGATCCGGAGATTGATCAGTTCTTCCAGTTTGCCGAGGCCGCGAACGTGCAGGTGGTCTTTGCGCTGGATCTGAAGACCGGCGCCCCGGCCCAGGATGCGGCCGAAGCCCAATATATCTGGACCAACTACGCGGCCAATCTGTTTTGCTTTGCCATCGGCAACGAACCCGAAGCCTATCCCGCGTCCACCGGTATGACGAATTTCGCATCCTATCTGGCCGCCTGGCAAACGTTCGCCCCGGACGTCCTGGCCGCGGCTCCGGGCGCGGTGCTGGGAGCGCCGGACAATGAAAGCGCGGCCATTTATTATGCGCCGGACTTTTGCCAGGCGGAACAAGGCAACACGAACGTTCCTTACCTCCAATATCATTACAAACCCGGGGGAAGCGCCAACGGCCAAACCACCCAGCAATTGATTGATGGTTTGCTGACCACGAATTGGGACGCCTCAACCTATCCGCTGGCTTACGAACAGATCGGCGCCGTTGCCCAATCGTACGGATTTTCCTACCGGTTCAGCGAGTTTAACCCTTATGTCGCGCCTTCCAACAATGTTCCGGGCGGCGAAGACCAATGGTTCGCTTCCGCGCTCTACGCTGTGGACTTATTAAACTGGTGGGCGGACCATGGTTGCCTGGGGGTGCATTTTCACACCGGACCGGGAACCGGTTTCCTCTCGGCGTTTTATTACGACCAAAACAACAATCTTCAGGCTTTCCCGGTCTGTTACGGCATCGCCGCTTTCAACGTGGGCGGTTACGGCGTCGTGGAACCGCTCACGATGACGAACACCAATGGTTTGAACCTGACGGCTTATTCCGTGGAAAATGGCACGAATCTCTTCGTCACCATCGTCAATCGGGAATATGGCGCCGGCGCCCGCGATGCGGCGGTAACCATTTCGCCTTATGGCATTTTGGCCGGAAGCGCCGCCGCGATGTTCCTCGTCCAATCCAACAGCGACGTGACCGCGACCAACGGCGTGACATTCGGCGGCGCATCCATTTCAGGCACCAACACCTGGAACGGAACCTGGACGCCGCTGGGTTCGCTTACCAACGGCCAGTGCGTCGTCACGGTGCCGGCCGCGTCCGCCGCGGTCGTGAGAATCCAGGCATCCCAAATCTTCATTCCGCCGGTCATTGTGACGAATTTGCCGTCGCAGTTGTTATTGCTCCCCGGCGAGACTTATCAGTATTCCTTGGCGGCCCAGGGCGGAATGCCTTTGAGCTATCAATGGTACCAGGGCACGACGCCCATTGCCGGGCAAACGAATGCGACTTACACGCTCACGGCCGGCAGCCTTGGCAATCAGGCGAGCTATGATGTCGTCATCACCAACATTTACGGCTCGGTCACCAGCCTGGTATCCACCATCACCGTCGTCGCGCCCGCAACAAATTCATTGGCGGCCACGCTCGAACAATTCAATCCGGCCGGATATTGGCCGATGCACGAAACCGAGCCGGCGGCACAGGGAGACATCGAAACCAACTACGGCAGCCTGGGACTTTTAGGGACGGGTTATTTTCCCGATTGGGCGGCCGCTCCCGCCATTTCGATCAAACGGCTACATGCCGGTCCGATGGCCGGCGACAGCGATCCGGACACGGCGGTCAATTTTACCCACAGCGAGATTACCGGCAGCGCCGTCGAGTTTACCAACGGACTCTTTGTTCCTCATGCCTCGCCATTGACCACCCTAAACCCGCCTTTCACAGTCGAATGTTGGTTCGACCCGACCAATTTGAGCACGGGCGTGGACATCTGGTCCCAAACCGGTTATGAAGGCCTCAATGCCGGTGCCGAAGGCGGCGGCATTGGCTATGTCAACGGCATCCGATTGGTTTGGGTCAACTCCAGTATCGTTCTCTATGCCTTTGATAATCTCGATGACCCGGCCAGTTTGCCAAATTTGAATGCGGAAAGGATCATCGGCCAAAACCTGGCGAATAACGACTTCCCGAGCAACCAATGGATTTACCT
>JASHPN010000216.1 GCA_030038175.1 Verrucomicrobiia bacterium
TTCGTCGTTCATTATTCCGCCGATGATAAGGTGGTTGAAATTGGATTCGACGACACTGCTAAAGTCATAATTGATGGCATAGATATTTTTGAAGATCCGGACGCGTTAAAAAAACTGATATTAAAAGACGGCTGTCCGTACGAAGATTACGGCATGATTGTCCTGCTGGAGTTGGGCATCTCTGTAGGCGGTTTGCACGACGACGATGCCGAGCAGCGAGGCGGGACCGCTTTTGTGCGCGGCGCCTGGGATCGTTTTAAAAAAGATTTCAAAAAATTCCCGATGCCACGCTAACCACGGCGGCTATTGGCCGTCCGATAGGATTGCCTGAATATTTGACTTTCTCACGCCAAGGCCGCCAGGAGCGCAAAGAACGGAAGCGAAAGCAATCTTTTGCCACTGGTCCCGACAACGATTTGGTGAAGGGCTTTCAGAAGCTGCCTGGCGATAAATACCTGGCGCCTGCCCGCCATCGCTTGCTTGCCGCGCCATAGTTTCAGCGACGACGGGAGCGACGGCGGGTCCGTTGCGTCCCTGGCGTGAAGGCCCTTAACCACAACTACAGTTTTAGCAAGACGCCGGCGCCGGGCGCCAGCCAGGTTTGCTCGCCGTCGAACGGTTCGGTTTGCCCGGTGTAGGGAGAAATAAATTTTACGCTTTTGGGCGCATGGCGAAATCGCGGAAAGCAGGGAGCCGACGTGAGCAGGTCCTCGTTGACGATCATTGCGTAACGAGTGCCGTCGGCGCCGGTAAAATCGCCCACCGCAAAGTCTCCCTCCATCGCGGTCACGAGGCTGTTGGTGTCGGGTCCGGAACATCCGGGCGGCACCTTGCCGAAATGATAGACGGCGTCCGAGTTCAACGTTAGCAGCGTGGGCGCCAGGTTCTGAATTTGCAGGTTGACGTTTTGGATATTGTCCCAGGTGGGCGTTGCGTGGCCGAATTGATCAATCGCCGCGCCGCGATAATTTCCAATCTTGTAGGCAAAGTAGGAGTAATAAACGATCCCGCGCGCGCCACAGGCCAGGCTGCTGTACACTTCAAACCTCAAATCGGCCGCAGTGGGTACCCGGTAGTGAAAATGGGCCAGGGCGAGGATGATGTTCCAAAATGGCACGTGATATTTTTGGGCGGCGGCCCGCACTTCCATCAGATTGGCCCAATATCCGGGCCGCAAGGACCCGTCATCCATCAGTGCGTAGTGGTCATAGCACAACCACGCGGGATGAACCGTGCTCGCAAAGTCATCAAGGTATTTCCCATAGGTGGCGGCGCCGAGTTGACCGGGTCCCGCGTAATTGGGAAAAAGGTTGATGAAGGCCGGCTTTTGAGGAGCCGCGTCATGCACGAGGCTCGTCATGATGGCCAGCCCCGGAAACAGACCGGCACCGGGTTCATCGCGCAGGAAATATCCGTAGAGCGCGGGATTTTTGCGAACCGCAACAATAGCGGGAAGCGCTTTTTGGCGCGCCGTCGCCGCGTCCAGCGTCGCCCAGTCGAGGCCGTTGATGCGGGGATCGGAGACGATGGCCTTGATGCCGGCTTTGCGGCACGTCTTGAGGGTTTCGGGAGAAACAAAACCGGCGATGGTAAATCCGCAGTCTTTGATTTTGTCAATGACCGCCCGGTCATTGGGAACTTCATTCCAGGGCATGATTGGGAAAAAGGCGCCGGCGGGCGCCGCTTCGAGGGGAAGGATGGCCAATGAGATCAAGGCGAGGGCGAGGAAAAGGATTCGGTTGAATGATTTCATAAGCGTTATCAAATTATATTGGGGCGCGAACGTTCCTGGCAAGAGATGGCATTTTTCAGCCAAGCTTACCTATCCGAGAATATCGATACAACGAGCAATTGTCTGGGACGGCAGCATGCCGGACGCGTTGAAGGCAAAACCGGACATTTCAAGTGCATGATTATCGCCTTAAACGCACCTTCTTTGCGGGATATGCCGATATAGGAGGGTATAGAAAGGCGCGGCCATTTACGGGGAAACTGTTTTTGGGATTTAAGATTGGAAATTGGAGATTTGAGAAATGAAACGTCAGGGGCAGGGTTCGGGCGTGTTTCGTGAATTGGACCGGATGGGACGCATGGGACATAGGGGACGGATTAAGCTTGTTTTAATCCAGCTTTTTGACCCAGATGTTTCTGACGTACAGCCGGGCGATGGACTCGAGTTCGATGCCGAACAGCCCAGGCCGATTGTTCGAGGACTTGGGATCGTCATCCACCAGCACCGCCATTAACTGGCCGTTCACGATGTGGATAAAAGTGCCGCCGCGGGCGATGACCGTATATTGATTCCAGTCGCTGGTCCTCACCAGTTTGCCGAGTTCCGCGCGGTCGCCGATGCTGCCCATAAGCCGTTTCCTTTTCTCGCCAAAGCTCTCTACCACCTGGCCGCGCCACGCGACGATGCGCATGGGCGTATTCTCGGAATAAAATTGGCCCGTATAAACTCTGGTCGGCCAGAAATCTGCCTGCGGTCCCGTCATCATCCAGTTCAGGTTGACGGGGCCGGTGTTGGAGATAACGCCGGCGGGAATTGGCGACAGCCACGGCACACCCGTTCGGCTGCGATATTGGAAACCGCTGCCGCCGTTGCCGACAATCTTCATCTCAAATTTCAAAGTAAAATCCTTTGCCGTCATGTCCCGGTAAACCAAGTACGTATGGCCGCAGGGATGTTGCGGGGTGGATTCGCCGACGATCGCGCCGTCCGCCACACGCCAGAACTTCGGGTTGCCGTCCCAGCCTTTGAGGCTCCGGCCATCAAAGAGAGGAACAAAGCCGTCATGATTGGAAAAATCGAGGGGATCCGGTTCGGTGAAAGCTGACGCATGATGACGGATTGCGGAGGTTGCCGGCTTGTTTGTGGCGACCTGTGCCCGGGCCGGCGAACCGGCGCAAAGAAAGGCGATCACGGCGCATGATGTCCAAAGGGGTTTGGGCAAAGCATTCATATTGAAGAGATGGTAGCGCGTACGGGAATCAAACCCGTCTTTCGTTTCCACAAGGCTGACATGCAGAACTCCAATAAAATCAACACATTAAAACACAGTTGACATAGGCGAACGTTAGCAGTAAAATTAGCAGCACTATGGCAAGCATCCATCGTCGCCCTGATTCTCAATACTGGCACGCGGCCTATTTCGGACCGGATGGCCGCCGGATTCTCCGCAGCACCAAACAATCGGACCGTCAGAAGGCTTTGGCCGTGGCATTGGAATTTGAGCGGGCGTCCAGGCTCGCCCGGCGCGGGGAACTTGTGGAAGCGCAAGCCCGCGAAGTCTTGAAAGACATAATGAAACGCGCTGATATTGGTGAAACCATTCAAAGCGCAACTATCAAATCCCATTTTGACGGTTGGCTCAACAGCAAAAAGGCGCGGAAATCGGAAGCCACCGGGGAACGCTATGGCATGGCCGTGGATGCGTTCCTGCAAACGCTGGGAAAACGCGCGAACCTGCCTTTGACAAGCCTGACGGCGCGGGACGTGGAAAACTTTCTGGATACGCGGACGGCTGAAAACCTTGCGCCAGCGACACTGAATCTGGACGTGAAGATCATTGGCGGCGCATTGAACGCCGCCCGCCGTCAAGGTTTGATTCCGACAAATCCCGCCGAAGCCGTGGAACTGCCCGAAGTGGAAAGCGCGGAACGAGGGACATTTACGCCCGCCGAAGTAAAGATGCTTGTGGACGCGGCAGAGGGGGAATGGAAGCTGTTAATCCCGCTGGCGTATTACACGGCGGCGCGTTTAGGGGATTGCTGCCGAATGCAATGGGATGGCGTGGACTTGACCAACGAAACGCTCACCTACACGCAATCCAAGACCGGCAAAAAAGTTACTGTCCCGCTTCACCCTGACTTGCTGGCGCGTTTAAACAAGGTGGCGGGCACAGACAAGCCGGAAGTTTTTATCCTGCCCAAGCTCGCCAGCCAGCGCGTCAGCGGACGGCGCGGGCTTTCCGAAACCTTTAAGAAAATCATGCGAAAGGCGGGCCTGGACTTGCAGACCGTCAAGGGCGCGGGCAAGCGGATGTTTTCCCGCCGGACATTTCACAGTTTGCGCCATACCAGCAATTCAGAAATGGCGAACAAAGGCGTATCGGCGGAAGTCCGCATGGGTGTCACTGGCCACAAGTCCACGCGCGAGCATCAAAAATACACGCATCTGGAAATGGAAACTCGCCGCGCTGCTGTGGAAAAAATCCCGTCTCTTGGCTGATTCGTGTGAACACCGTTGAACATTATTGACACCCTTAAACCTCTGTGATACTATATTGATACTGAAATGCCACGCCGCATTCGCCAACTGATTGCTGACCTGGAAAAGGCTGGTTTCGTGAATCGCGGCGGCAAAGGCAGTCACCGGAATTTCACGCATCCAAAGGGTTTGCGGGTGACATTGAGCGGCAATCCGGGCGATGACGCCAAACATTATCAGGAACGCGACGTGCGCCGGGCACTGGACGCGGCGAAATAAATTAAAACGAGAATTTGAGTTATGACACGCAAGCAAATCAAAGAGCAAGCCGCGCGTTACGCGAAATTCGTGGAATGGAGCGACGAAGATCAATGCTTCATTGGCCGCTGCCCGGAAATCATGCTTGGCGGCATTCACGGCAGCGATGAGGCAAGGGTGTATGCCGAATTGTGCCAGGCAGTCGAAGAAATGATTGAACTGATTCACAATGATGGCGGGGAACTGCCCGAACCGTTGGGCGGGAAAAAATTCAGTGGCAAATTCATTGTGCGCGTTGAACCGGCATTGCATCGTCGTTTGGTAGCCAAAGCCCTTGCCGCTGGCGAAAGTCTTAATAATTTTTGCGCGAAGAAACTTGCCCAAGCCTGACGCCGGGCCGGACATGCCGATGAAACCGAATCTCGCACAACGGCGGAAACCAGCTTCGAGAAGGACTGAACGCGAAAATTTTATTGTGGTGGAAGTTGGAAAATTGATTAGCAATGGTCAATTACCCGCCGCTCGCTATGAGGATTATATCTCCGAGGCATTGAAGGATGAGAGTGTTTTGGAAAAGTGGCGGGCGTTGCCGCCAAACTTGCCGGGTGTCCCGCCGCTGAATTTACCGCCCGTAAAAATTATGGACGAAAATCAGCAAGCTGTTCACGATAAGAAAACGAACAAGGCGTTCGATAAATTTTTTCCGCATGACTGGTGGAACAATTCGTTTTTCGACAAAGGTGTTCAAATTGTCCTGGATGAGATTCGCCCAGACCGTGAACAGGGTGAGACGCCGCCTGACGAAGCTTTGGCACTTCCAATCCGAGCTTGGAAAGTTTGTGACAACGCAGTATTGATGCAAATGCGTCCGCCTAACGCCGGTGAGCTTATTGATTTTTTGAGGGATATGGGAAGCTGGGGGTCGCGGTTGCTTGCAGCGACTCAACTCTATTATGAAACTGGTGGACGACGAATGCGTGACCCCAAAACGCTTGGAGATTTATTCCGCAAATGGGCCGATTCACGTTACTTTGAATCAACATCTCTCATTAGACCGCAAGACCCGCCGTGGAAGTATGGGGAAGCTGTTGCTGAAATTCAGAGGGCATTTCAAGCTGTCATCGAACAAAACAATTTAAGTGTTACAGACAATGCGCTCCGCAAGTATTTGCATGATGAAAATTCCAGACGGGAAAGCATCATGCAGCATTGGGAAACGAATTGGGAAGCCTACAAACGTTGTGTGATTGATAAATTGATGGGACAATCAGTCGGCGCAGAGGGTGAAAAATCAGAAAGTAGTGGTAAATAACCGGCGTTACCAAAATTGCTAAAATTCGTAACGCTTAACAACTTCCTGAAATTAGCTGCCGATGTCAGGTTCGTTCCATGACAACTGCAAACAGTCATGGCAACAATGCTAGCAGCACACCCGCCAATAAAACAAGGCTTGCGCCGAAAGCGCGGGAATTGCTCAAAGAACAAACCAATGGCCTGCCGGTCTGGGTTCGTGCCCCCAAAACTGGCCCGGAATTTTTCAGTGGATTTAGCCGCGCCAAATTATATCAATTGGCCGCCGAGGGAAAAATCCGCTCCGTCTCCATCCGCGAGCCAGGTGCAATCAAAGGCACTCGCCTTTTTCATCTTGGCTCGATTCTCGCCTATATCGAAAAATGCGAAGCGGAAGCGACGGTTGAAAATGTGGAAGGAGCGACAGCGTGACCCGGCAACTTCCACAGTTTTTGCGCGACATGCTCGCCGCGCCGCCCCGCGCCGGTGAAGGCGTTCACGATTGGCTTTTCAGAGTCGCGCGGCAACTTCATTCACATTTGCCCGCCGGTGAAATCATTGCGTTGCTCGAAACCAGCGTTGCCAACTGTGGCCGTCATGTTCCACGAAATGAGATTGTTTCCGCCGTCCAAAATTCCCTGCCTTGTGCTTGGCAACCAAAGGGCCAAGCCGTGCCCGTTATGTCCACCGCAAAGTGGCCGAAAGTCAATACCGAGCAACGGGCGGCCATCGCCCGCGATGGCGGCGGCCTGGTGGATTTGTGGGAAACCAGCCGTATAAGGATAGAAAGCAACGAATCGAAAACGGAATCCATCGTTGATCGGCTTTTCCCCGGCAATCCGCTTTTGTGTTGCGGCAAATCCAATTCCGATTTTGATACGATGCCGCGCGAGTCATGGCGCGGGCAGTTGTCACAACTACAATTCATCGTGCCCTCGCCGATGTCAGCAGTTACCGGCCAGACAAAGGACGGACGCGAATCCAAACACACTTTGAGTAATACGGGCGAGCGCCGTTTCCTCATTTGCGAATTTGACAGCGGCACGGCGGATGAACACGCGGCGCTTTTGCTTCACCTGGCGACATTCGCGCCGCTGGTTTGCGCGGTTCACAGTGGCGGAAAAAGTTTGCATGGCTGGTTTTTTGTGGCCGGCCAGCCGGATGACAAGATTTTGAAATTTTTTTGCTACGCCGTGAGTTTGGGCGCGGACCGGGCGACGTGGACGCGCTCGCAGTTTGTGCGGATGCCAGACGGCACACGCGACAACGGCAATCACCAGACGGTCTATTTTCTGAATTTCAAACCAATGGAGTCAACCCGATGAAAGCTATTCTTGAAAGTCCTGAAATTCTGGACGTGCCGCCAACAGAAGCACCCTCACAAGATTCCCGTGCCGATGAACGCGAAGAAATCGTTTCACCCTTTCCACTTCAACATTTGCCCCCGGCGGCACAAGCGATGGCGGCGGCAATCGCCCACACGGAGCGGACGCCCGAAACTTTGGCCGGGTGTTGCGTTTTGGGATTTTTGTCAGCGTCCATCGGCGCGGGCCTACAAGTTGCCAGCGGCCCTAACCGGGTGACGCGGGGCAATCTCTACATCGTGCCCAGCGCAGAATCCGGCAGCGGCAAAAGCGAAACCTTCCGGCACGCGGCTAAACCGTTCTTTGATTTTGAACGCGAGTTACTCGAAAACTGGAAAACGGAAACTTTACCCGGCCTGGAAGCGGAAGCAGACATGCTGCAAAGCGAAATAGGCTCTCTGATGAAAAATGTAAGCAAAGGCAAATCTGGCGTGGAACGGGAAGAATTTCGTGATGAATTGGCGGCGAAGAAGAAGGCACTGGCAGAGGTAGAGGAGCAACAGAATCCGCCGCGCTTGTGCTGCGAAGATGTGACTTCGGAAAAACTCGCCGTGATGCTGGCACAGAATCAGGAACAACTCGCCAGCCTGTCGCCCGACGCGGGCAACATCGTGAATTTATTGCTTGGCCGATATAACAAACTCGACCGCACTGATGAAGGCATTTATTTGAAAGCATTCAGCGGTGACAACTGCCGCGTGGATCGCCAGGGACGCGAACCTGTATTGCTTCAACAGCCTTGCCTTTCCGCCTTGTGGCTGGTGCAACCGGATAAGGTGGAAACCCTGCTTGGAAAAACCGAATTGACGGACGGCGGCCTGATTCCGCGCCTGTTGGTTTGCCATACTCGCGCCATGCCCCGGCCAATTGTGGACGGCGTTGCTGGTATTCCGGCGGGAACAACAAACGCCTGGACGTTGCTCATTGGCAAATTGATTAAAACTTTCCGCATGGCGGAAGAACCATTCACAATTCAACCCGCGCCGGAAGCCAGGCAAATGATGAACGAACATCACAATCAAATCGTGGAGCGGCGTCTTTCAGACTTGCGGGACGTGACGACTTTTGCGGCGCGATGGAATGAGCAGGCATGGCGCATAGCTGTCTGTCTCCATGCCGGGCTTTATGGTGAGGATGCAGGCGAGAGGATGTTATCAGTAGAAATAGCGGAAAGCGCAATCGTGTTGGCGGATTGGTTTGCCGCCGCACAGCTTCAAATTCTCGACCGTGGACGCCAGGCTGCCCGCCGTGCCAAATGGGATCAAGTATTGGCATTGCTTGTGGGCACGCCAAAAGGCATTACAGCGCGGAACGTGCTCCGGGCGCGAATTGTTACCAATGCGGACGATGCCCGCGACTTGCTCGCCCGGATGGAAGCGGACGGCGAATTGACCGGCAAAGATTCCCGCCCCCAGAGCGGCGGCCATGTGACCCGGATTTACGCAAAAGGGCATAAATGAAATTGCCCATATACTGCCGCGACACTCGTGACGCTTGTGACAGACGGCGGCGAGTGTCACGTCTGTCACGTCTGTCACAGGCGTATTTGCAGTTTAAGGAATCTCTTTTCGGAAGCATTTTATGCAGGGTAAATCAACCTTGCGGGCAGAACGCACGCGGGGCATTTTTTGAAAAAAACGCCACAATCATCGCAACACTCACGCTCCTAAATTCCAAATGAAATCAAGGAAAAATCCCTACGCTCCGTTGAAACGGTCGCTCCGCTTTTGGGCATTCCATCTTGGTTATGACGTTTCCACGCTTTCACGCTGGCTGACGGCGAGCGGGCTTCATGTCAAACGCCGGAAAGGTAGCCCCGGCGTCACGCTCCGTGAAGTTTTGATAGCCGCTCCATACTGCCTTTGGACGCTGGAATGATCGAACTCCCAGGACGCGGCCAGCAAAACGGCTCTTGAACCGTTCCTGCATCTGTGCTTGAATCGCCAGCGTCAGTTAAAAATCACAGGCCAAAATAACTAACAAATCAATTTGCGTAGCTTCGGCTGCTGTCTGTAACGAAACGGGAAATTTCGACTCAAAAGCCAGCGTTGAAGGCACGCCCAAGCCGGGCGTGTCTGAAAGCGTTCTTTTGAGGGGCATTCCCGTGCCCGTTACAGAGCGTGAGTAGGTCACGCCTTTTTTGTTTGCACCAGCCAGGCGGCGTAGAGGAAACGCCATGAAACTGAAAATTCTTGTCGCCCTGACTTTGGCTGCGTTCGGTTGGCAGGCAGATGCACAGACAAATATCGCGCAGGCCGCTGCCGCGCCGCGAGTCTGGACATTTCAAACGGGCAAAACCATTTCCGGCGATTACTATTCTTCCGGCACTACAATGGTCGTCATCAAACATGAGGGCACAAATTGTTTTTTAAGAATTTCTGACTTGTCATCCAATGACCAGGCTTACGTCAGCCAAATTCAATTCGGGCAACGGCAAGCGCGGCTGGATGCAGAGACAAACGAATTTTTGCAAAAGGGCGTAATCGAAGTGAACGCACAATTCATTGAAAGTTTTCCAGAACAAACCGAGGAAAAACTAGGCTGGATGGATGTTGAATTTGAAAGCTTGGACCCTATTTATACAGATGACCCAGAACTTGAACTTGGCTTTGACGTTGATGATAAGAATGGCGATTCGTTTGATAAATGTTTCATGGAAAAAGAAATGGACGGAAGCCCCAACCCATTGGTTGCAGTTGTTGCCAGCCTAAAGCGCGGAGATAAGGTAAGGCTCCTCGGCGGTGTAATTTACGATTATCAGCATGAGTGCGAAAGATTTGCGGTTTTAAAAATCGAAATGATTGAGTCCAAAGCCGAACAAGATGCCAGAGAAGCATCTGAAAGTGCGGCAGGAAATTGATTTTCGCACGCTGCATAACCTATGAACGCAAAATGCAAATGCCAAAACTGTAACGGCGACTTTGAATTTGACGTTGCAGAATTTCAGGAAAGCAATCGTATCGGCAATATGATTTTTGGCCAGAGCGTCCAATGCCCGCTTTGCGGCAAAGACACGTCTGTCTATTTGATGAAAAAACAAGATTCTCCTGTCACTCAACCGATTCCCGATAGAACAGGCGACGAACGCGCTTGGTATTACACTGCCGGGGGAAAAAGAATCGGCCCTATCCAAGAAAGCCAAATCCAAACGCTCATCGCTACAAATGTAATTCAATCAAATTCGTCCGTCTGGTCGGAAGGGATGGCAGACTGGACGCCAGCATATCAGACGGAAATAAAGCGTTTTTTTGCCAGGATACCGCCGCCGCCGCTCACGGGCGAAAGCGTGAACAATAGCATCGTTTGGATACTGGCTTTTGCGCCGATCATTTCCGCCGTTATTCAGATATTTGTCGCGTCCTCTACTGGTCAATTGGTTTCCGATTTTTGGTGGATCGCCCTGTTGCTGAACATTGGCCTATGCGCCGCCGATGGAATCAACCTCAATCGGGCGGGGCATAAAGGCATTAGCGGATGGGTTATTCTGGTTCCGGTTTATTTATTCGTCCGCGCGGCGCGGTTAAAGCAAAGCAGCGGATACGCGATTGTGTGGCTGGTGACATTCTTTCTTTCGTTCTTTTTGCAGTCAGGCGCGGAGATGTTTAACAACGCTGGAAATAATGCTCCCACTACTGCGGCAACGCCAGCTATCAGTTCGCCCCACGTTGAGACGACAAGCCCCGGCTCATCCCAGGTTGACAATTCTTCACAAGCCAGTTCTCCGGCAGCGCCAGTCGTTGCTGCCTCTCAACCCGCCGCGCCGGTCGCCCCAAAAGTTTCCATTTCCGATGTTAAAGGCGAGATTCAAGACGATGGCGGCATGGACATCACGGGCATTATTCAAAACGAATCGGATAGCACCCTTGACGGAGTGACCGTGAATTTTAATTTCTTGGACGATGACGGAAACAAAGTTGATGAGAGTATGGACTTTATTCAGAAACTCGCACCCAATGACACATGGAGTTTCAAAGTCAGTTCGCTCAAAGACGGAAGCACGAAATATCAGTTGGATAGTATCACCAGCATCATTGATGGCTCGGATGTAAATTTGGATGTTGAACAGAATCCATAAAGGCCGCGCACAATGGTTGCTTTAAGTTGGTCATTGCGGTAGTAGCGCGGCATTTATGTTGCTCAAAACGAGCCTAGAATTTGCATCCTCAACGGATTTTTAAGACCTGACGCCTTACTCCTAACGAGGTTGAAGGATTTTTGCACAGCAGACGGCACAGCAGATGGCACATTTAGTCGCAACGCGCCGACACAATTGGTAACACAGCAATTGCACAGCAGGCCGCACAGCCACGGCAACGCAGTCGCAACACCGTCACACACAAAAAATTCACTCCCCAAAATTATCCGGCCAGCGGCAGGCTTTTAGCATTTTTGCCATAGGACACCAACCCCTTGCCAAATGCGTAAGGAATCTGGAAAGAGCGGTGTTCCTAAAATCGAAACGCCGATGTTCCGGCCAAAAGTCCGGGAAATTTAACGCTGAAAAAAAAGACCGGCTTTTAGGGCGGGATGCAGGTTTCGTCCGGCGATGTTCCAAATTTTGATCCGTTGCTGCTCCAGCCGGGCGTTGGCTGGCCAAGTTAGTTTGCTTCTGTGCTCTCGCGCCGCACGGCGCACCGCGATTGCCTGCCGGAGAAACGAAGCAGGCAATCTCTGTCTGTTCCCCGGCCATTCTCATCATCGGGGCTTGCTGTGCTTTGCTGTGTCGCCGGGGCGTTGCGAAATGCTGGTCATAAACTTACCTTTGACTGGTCGCGGATTGGTCATGGATTTGTCGTTGTTTGGCGGTTGTTTTGCCGACGATTGGTCGTTGTTCTGCAAAAATTTCCTCACGGCCCGTAGGAGTAGGGCGTCCGGGTGGATTTTTGGCTTTGACCGCGCACGATTTTGGCGCGTTATGCGCCCTTATTTGCACCGTTTTGGACACGAAAAGGAGCAACGCGACACCCCGCGTGAAACCTTAATCGCCGTTCCCGGCGCAGCGAAGCGTTGTCACAGGAGGAACGAAACGGCGAGTCAATTGTTTGAGCCGTTTTCGTAGCGTCCTTGACAACGCGGAACGAGCCATACAATCGAACGGCGATTCACGCGGGACAATTCAACTCCCACCCATGCCATCTTGCTCCGTCGTGGAAAATCAATATGCTTGCCGGTAGCTACGATTCAACTTTGGATCGTGAAGCACCCGATGCAATCATTGATTCATAATATCGGCGCACGGATGGTCGGCTGTGCTATGAAGTGCCGTGGAATCACGCGCGCACAAAATCTTGGGATTCTGCCTCGGTGTCTTATCTTGGAAGATGAAGGAAGAAAAGAAAGTAGTGGCGCTATTGTTTGCGGCCTAAATCCTGCCATGAGCAAAAAAGAAGAGCGGAACTACTATATCACCCACGGCGCGAGCTATGAATCAGTGGTCAAGTTTTGGAACGCGAACATAAGGGACATCCCTTATTACCAGAAACTTCGTAGGCTCGTGGATGCGCTTAATCTTGCGGGGCCTATTCTTTGGACGGATACGGTCAAATGCGAGAAGCAATACCTCCTACAAGGATTTTCCCATTATTCTTTTCCTGACACTGTTCGTCGTTGCACGGCTAATTATTTGCACATGGAACTGGCAGCCTGTCCCCCGAATTGGATTGCGATTGGAGTAGGCCGTGACGCCTTTACAACTTTAAGTCTGTTATGTCCAAGCCGCTTTGTCCTCGGCGTGCCTCATTGTGTTGGGCAGCGTGGCGCAAGCGGACAATTTGACAGTCTATTCATCGGAGATCGTTTAAAATCTCATGTAGTGGCAAAATTTCAAAATGCCCAAGCGGAAGAACCAACCGGAGCATTATGGCTCACGGCAGACGAAAAGGGAGAAATATCCCGCTAACGATTACTGATCTGTCTTTGGGTTTTAGTTTATACGTTCAGCATCCCACTTTGCACTACTCATGCGTAACAGTCCTACTACCAGGGCGTAACCAGTAGCCTACAAATTTCTTTTCCGCGCCAGGGTGGTTGATATTACTTGCAAAAAAGGTGGTTTATGGAAGAGCGGTTTGTGAATCGGCCAAGTAGGGAGAATCCCCGCGCCGCACAACTGGCCGCCGAGCGCGACGGCAATTTGCCAGTGTGGGTGAGAGCGCCCAAATATGGGCACGAATTTTTCTCCGGTTGCTCGCGGGCGAAACTTTACGAATGGGCGGCCAAAGGCTTCATCCGTTCCGTTTCCATTCGTGAGCCTGGACGAATCAAGGGCGTCCGGCTCTTTCACCTTGCCAGCATCCTCGCATTCATTGAACGATGCGAAGCGGCGGCACTTGTGCCCGAAACAAACTTGCAGGCTTTGTCCACGCCGGGCGTGGTCGCTTAATTCTCCCTTTGCCCTCAAAATTTTACGCCTCGCCGCGCCTACGCGCCCGCCTGCCGTGCCTGAAACAAAAAGTTCTAAAACCGCTCTCGCCGCTTTATTGAAACGCCTTAAATCGCATTCTGACATAGGCAAACATAGATGGACGAGTTAGCAGCTAGTGTTAGCAGTTGGTCATTTTGAAAACGTCAAAAACCGACAAAATGCTTGATTCTATTGGCTAAAATCAAAATTGGTAGCGCGTACGGGAATCGAACCCGTCTTTCAGCCTTGAGAGGGCCGTGTCCTAACCGATAGACGAACACGCCACGTGACAGCCACAATACACGGTCTGGAGGCCGGAGTCCAGAGTTCAAAGTTGGGCCGGAAGGAAACATCGAACATCGAACATCGAAGACGACGGACCAGGTCCCGTCCTGGAATAGGTTGACACCGGATGAGAGAAAAATCAGGCGATAATCGGCTGGCGGTGCTGTACAGTGAAGCATTCAAAATGGAAGTGGTGCGGGAGCTTGAGGAAAGTGGTGCCAGCTTCCAGGAGATTCGGCGTAAGTATGGCATTGGCGGATGCGGGACGGTGCAGACGTGGGTTCGGCGCTATGGCAATGGAACCCGAGGAAAGATCATACGAGTGGAAAGGCCAGAAGAGATAAATGAGTTGA
>JASHPN010000217.1 GCA_030038175.1 Verrucomicrobiia bacterium
CTGACGCCGGCTATTCCGCCAAATTTCCCCTCCAACATGGCAAATCATTCCACCTCCTTCCGGCGGGTGCTGGTCACCATCCTGTTTTTCGCCGTTGTGGCCCTGTTGTTTTTCTTGTCGGGCAACAAAGGGAATGGAACCCATAGTAGCACTCCGTGGCCCGGCCAGCCTGAACCGCGCGCCGGCGACGAAATCATTGTGGCCGGTCAATTATTTCACACCGGCACGCGCGTCGTATTATGGACCGATCCCAACGGGTATGATGCTTACCGCATCGCGCCCCGGTGGCCCGAGATGACCAACGACGACGGGAAGCCGCTTTTTTCGGGAGCCCATTACGACGTGCGAAAACATAATTTAACTCCGGAACAAATCGCCGAGGTCAGCTCCGGCAATTGGGATTTGCCGTTGTTGCAGCAGGTGGTGGATGAATTCGTCATCCACTTCGATGTCGCGGGCACGAGCCGCCGGTGTTTTCGCACGTTGCAGGACGTGCGCGGCTTGAGCGTCCAGTTCATGCTGGACGTGGATGGCACGATCTATCAGACACTCGATTTGAAGGAACGCGCCTGGCATGCCACCATCGCCAACAGCCGTTCCATCGGCATCGAGATTGCCAATGTGGGCGCTTACGAATTGACCGAGTCCAACCCATTTGAAGCCTGGTATCAGCAGACCAACGGCCAGACTTTTTTGACCGTGCCGGACCAGTTCGGTGCCTCCGGCATCCTCACCACCAACTTTGTCGGTCATCCGGCCCGGCCCGATCCCGTCGAAGGCAATATTCAGGGCAAGGACCTCGTCCAATATGATTTCACGCCGGAACAATATCAGGCCCTGATTAAACTCACGGCGACGCTCTGCCGCATTTTCCCTAAGATCCGGTGCCAATATCCCACCAACGATTCCGGCCGGCTCATCACCAGCAAACTGCCCGATGACGTCCTGACCAATTACGAAGGCATCCTCGGCCATTATCATATCCAAACGGACAAGGTGGACCCAGGCCCGGCGTTTCAATGGGATACGGTTGTGGATGGCGCGCGCAGGATTTTGGATGAAAATGCGAATCAGTGATTGGTTGAAAGGCTAAAACAGTTAAATGAGTTAAATGGTTGAAGCGGGCGTGTGCGCTGTTGAAAAAGCTCCGTTAGGAGCGGCATCTTTGTAGTAAAATCAGCAATAAACGAAAAGCCTCGTAGGGGCGGCATATTCCGCTGCCTCCGAATGGTTACAATTTTTTTAAATGGCCTGGACGGGGTTCTCAAAAAAGCGTATTCAGCCTGTAAAATCATTTGCCAAAATGGGCCCAAATCCGGAAAATATACCCACCGAATCGGATTCAACGACGGTCTTCAAAGACCGCTCAACCGGTTTGATCGTCTTCGGCGCTTTTACCATCCTGCTTGGTTGCCTGGCCGGCCTGTTTGCGCTTCTGATATTGGGAACGGCGGCATCCGTCGGACACACCGAGACTGCGGCAGCCTCTCCTTTCGGCCTTTTGCCGGCCGTATTAATTTACGTGGTATTGGCGGTATTTCTCATCTGGACGGGCATCGGCTCCATTATGGCGCGGCGTTGGGCACGGGCGCTGATCGTGATCTTTTCCTGGTGCTGGCTCGTCCTGGGAATTGTGGATACGATTTGCGTTCCTTTCTTCATGGCGAAGGTATTTGCGAATCTTTCGGCCAATTCCGCAAAGGGCCAGCCCCCCGTGCCGGCGGCAGCCGTGACTGTAATGGTGGTTGTGATGGTACTGATCTTTGGATTCTTTTTTGTCTTGCTGCCCGCGATCTGGACGTCTTTTTACATGAGCCGCCACGTGAAGGCCACTTGCGAGAGGCGCGATGCCGTGACACGCTGGACTGACGCGTGCCCATTGCCAGTGCTTGGCCTTTGTCTTTGGCTTTTGTCTTCCGTGCCGATCCTGGTGTTGTTTTCCTTCATAGCTCCCGGAGCGTTTCCGTTTTTTGGCGCATTTCTGCCCGCCCTGCCCGGCTCGTTGTTGTGCCTGGCCATGGCCGCGCTTTGGGCTTACGCCGCCTGGTTGTTATATAGACTGGATGTGCGGGGTTGGTGGATCACTTTGATCGCGATGATCGTCTATACGGCGTCGGCGATGGTGACTTTCGCGCGGCATGACGTGCTCGAAATGTATCAACGAATGGGTTTTTCCCAACAGCAAATGGACCAGATACAAAAAGCCGGCATTTTTACCGGAAATAATATGGAGTGGATGATGTTGTTATTCATCGTGCCGTTTCTGGCTTATTTCCTGTTCGTTAAGAGGTATTTTGAGGCACGGGTCTCCTGACGTAATTTTGGAGTTAGAGCCTCGGGGACTCGGCTAATAATTGAGTTCGCCTCTTCTCTCCCTGTTGTACCCATGTGGCTGCCGTCGAGGGCTTCACGCCAAGAGCGCAAAGGACGCAACGTATTTGTCGGCAGGAAGTTTCTGAAAAGTATAGTTCGCTAAATAGTTGCCGGGACTGGCGGCAAAAATATTGCTTTCGCTTCTGCTCTTTGCGGCCTTGGCGGCCTTGGCGTGAGAAAGTCAACCGCATGCACACAGGAATTGATGGACGCCGCGGATGGCTATGGCTATTCTCCCGCCATGATTTCCAAATCGTTAAACTTTTCCTCGTTCGCTCGAACCACTTTCGCAATAACCATTTGCCTCTTTTCCGCGCTCGCTTTAGGCGCGGCGCCCTTGCCGGTGGATGACGCGCTGCCGATCGTCGGCTCGGATGCCCATGGCCATACCTATCCGGGCGCGACCGTGCCTTTTGGCTTTGTTCAATTAAGCCCGGACACGCGCAATTCAGGTTGGGACGCCTGCGGCGGATATTATTATACGGACACCAGTATCGAGGGTTTCAGCCACACGCACCTGTCCGGCACCGGTTGCACCGACCTCGGCGACGTGCTGGTTTTGCCGCTCACGGGCGAACTCAATGAATCGGGAGAATACCAACCGATCAGTTGCGACCGTTTCAAATCCCAATTTTCGCATGACGAAGAGGTTTCGCAGCCCGGCTATTACCGCGTCAAGCTCGATACTTACAATATCACGGCCGAATTGACGGCCACCGCCCATTGCGGCATGCATCGGTACACTTTCCCGGCGTCCTCGGAGAGCCACATCCTCATTGATTTGGTCCACGGGATTGGATGCCACCCGACCGATGCCGAAATGACCATCGAAAACAAACATCTGATCACCGGCTATCGCCGCGTGGACGGCTGGGCCAAAGGCCGGCTGATTTATTTCGCGATTGAAACCTCCCGGCCGTTCAAAAAGTTTGGCCTTGAAGTGGACGGGCAGCCGCTGGCGAAAGGACAGACCGATGCCAAGGGACGCAATCTTCGCGGTCATCTGGATTTCCGGACCTCCAAGGGCGAGCAAATCATCCTGCGTGTCGGCCTTTCGCCCACCAGCGTGGAAGAAGCCAAGGCGAACCTGAAAGCGGAAATTCCCGCCTGGAACTTCGACGCCGTCCGCGCCGAAGCGCGAAATGCCTGGAACGACAACCTCTCGCGCATTGAAATCCAGACTTTGAATCCGGACATTCGGCAGACCTTTTATTCCTGCATGTATCACACCATGTGCGCCCCGCAGTTATGCAATAACGCGGACGACACCTACCTGGGCACGGACCGGCAGGTCCATTCCGCGAACTTTCAGGAGTATTCCACAATGTCTATCTGGGACATTTATCGCGCGGAAGCGCCGCTGTTGACGCTGACCGAGCCGGATCGGGTCAACGATATGGTCAATAGCATGTTGGCCTTTTATCAGCAGTCCGCCGACCACGCCCTTCCAGTCTGGCCGCTCTACAATTATGAAACCGGCTGCATGATCGCCTATCATTCCATGCCCATCATTTATAACGCCTACGCCCGGGGTTTCCGCGGCTTTGACGCCAACCTCGCGCTACAGGCCATGGTGGAAACCGCCATGAACGGCCGCAACCGCCAGGATGAATATCAAAAATACGGTTATATCCCCTGGGTCAAAGGGAAGGGCGCGGCCACATCCCGAACCATCGAATTGAGCTACGATGACTGGTGCATCGCCCAAATGGCCAAAGCCCTGGGCAAAGACGATACTGCGGATTTGTTCACGAAGCGGTCAGAGTATTATAAGAATGTCTGGGACCCGACGACGCAATTCTTCCGCTCCAAACAGCCGGATGGAACGTATCAGGAACCATTTGACCCCAAACAGGTCGTCCAGGGAAATAACGTGGCGGCTGGCTATTACACCGAGGCCAATGCGTGGGAATATGCCTTCGCCGCCCTGCAGGATGTTCCCGGCATGATCCAGCTTTACGGCGGCAGGAAGCCGTTTATCTCCCGCATGGATGAACTCTTCGACCAGCCCTCGGATCTCGGTGACTGGCGCGTGGACACCACCGGTTTGATCGGCCAATACTCCCATGGCAATGAGCCGGACGAAGCCACGCCTTATCTGTACACCCTGGCCGGCGCGCCCTATAAAACCGCCTGGATTGTCCGCGTCATTCAACTCACGCAATACGACAATACTCCCGAAGGCCTGGATGGCAATGATGACTGCGGGCAGATTTCCGCGTGGTATGTCTGGAGCGCCATGGGCCTGTATCCGGCCAACCCGGCCAGCGGCGTCTATGTGATCGGCAGTCCTCTGGTGCAAAAAGCAGTTATTCATCTGGACCCGAAATATTACCCGGGCCGAACCTTCACCATTATCGCTCACAATGTCTCCAAGCAATATTGCTACGTTCAGTCGGCCAAACTAAACGGCGAGCCTTTGGAGCACCCATGGATTACCCACGACGATATTGCCAAAGGCGGCACGCTGGAATTTGAAATGGGCATCCTGCCGAACAAAACCTGGTGCACCTCGGAGTAATTTTAGTCCTCCAAATTGGACGCGCATCGGGACGCTAAACCGCTCGATTCGCGCTTGCGTTCTTTTATTTGCGTAGGAGCCGCCTGCCGGGGCGTAGCCGTGTGGCGGAGACCGGACGTCAGGAGGCTCTGATTAAACGGTTCCATGGAAGGCTTTGACATCGGGCCCGTGATCCCGGGCGCGACCCCGCAGGGCGGGGTCGCTTCAACGTCCGATGTTAAAGGGAGGTCGAAGCGGTCCCGCCCCTTGCCGGACCGCGCTCCAATCGCGTTTCTTGGAGAGGTCAACGATCGCTCTACGAGACCGAAGACCGTTGCGAAGCCGGGGGAGCCGGCGTAATTTGCCGTTGAGGATGAGCATTGGGCAAATCAATCGTCGCCGCCATGGATTCCATGCGATGGAGCAGGTAATTCAGGTTTTGTTTCCGGGCATTGCGCTGGCCCCTGAAATAGGAAAACACATTCGTAAGCAGGAAGGCGCCCCCCATGAGCACAAACAGGTCCAGGTACAATTTCGATGGAATCAAGCCGGCAACGTTGGCGGGCAACAAGCTCAGCCCCGCCGCATCCTCCCTCCCCGGCAGAACGGTGCGCAACGCGTTCCCAATGGAATTGTAATATTGGGCGCTGGCCAGCGTCTGCGCCTGTTCCGCGTTTCTCGCCTTTTCCGGATCGTAATGAAATCGCTTTTGCAGATCCGGGCTCAAATCCTCCAATTTCGCGTTACGAAGGCCGCCCGCGTATGAAAAATAAATATACGCCGGTGTCACCAGCGTCACGGTGACATCGCGGTAAGTCTCGTCGCCAACCTGCAACGTCGAAAATCTTTCGTCCGCGTGAACCGACAGCGACGCCACAAGAATCCCACAAACGAGGAATCCCTTAAGATTCATGACTCCTACTTACGCCCTGAGCGCCTGTTTGACAATGCTGGTAATGAGCTAAATTGGGACAAATACCTTCACATTTTGGCCACGCGTTCCTTTGTTTTTTGCCAATTCGATTGCCAAAGACCGCGAAGAATATGGCAAAATCTGTAAAACACGCCTTGGACGCGCGGCCTTGTCCGGCGCGCGACTGCTCGCCGCGCCATAGCGAAGCGACGGCGGGTGCTGCAAGCCAGCCGCAGCTGCGAAATCTCAGACGGATGCACGATTTCCAAGTTGCTTAAGTTTAGCACATTGCGGCGGGTCTTCCGCAGCCGCGCTCCATATATTTTTATTGTTTTACTCCACTTTATGCCCCTGTTCGCGAAAGCGTTGGAGCTTGTAGAGCAGGGCGCGGCGGCTGATGCCCAGGGAACGGGCTGTTTCCGTGCGGTTGAAATCATGCTGCCGCAAGGCCTGCAAAATCGCCTGGCGTTCAATGGCCTCCAGCCGCTCCGGATCAGCCGCGGCGCGGGCCGGGTTCTCCGCGGCAGCGGCCCGAACGCGGGCCGGCAAATGCTCGGGCAGAATCAATTCGCTGCGCGAGAGCAGCACGGCCCGCTCCATCGCGTTGCGCAGTTCCCGAACGTTCCCGGGCCATGAATAACCTTCCAGGCAGGCGGCGACCGTCTCGGAAAACCGGGCGCGGCCCCGGGCAAATTCCTCGATAAACCGGCTCGCCAGCGGCAGGATATCCTCACGCCGTTCGCGCACGGGCGGGATGTTCAGTTCCACCACGTTCAAGCGATAATATAAATCCTCGCGGAACCGCCCGGACTTCACCTCGTCTTCGAGATTACGATTGCTGGCGGCGATGATGCGGGCGCCGGTTTGAATTTCGCGGTTGGATCCGATGCGTTGAAAACGTCCGTCCTGTGTGACCCGCAACAATTTCGCCTGGAGCGCCTGGGACATTTCGGCGATCTCATCCAAAAAAATCGTGCCGTTGTTGGCTTCTTCGAAGCGTCCGATCCGTTGCGCGTGCGCGCCGGTGAAAGCGCCGCGTTCGTGGCCGAACAATTCGCTCTCCAGGAGCGTTTCGGGAATGGCGGCGCAATTCACTTTGATCATCGGTCCCGCCGCGCGCGGACTCCAGCCATGAATGACGTCTGCCAGGATTTCCTTGCCCACCCCGCTTTCGCCGGTAATGAGCACGCGCGTTTCGGATGGCGCCACCAGAGACGCGTCCTTCAAGACCGCCTGCATGAGTGGACTGCGCGCCACGACAAAATTCGGGATTGCCTTTTCCGGGTGGCCAATGGCCGGGGCGGTCTCGGTGATGCCCACCGCGTTGCGGACGGAGGCGAGCAATTCATCCAAATCTATCGGCTTGGCCAGGTAATTCACTGCTCCGTCGCGCATGGCGGCGACGGCGTCCCGAACGTCGGTAAACGCCGTGACGAGGAGCACCGGCAGCGTGGCGTGTTCCTTGCGCGCGAGCCGAAGCGTTTCCAGGCCGGAAAGACCCGGCATCCGCACGTCCGAAATCATCATGTCGAATTTGTCAGTCCGCAACAAATCCAGCGCGTGCCCGCCGGAATCCGCCGTTACCGTGTCAAAATTCTGGCTCTTCAGAAAGGAATCCAGCAGGCTTCGCTGGCCCGGATCATCATCCACAATCAGTATGCGGGTTGTTTTGGTTCCGTTAGTCATTTATGGCTGGAAAGCATTGAGCTTTGCTTTTAATCAATATATTCAGGAACGCCGGAGACAAATCAAGCTGCAATGCAGGACGTTCAACGGCAAGTTGCAAACGCCGTAGGCGTGGCATATCTGTAGTTCAAAATCCCCCAAAACCCCCGAGCCCCATCGGGGCGACATCTTCCGTCTCTTTACTTCTCAACAATTGAGATGCCCCCGATGAACTGCCATTTCAATCAAAAATGGACTCCCGCCCTTATCCGTGGTTATAATCAAGTCGTTCATTTCGACAAATTTTGAAGATAGGAAAAGCAGACGCCGGCGCATTTCGTTTTGCTCCTATCATACATTATGGACAAAAAATTAAAATTCGGCCTGCCCAAAGGCAGTTTGCAGGACGCCACCATCGAAAAAATGGCCAAGGCGGGCTTTAACATTTCCATCAGCAGCCGTTCTTATATTCCCACTGTGGATGACGACGAGATGGAAATCCGCCTCATCCGCGCCCAGGAAATCAGCCGCTACGTCGAGTATGGCTACCTGGATTGCGGCATTACCGGCCACGACTGGGTGGTTGAAAACGGCTCCCATGTCCATGAAGTGGGCGAATTTCTCTTCAGCAAAGCCACGCGCCGGCCCGCCCGATGGGTGTTGTGCGTGCCCGAAAAATCCCCGATCAAATCCGTCAAAGACCTGGAAGGCAAACGCATTGCCACCGAAGTAGTCAATCTTACGAAAAAGTATCTCCGCAAAAACGGCGTGAAAGCCGAGGTGGAATTTTCCTGGGGCGCGACCGAAGTCAAGGCGCACGAGTTGGTGGACGCCATCGTGGAAGTCACGGAAACCGGCTCGTCTCTCCGCGCGAATAATCTGCGCATTGTGGATGAACTCCTGGTCTCTACGCCGCGCCTGATCGCCAATCACAATTCGTGGAAGGACGCCTGGAAACGCAAGAAAATCGAAACGCTGGCCCTGCTCCTCAAAGGCGCGCTCGAAGCGGAAGCCAAGGTGGGCCTGAAGATGAACATCGCGGAAAAAAATCTCGCCACGCTGCTCAGGGAACTTCCCGCCTTGCGCAATCCCACGATTTCCAGCCTCAGCCAGAAAGGCTGGGTGGCCGTTGAAACCATCATAGACGAAAAAGTCGTCCGCGAATTGATTCCCCAACTCAAAGCCGCCGGCGCCGAAGGCATTATCGAATATCCACTGAACAAGGTGGTTTATTGAACTGGAAAAGGCCGAGTCGCGAAGCGACCCTGGAAAGTAGCCAGACACGAAGTGTCTGGTCACGCCCCAAAAAACGGACTCGTCCTGAAGGGACGATGGAAAACCTCGGGCGATTTTGGTGGATTGCCCAACGCAAAATTTCCATTGTCCCTTCAGGACAAGATCCTTTTTGATCGCGACCAACCAGGCACTCCGTGTCTGGCTGCTTTCCGATTGTGCCGTTGGCACAAAGGCAGCGCTTGCCGTCGCGCAAATTTTTTCTGAATATTTTTTTTTCTCACCCTTGGACCGTATTTGTCCAACCCTCCCTGCGAAAATGTTCGCGTAAATCGCCAGAGACTTCTTGCGAGGTCGAAACGGCGGGGTAAAATATATAATGCATGACGTCGCCCAATGTCATCCAGTTGCGGCAAATGCTCTCGGAAAAATTTCCGGGAGCGCGCTGGAATTGGACCGAAGCGCCCGCTGTTGAAAACCATTTCGCGACGGGCCTGCCCCAAATGGACGAACCGTTGCAGGGCGGCTTGCCCAAAGGCGCCCTGGCGGAAATCGTCTGCGCCGGCTCCGGGAGCGCGGCCTTGATTCGGGAATTGCTCGTGCGCGCCGCCGGTAAAAATCAAATCGTCACGCTCATTGACGGCGGCGATTCCCTGGATGTGGCGCCCATCGAGGAAACAGTATTATCGCGGCTGTTGTGGGTTCGCTGCCGTTCGGCGGAGGAAGCGCTCAAAGCCGCGGACCTGGTCCTGCGCGATAGCAATTTGTCTTTGGTGCTCCTCGACTTGAAATTGAATCCTCAAAAGCAGCTTCGCAAAATTCCCGCGACGACCTGGTATCGGTTTCAGCGGTTGATCGAGGAAACCGCCGCGGTTTGCCTGGTCTTCACCCCGCAGGCCATGGTGAGTCCGGCGCAAACGCGGATGATTTTAAGGTCGAGATTTTCGCTCAACTCGATAGAAAGCCCTGCCGAGGCGCTAATGCAGGATCTCAGGCTTGAGATTTCCGATGCGCGACAGTTTCGCGAGCGTGAATTATTACAAAATTCCGCATAAATCCAACAATCCATAAATCCATTAATCCAACAACCCATTCTGAGTGTGTTTGCTGTTATTTTCATTCCGAATTTCTCGTTGCAAGCCATCCTGCGAGCTGAGCCGGAGTTGCGTTCGCAACCGGTGGCATTGATGGATCCCGAAGCGGCAAACGCCATTATCCAGGCCACCGCCGCCGCCAAAAAATCCGGCGTGGCGGAAGGCTTGACGCCGGCGCAGGCTGTGGCGCGCTGCTCGGAGTTAAAAATCAGGACCCGCTCGCCTTCACAGGAAACAGCTGCGACAGAAATCCTGCTGCAAACCGCCGGCGCATTTTCGCCTAATATTGAATCCACAGCTTTGGGGGTCTGCACGTTGGAATTAAAAGGGTTGGGATTAGAGGAAGAGCCGGCGGCCTGCCGGTGGGCCGAAAAAATCCCGCCGGCGCTGGCTCCATTTTATTTGGACGCAAAAATTGGAATCGCCCCCACCCCCGAACTGGCCCTGCTCGCCGCGCAGGTAGAAATGGGTCTCTCGGGAGGCGACGGACCTTCGAACTCGCACTTGCGTCGTGGAGTGCGGTGGCAAGCAAAGCGCGACACCGCTTTCGAACGGCAAACGACTCGCGAAATCCAATCTGACGGCCAACAGGCAACAGCGTCCCAAAGCGGTGTCGCAGCCACCGCACTCCAAGACCTTGCGGTGGTTTCGAAGGTCCCCAAAAAAAGAGCGTTTTTTTTAGTCCAAACCGCCGATGCTTTCATCGCGCAATTGCCTCTGGAGGCCCTCCAGCCGGCGCCGGAAATCGCGGCGGTTCTCGCGCGGTGGGGCATTCGCACCGTCGGCCAATTCATTGCCCTGGGCAAAAATGAAATCTCCGAGCGGCTGGGAACGGAAGCGTTGGGATTATTTAAGCGTGTTTCCGAAGATGCAATCCGTCCCCTCAAATTGGTGGCGCCGCCGGAGCATTTCTCGGAACAAATCGAATTTGAAAATGAAATTGAAACCGCCGGGCCGCTGATTTTTGTGCTGCGCCGGTTTGTCGAACAACTCGCGCTGCGGCTGCAAGCCCGCTATCTGGCTGTCGGCGAGTTTCATTTGCGGCTGGGGCTTGCTTCCGGCGCCCAATACGAGCACACCTTCAAAATCCCGTCGGCCACCGGCAACGTGGAAACGCTTTTCCGGATGTTGCAAACGCATTTGGAGATGGTGCGCACGGATTCGCCCATCGTCTCGCTCCAGTTGGCGGCCCAGCCGGCCCGGCCGGACCTGCATCAGTTTGGCCTTTTTGAAAATACGTTGCGCAACCCGAACCAATTCGCCGAAACCCTGGCCCGCCTGGCTGCCCTGGCCGGGATGGAAAATATCGGCACGCCGGTTTTGGAAGCCACGCACAAACCGGATGCGTTCCGGATGCGGCGTCCGGATTTCGATTCGGTTCCGGGCCGTGATTCGGAGCCAAAAACGACGGATGGTTTGCCCTTGCGCCGTTTTCGGCCGCCGCTGCCGGCGCATTTCGAATTTCGCGGGGCGTATCCGGCGCTGATTCGGAGCCGGATGTTCAACGGCGCGGTCAGAGGAGCGCGCGGACCATTTATCAGTTCCGGCCAGTGGTGGGACGACCGCCGCTGGGCGCGCGAGGAATGGGACATCGAAACGACGGAGGGTTCGCTCCTGCGAATTTTCCGTTCCAGCGATGGCTGCTTTATCGAGGGGGTCTATGACTGAATACGTCAAATGTAGTGGGACAGGCGTCCCGCCTGTCAGTTTTTTATGACTGAATACGTCGAACTCCATTGCCGCAGCGCGTTCAGCTTTTTGCGGGGCGCTTCAACGCCCGAACAAATTGCGGAACGCGCCGCCCAATTGCAGATGCCGGCGGTCGCGCTGTGTGATCGCGACGGCTTCTACGGCGCACCGCGATTTTTTTCCCGGGCGCGAGAGTTGGGCGTTCGTCCCATTGTCGGAGCGGAAATGACCATGGAAGACGGCGCCGTCCTGCCGGTTCTGGTCGAATCGCGCGCCGGCTACCGGCACCTTTGCCAATTGCTCACGCGCGCGCATTTACGAAATGAAAAGGGAAAATGCAGCGTCCGTTGGGCGGAATTGCCGGAATTTTCCGAGGGGCTGATTGCACTGGCCGCTTCCGAGCCGGCGCTGGCCAAGCTCAGGGAGACGTTTGGCTGTGAAAACATTTTTATTGAAATCCAGCGCCATTGCCTCCGGGGCGAAGAAAAAACGGTGCGTTCCCTCGTGGAACTGGGCGAACGTTTTCACCTGCCGCTGCTCGCCACCAACGGCGTCCGGTATTCCGCGGAAAATGAGCGCCCGAATCTCGATGTCTTCACCTGCCTGCGGCATCAAACGCATTTGGACGCCGCGGGCAAATTGCTGGAAGCCAACGGCGAACGTTATTTGAAAAGCGGAACGCAAATGCGCGAACTGTTTCGGGATTTGCCGGAAGCGATCGAAAACACCGGCCGCCTGGCGGCGCGGCTCGAATTTACCCTGGAAAATCTCGGCTACGAATTTCCGCTGTTTCCCGTTCCGCCGGAGCACACCGTGGATTCTTATTTGCGCGAGCAGGCGTATGCCGGCGCGCGGCGGCGTTACGGGGAGGTCCCGGGCAAAGTGCGCGCGCAATTGGAAACGGAACTGGCGCTGATCGCAAAACTGAAGGTGGGCGGATATTTTCTCATCGTCTGGGACATGGTGCAGTTCTGCCGCGAACAAAATATCATGGCGCAAGGGCGGGGGAGCGCGGCCAACAGCACCGTTTGTTTTTGCCTGGGCATCACCGCGGTGGACCCGTTGAAATTCAACACGCTGTTTGAAAGATTTTTGACCGAAGGCCGGAAAACTTCCTGGCCGGACATTGACATTGATTTGCCCAGCGGCGACCGGCGCGAGCGCGTCATCCAGGAAGTGTATCACCGCTACGGCGAACATGGCGCGGCCATGACCGCCAACGTAATTACCTGGCGCGGACGCAGCGCCGCGCGCGAGGCGGGCAAGGCGCTCAATCTGGCGCCGGATATTTTGAACCGCTTTTCCAATTTATACGCCAACGGCGATTTTCCGCACACGCTCGATTTGCAGGCGCAAATGGAAAAGGCCGGCCTGCCCCAATCCCATCCGCGCGCCGCCGCGTTTGCCGCGCTGTGCCGGGCGATGCATGGGTTGCCCCGGCATTTAGGCCAGCACTCCGGCGGCATGATTATTTCGCAGGGCAAACTGGATCGAATCGTTCCGCTGGAAAACGCCGCCATGCCCAATCGCGTAGTCGTGCAATGGGACAAGGATGATTGCGAAGACCTGGGCATCATTAAGGTGGATTTTCTCGGCCTGGGCATGATGTCGGTGTTGCAGGACACGGTGGAACTGACGCGCAAACACGGCCGTGCGGTGGACCTGGCCAAATTGCCGCAGGACGATGCCCGGGCGTTTGAAATGATGCAGGGCGCCGATACGATTGGCGTTTTCCAGATCGAAAGCCGCGCGCAAATGGCCACGTTGCCGCGCCTGAAACCGAAAAATTTTTATGATTTGGTCATCGAAGTGGCGATTATCCGGCCCGGCCCGATCCAGGGGCATTTGATGCATCCCTACCTGGCGCGGCGGGCCGGCCGGGAAAAAATTGATTTTTATCACGCTGACTTGAAGCCCGTCCTGGAGCGCACCCTGGGCGTGCCGCTGTTTCAGGAGCAAATGCTGCAAATGGCGATGATCATGGCGGATTTCACCGGCGCGGAAGCGGAGGAATTACGGCGCGCCTTGAGTTTTCATCGTTCACAGGATCGGATGAAACGCGTGATCAAAAAGTTGCGCCTGGCCATGGAACGCAAAGGCCATTCTCAGAAAATCGTTGACGACGTCACCCGGACGGTGAGTTCGTTCGCGCTTTATGGCTTTCCGGAATCCCACGCCATCAGTTTCGCGCACCTCGCTTATGCCTCGGCGTATTTAAAAGCCCATCGCGCGCCGGAATTTTTTGCCAGTCTCCTGAACAACCAGCCCATGGGATTTTATTCCCCGGCGACGTTGATCAAAGACGGCCAGCGGCATGGCGTCCAATTCCGCCCCGTGTGCGCCGTGAAATCCGATTGGGAATGCACAATCGAAGACGCTGATGCGATTCGGTTGGGCCTGTGCGTCGTCAATGTTTTGAGCAACCGCGGAGCCATGAAACTGCTGGCAGAACGGACGCGGGCGGCGTTTGACTCGCTGGATGATTTCAAACGGCGCGTCCGGTTGAACAAGGACGAATTGCGGACGCTGGCGGAAATTGGCGCATTGAATTGTTTCGCCGGCCATCGCCGCGATGCGCTTTGGGAAGCGGAAAAGGAAATTCATACGGACGATTTATTCGAGAGACAAAAACCAGCGGAACCCAGCGCGGAAAGGCCGAGGTCTCCCCTCGCGCCCATGGATTATGCCGAGCGCATCCAGGCCGATTTTGTCGGGATGAATTTGACCACCGGCAAACATCCCATGGCGTTGCTGCGGCCGCGGTTGCGCGATGTGTGGCGGGCCGTGGACCTGCCCAGCGCGCAACACGGCAGCCGCGTTCGCATCGCCGGCAATGTGATCTGCCGCCAGCGGCCGGGCACGGCCAAAGGATTCGTCTTTGTCAGCCTCGAAGACGAAACCGGCATCAGCAACGCCGTCGTCGCGCCGCCGATGTTTGAGGCCAATCGTTTGGTCATTACCGAGGAATCGTTTTTAATCATCGAAGGCCGGCTGCAACACGTGGATAACGTCATCCATATCAAAGCCGAAAAAATCGAGCGCCTCGATCACGACTCCTTTGTCGGCGCGCAATCTTACGATTTTCGTTAGCAACGTTAACGTAAGGTTCTTCGCTGTTTTCGGTGGAATAGGGTCAGCACTGTGGAAGGCGGAGTTTACCGGCGATGAAGTAAAGCATCGTGATGAAGTGGGTGGTAGAGCGATAGCCGCGGGCTTTGCGCTTGGTTGCACTGAAAACGCTGCTAAGTCCTTCCATGAACGCATTGGTCAATCCCCACTTCCAATGGGCTAAAATGCCC
>JASHPN010000218.1 GCA_030038175.1 Verrucomicrobiia bacterium
CGCGCGCGGTTTCGAATGGGACCAAATGAATACGCTGCCAATCGGGTTTGTTCTTCAACAGACGATGACGAACGGTGACTGCGCCTTTACGATCAATTTTTGCGACGCGGCACGTAATGACCCGCCGCGACTGCGCGTGACCATCAATGGCGTCATCTTTGAGCGCAATCTTTTGCCCGGTGGAAATCCAAAATCCCTGCAGGGCGATTTCCGGGGTGCCCGACCGCAAGTCCTGCGAATCGAGTTTCCCTCCTCGTTGCTCAAGCCCGGCTACAATGAAATCGCGCTGCGAACCGTCAGCGGCGGTTGGTGTCTGTTTGACGCATTGCGACTGGAGGCGCCCGACGGTTTCAAACTCGCTCCGGCGGCGCAAACGGTCATTCGCTCAGTCTCGGCCCCGCCTTATGCTGTTTCCACGACCATGCCGGCTACGTTGCGCGTGGACGTTTTTCGCGCCGGTTCGCCGGGAAAGCTTGAAGTTCAAATCGGGAATGGAGAAGCCCGGGAGGTCGCGCTGCAACCGGGATTGCAGGTGTTGGAGATTCCGGCGCCGGCGTCCAACGAAGGACAGGCGGCGCGCATTCGTTTGACCGCCGATGGCCGGACTTTATATGAAGGGGATTTGGCCTTGCCGCCGTCCCCGCCGGTCACGCCGTCAGATTACGTGAATGTTTTTATGGGAACGGCGCATTCCCGCTGGATGATTGCGCCGGGACCGTGGATGCCCTTCAGCATGGTCAAGCTTTCTCCCGACAATGAGGTGCAATGCCAGTTCGGAGGCTATGAATATACTCACGACTATATTGATTGTTTCAGCCATATCCATGAATGGACCATGGCGGGACTGGGCATGATGCCAGCCGTCGGTCCGTTGCGAACGCATCCCGGCCTGGACGAGACCGGCTACAGTTCGCGCTTTGACAAATCCACCGAACGCGGCGGGATTGGAATTTACAGCGTGTTTCTCAAAGACAGTGGCATCAAAGTCGAATTGACCGCCACCACCCGCGCCAGCTTGCAGCGTTACACCTTCCCGGCCAGCGACCAGGCCCGCGTGCTTTTTCCATTTTTACTGCCCAACGAATACGAAATGCACGTCATCAACGCCCGCGTACGCCGCGCCGGATCGAATAAAATTGAAGGCGACATCCAGACCTGCTTTACCCACATATCCCTGGGGACCGGCCATCGGGGCGACCAGCATTTCATTTTGCATTTCGTGTCCGAGTTCAACCGCCCTTTTGATTCGATGGGCGGCTGGCAAAATTTGGCCGGTTCCAATGTCACCATCCAGGCCGGGTTGAACCGGCCGGCCGAAGAGGGAAAAAATTGGCAGGGCGGCACGGTGTTTTCGAATGTGCGGAAACTCGCGATGTCCGGCGACTGTGGCGCTTACGTGCAATTCAAGACGGCATCGGGAGAAAAGATCGAAGTTCGCACGGGAATCTCCCTGGTTAGCCTGGCTGACGCGCGGCAAAATTTGAAGGAGGAATTGTCCAGGCCCTTCGGCTGGGATTTCGATGCCGTGGTGGAAAATCAAAGGCGCGCCTGGAATGAATTGTTTGACCGCGTGGACATTGAAACACCGGATGCGCGCGAGAAGACGCGCTTTTATTCCAATCTCTACCGCGCGCTTTCGGGCCGGAACACGTGGAGCGACTGGAACGGAAAATGGATTGACCCCTATGGGCGAAAACAAAAACTGGCGCATCCGGAGAATGTCATGCTGGGCTCGGACGCGCTTTGGAACACATTTTGGGATTTGAACCAGGTCATGGATTTGCTGGAACCGGAATGGGCGGTGCGCTGGGTGAAATCGGAACTTCAGCTTTACGACAAGTGCGGCTGGCTGGCCAAAGGCCCCGCGGGACTCAAATATCTGAGCATCATGACGGGCGAACATGAAATTCCCCTCATGGTGGGCGCTTATCAGGCCGGCATCCCGGGCCTGGATCCGAAGAAAATCCTCGCCGCCGCCGTAAAGATGCAAACAATGTTACCGCATGACACACGGGGTGGCGGGCGCGTCGGAAATGAAAATCTTCAGGCTTATCTCAAATACGGCTACGTGCCCGACGATGGACTGCTTAAGGGACATGTCTCCGATACGGATGAAATTGCCTATGACGACTGGACGGTGGCGCAACTGGCATTGGCGCTCGGACGCAAGGATATTGCGGATGAATTTCTCAAACGTTCGCAGAACTGGCGCAATGTATTCGACCCCGTAACGGGCTACACCCGGCCGCGAAAAGTGGATGGCGCCTGGGTCACGCCGTATGATCCAATTCATACAAAAGCGTTTACCGAGGGTAATGGCTGGCAATATACGTGGTGGGTTCCCCAGGATGTGCCGGGACTGGTTCAGGCGATGGGGCGGCAGCGTTTCCTCGACCGGCTGAACAAAGGTTTTGAACAATCGGTCCCGACGCGATTTACAATGTATGGCGCGACCGGCAACGACATCGTTGATATGGGCAATGAACAGGATATGCAACTGTCATGGCTGTTCAATTGGGCGGGGGCGCCGTGGCTCACTCAGAAATGGACCCGGGCCATTCTTGGCGCCTTCTACGGTGATCACGCCGCCGACGCCTATTGGGGCGACGAAGACCAGGGACAATTGTCGTCATGGTTTGTCATGTGCGCAATGGGTTTGTTTCAAACCGACGGCGGCTGCCGCGTGAATCCGATTTATGAAATCGGCACGCCACTTTATCCCAAAGTTACCATCCATCTGTCGAAAAAGTATTACGGCGGAAAAACCTTCACCATTGAAGCCCGCAACCTTTCGGCCAATAACATCTACATTCAATCGGCCACCCTGAACGGCGAGCCACTAAATCAATGGTGGATTCCGGAAATGGACGTCTTGAGCGGCGGTGAGTTGATCCTCGACCTTGGGCCGGCTCCAAACAAAAATTGGGCAAAAGGATGCCCGCTGCCTGATAATTAATCGTCCTGTAATCGCGGGAAAAATGTCCGCCATCGGACTCATCGAATTACCCATTTGGGTAATTGCAATGTGGCGCGGTGAAACGGCACACTGGTGCCAAATACAGCGCACGAATTACAGGGTCTTGTCAATTTACGGAACAAAAATGAAATCTCTCGCGGTAACCGCCGGGCTGTTTGCCGGCTTGATTCTCGGACAAACAATGGCTTTTTGCGACCAACGCGCTTCATTCGACGCCAATTGGCGGTTTATCAAAGGCGATCCGGCGGACGTTTCCAATCAACTGGCCTATGCCCGAATTAAAGACTGGGTGATGGCCAGCGGCGCGGAGTTCACAAAAAGCCCGCCACCGGCCTTCGCCAGGCGTAGCGCCAATCCCTGCGACGACGTTTCCTGCACGGAAACCGGATTCGACGATAGTGGCTGGCGTTCGCTGAATCTGCCGCACGATTGGGGAATTGAAGGGCCGTTCAAAATGGAATATCCGGGCAGCACCGGCAAATTGCCCTGGTGGGGAGTCGGCTGGTATCGCAAGCACTTCCAAATACCCGCGGGCGATGCCGGAAAGAAAATCTTTCTGGACGTGGATGGCGCGATGTCCTACGCCACCGTGTGGTTAAATGGCCAGTTTGTCGGGGGCTGGCCTTATGGCTATGCCTCGTGGCGCGTGGATCTGACGCCTTATATCCGCTTCGGCGGAGCGAACGTCATCGCCATTCGCCTGGACAATCCGCCGGATTCTTCCCGCTGGTATCCCGGCGGCGGTATTTATCGCAATGTCTGGCTCGTCAAATCCTCGATGATTCACGTCGGGCATTGGGGAACGTATGTCACCACGCCCGAGATCGGCAAAAAGGCCGCGACGGTAAAAATCCAGGTGAACGTGGAAAACGACTCCGATTCCGATTCCACCGTCTCGGTCAAAAATGAAATCTGCGAACTAAAGCCCAATGATAAACCAGGAAAAATCGTCGCCGCGGTTGCAAGCACCGATTTGCCGGTGGCGGCGCACCAAGATGAATCCTCGGAAACGCAAGTTCAGGTCAAACATCCTAAACTTTGGAGCCTGGAATCGCCCGCTCGATATGTGGTCGTGACATCCATTCTCCAAAACGGGGAATTGTTGGACCGTTACGAAACGCCGTTTGGAATCCGCACCATCGAATTTACCGCCACCAACGGGTTCCTGCTCAACGGCAAACGCGTGCCTATTAACGGCACGTGCAATCACCATGACCTGGGGGCGCTCGGAACGGCGATCAATGTCCGCGCGTTGCAGCGGCAAATCGAAATTCTCAAGGAAATGGGCTGCAATGCCATTCGCACCAGCCACAATCCGCCGGCGCCGGAGCTATTGGATTTATGCGACAAAATGGGGATGTTGGTCATGGACGAATCGTTTGATTGCTGGGAGCAGGGTAAAACCACAAACGATTATCATTTGCTCTTCCACGACTGGCATGAAAAGGATTGGCGCGCCGAATTGCGGCGCGACCGCAATCATCCCTGCATCATTCTCTGGAGCATCGGCAATGAGATCCCGGAACAAATGACCCCGCGCGGACTGGAAATCGCCGCCGAACTGACGCGCATCGCCCACGAGGAAGACCCCACGCGCCCGACCACCGCGGCGTGCAACCACGACGAG
>JASHPN010000219.1 GCA_030038175.1 Verrucomicrobiia bacterium
GGCGCGGATTTGCTCCTTTCAACGGCCCGGCAGTTATTGCTCTATCGCGCATTGGGCCTTACCCCGCCGAACTTTTTCCATTGTCCGCTCATGCTCGACGAAAGCGGGCAACGCCTGGCCAAACGGAGCGAGGCCCTCAGCCTGCGCGCCCTGCGCGAGCAGGGAGCATCACCGGCGCAATTGCGCGAAGCGTTCAGCCGTAGCGGCGGGCATCCCTGCCTGCCATAGAGGGCGCGCTCCCAGCCGCCCGGAAAAACCGTCCCTCGCCAATCGAGCGTTCGACCACGCGCCACTCACAAAGGTTCACGGTCCCGAGGCGCTCTCGAAAGGAAAGTGGTCCCTCCATCAACGGGTCTTGGGGCGCGGCATTTATGCCGCTTCGACGTCGTTTCGCATTGAGACGTTGAAACGGCCTAAAGACCGCGTCCCGCTCATTGCCCCAGCATTTTTCCACTGACGATCGACTTCCAGCAGTGACAATATTTCCTGCAAGATCCCTCCACCCTGACCGTATTGCCCAATGAAGGGCACCCGGCAAATGCCGGAACGCCGATAGAAACATTTTAAAATAAGGACATTATGAAAACACAAAGGATCAAGAAGACGCTGCTGATCGCGGCCGCAGCGGTTTTTGTATGGATTGCCTGGAAATCTCAGGCGCAGGATACAGTCGCGGCTCAGGCGATGCCCAACGGGGTCTATCAAGTCATTCAACTCGAACAGGCCAAAATCAGCGATGGCACGATCATCGCCTATATCAAAAGCACCGCGGACACCTATTCCTTGAACGCCAGCCAAATCCTTTTTCTGCGGCAACAGGGTGTTTCGGACGCGGTCATCACCGCCATGCTGACCCAGCCAAAGGCCGCCCCGGCCAATGTGCCGGTGTCTCCTGTTCCCGCTGCTTCCCCTGCCCCGCCGGTTGACGCGAGCACGGCCGTTGTCCCGACCGCCACCGCGCCCGCCACGGTCACTTACGTGCAAACTGCGCCGGCGCCCGTCTCATACTATTATCCCTATTATTATCCGTATGGGTATTATTATGGCTGGCCTCATCCGGTGGTGTATCCCTGGGTGGGAGCGGGCTGGGGCTGGCGCGGTGGCTGGCGCGTGGGCGTGAGATTTTAGTCGTTGACCTCCTATAGGCGTGGCATTTTAGTTGCCGCTGCACCGCGCTTGTTTCATCCTCGTCTGATGTCCGAACGCGCGGTTGCCAATTTGAATAAACCGGACGCGGCGCTCGAAATGACGCTGCGTCCGTCCCTCTTTTCCGAATTTACCGGCCAGCCCAAAGTAAAGGAACGGCTGGAGATTTCCGTGGCCGCCGCCAAAAAACGGAAGGAACCGCTGGATCATATCCTCCTCAACGGCCCCCCCGGCCTCGGTAAAACCACGCTCGCGAACATTCTCGCCAAAGCCATGGGCGCGAACCTTAAAAGCACCAGTGGCCCGACTATTGAAAAAGCCGGCGACCTTGCCGGTCTCCTTACCAATCTCGAGGAAGGCGACGTGCTGTTCATTGACGAAATCCATCGCCTGCAAAAAACCATCGAGGAATATCTGTATCCGGCCATGGAAGATTTCAAACTGGACATCATCATTGACCAGGGACCAAACGCCCGCAGCGTGCGGCTGAATCTTCCGCGTTTTACGCTCATTGGCGCCACCACGCGCAGCGGTTTATTGAGCGCGCCGTTGCTCACGCGCTTCGCCGTGCGCGAGCGGCTCGATTATTACGGGGCTGAAGATTTGGAAAAAATCGTCCTGCGCTCGGCAAATTTGCTGAACGTGGAAATTGAAAAAGCCGGCGCGCACGAAATCGCCCGCCGCAGCCGCGGCACCCCGCGCATCGCCAATAATCTGCTCCGCCGCGTCCGCGATTATGCGGAAGTGAAGCACGATGGCCGGATTACCGCGGTCATTGCCGATAAGGCCCTGGCCATGCTCGAAATTGATCAAAACGGCCTGGACGAAATGGACAAGCGCATTCTCGAAACCATCATCGTGAAATTCGGCGGCGGTCCTGTCGGCGTCAATTCCCTCGCCGTCGCGGTCGGCGAAGAACCGGACACCATCGAGGAAGTCTATGAGCCGTATTTGATCATGGAGGGGTTCCTGAACCGCACCCCCCAGGGCCGCGTCGCGACCGAATTGGGCTTCAAAAAACTCGGCGTCAAAGCATCCGCCGGCGGCCAACCAGGGCTTTTTTAAAAAGCGGATTTGGGGAGCAAGCCCGAGTGTCTCAACAGTCGAATCCACGAGACTCTGGATCACCGGTTCGAGAAGGGGAATATCACCCCGTTTTAACCTTTCAACTCATTTAACCTTTTTAACCATTTAACTCAAGCTGCCTGTCAGCCAAAAACAACTTATCGCACGGCTTGCCCAATCCGGACGCAAATATAAATCACAAACGTCACGGTGGTAATGAAAAAGCTGGGCGGCCACGGACAATAGAACGACATAATCAGGCCGAACCACGTCGCGCCCAACGCAATCAGAATCGAAATCGCCATTCCTTGCGCTGGACGCCGGGCAATCCGCTGGGCAATCGCCGCAGGGGTCACCATCAGCGCAAAAATCAGCAGCACTCCCACCACTTGCACGGCAATGGAGGTCGCCACCGCAACCAGGACCATGAAGGCAATGCTTAGCCAAAACACGGGCAATCCCCTGGCCTCGGCAATCTCCTCGTCCAGGCAACTCAATAAGAGCGGACGATAAATGGCGACCACCAGCGCCAGTAAAACCAAAGCGATCACCAGCGTCATGACCACGCCCGAATAGCTGACGCCCAGAATATCTCCGAATAGAATAGAGTATGCCTCCGTTGCGTAGCCGTGATACAGACTGAGAAAGAGCAGCCCCAATCCCAGCATAAAGGCGAGCACTGTGCCGATGTGGACGTCCCGATTCGCCGCCCGCGGCCCCAGGATGGCCATGATAATGCCGCCGCCAATGGTAAATGCCAAAAGGCCGGCCATCGCCGGAAGGCCCAGCAGGACCGCGCCGGCCGCGCCCGCAAAACCCGCATGTGAAAGCGCGTGCGCCGCGAACGCGGATTGGCGAAGCACGACGAAGTATCCGATCGCGCCCGCGACAATGGCAATAATAGTCCCCGCCTCAAAGCCATGGCGCATAAACGCGTAATGCCACATCGCCGCAAGGTCCGTAGCCGGATTCCAACTTAAACTAGTGGTGTTCATGATGGTGTTCCGGGTCCTCCGTTCCAATGATCGCGATGCGGCCGCGCGAATCCCGCACGACTTCGATGGGAATGCCGTAGAGACGCGTTAACGAATCGCTCGTCAGTATTTCCGAAGGCTTGCCGATAGTGACATGGCCGTTGGCGATGTAAATGACACGATCCAGAACCGGCAGCAGCGGGTTGATATTATGGGCCGTCAGAAGGGCCGTAATCCCGCGAGAACGCACAACCCCGCTAATCAGTTGCAAAGCCTCGGTCTCCCGGCGCATATCCAGATTAGCCAGCGGCTCATCAAGCAAAAGCAAATCGGGTTTTCCCGCCAATGCTTCCGCGAGAAAAATGCGTTGCAATTCTCCGCCGGAGAGCGCCCCAAGGGGCCGGTGGGCCAAATCATCCGCTCCCACCGCGTGCAGCGCGGCGGTCGCTTCCGCTCGGCCCTCGCCCGGCCATCCAACACCCCAGCGGTTGCCAATCAGACCAAATCGAACCAGTTCAACGGCTTCCACTCCGGTTTCGCTATCAACCTGATGCCGTTGCGGCACGTAACCGATGCAGGGATTGCCACGCGAGGGCGGTTTGCCCAGAATGGATAATGACCCCCGCTTCGGTTTGGCCAGGCCAAGCAACATCCGAAACAGCGTCGTTTTCCCCGCCCCGTTTGGACCCAGGACTCCCACAAATTCGCCATGGCCGATGGCAAAATTGGCATCGCGCCAGATTTCGTTATCGGCGTATCCGGCCGCCAAATCACTGGCGATGATGACGTGTTCCGGCATGGCGCTATTTTCCGAGGGCTTTTGCATTCAAAGCATTTTCAAGCGCAATGAGTTCAGCATTCATCCATTCCTGAAACGAAGCGTCGGGCGGTTGGACGGTCTCAGTAATGCCAACGACCGGAATTCCATTGTCGGCCGCCAGTTTCTTCATTCCGTCGCTGAGCGGAGTGACCGTCTGTTGATTGAAAACCAGGACGGCCGGCTCTCCGCTCTTGATCTGGTTTTGAAACTCAATGACGCTTTGAACGGGCGGGTCATTGCCCTCGGCGACGGCCTGCATAAAAGCCGGCGGCGAAATAAGATTCAGGTCCGCCGCCTCGGCAAGATACACAAATATGTCCTCGGTGGCCGCCACTTTGGTTCCTTTGAATTGCCGGCGGATCGAGGCAATGCGGTTCTGATATTGAGCCAGCGACGATCGCAACGCATCATCCCGCTGCCGGTAATAGTCTGCCTTCGCCGGATCCAGTGAAATCATATCCTTTTCCATTTGTTCCACCACACGGTTCACGTCATCTGGATCATACCAGAAATGCGGATTGTCCCCGTTTTTTTTGCCGAGCAGGTCGGCGACATCGAGGACTTTCCGGCGCGGATTGCCGGCGCCCGCCTCCAGCAGCCTTTGGCTCCAACTGTCATAACCCGCGCCGTTAATGATGACGTAGTCCGCATCGGCGCACTGCCGCGCGTTGACGGCGCGGCTGGCATATTCATGAGGATCGGCATTGGGGTCAAATACAATACTCACCACCTGCGCATTGGTTCCCCCCAGTTGCGCCGCCAGGCTGCCCCAGAAATTCTCCGCGGCCACAATCTGCAGCCGCCCCGCCCCGGCCGGAGAGCCGCCCTGGCCGTTTTGCCCGGCTGGCCGCCGGCAACCGGTCGAACAAAACGCAATGACGACCGCAGCCATCGCCCCAGCCAATCCAATGAATCTGTTCTTATGCATGTCCGTCCGGAACCGAAATTCCTAATTGCAAATCATTTGCAATATAATGGAATCGCCGGGCGGCGCAAGGCCATTTTTGTGTTCCTCTGGCTATTTGGGAAAAGCTGGTTTACAGTAGCTTCGAAAGGAGCCGCATGAAACAAATAGAGTTGAAACGAAACGAGAGTGAGATAACGCCCGCTGATAATACGGCGCACCAATCCCTGGCCGACGCGATGGCCCGCCGCCTGTGGCCGTTGAATAGCAAGGCCCTTGTTTCCGCGGTTCAAAGGCGGACCGGCCTGGAAGACTTCGGCGAACCTCCCATCGAGCCAGCGCTTTCAGCCCTGACGGCCAGCCTGGAAAACGAGGCCGACCTGCATCCACTCGGACGATTTCTGATGCGCGGACATCTGCTCGGCATCCTGCAGACGCGCTTGCAACTGGCGGCACTGTGGCGGGACCAATCCAGCGTCATTCCGCCGGTTCAAAGGCCGGTGTTCGTGACGGGCATGCCGCGCAGCGGCTCGACTTTTTTGCATGAATTGATGTCCCAGGACCCGAAAAATCGCAGCCCCCGAGTCTGGGAAGTGATGTTCCCATTGCCTGCGCCCAAGCCGGGCGCAGAACAGCACGACCCTCGCATCCGGCGGACCGATTTCCGTTTGTGGTGGTTTCGGCGGCTGGTTCGGCGCGCGGATGAGGTTTATCCGGTGCGCGCATGCACGCCCCACGAGTGCGTGGCGATCCATAGTTTTAGTCTCATGTCCGAAGAATTTGTCACCACCTGCCGCATCCCTGCCTATGAAAAGTTTCTCCGTTCCACCGGCCTTCAGGCGGCGTACGCGTGGCAAAAGCGCTTTCTGCAACATCTCCAATCTCGCCGTCCTGCCCAACGATGGATTTTGAAATCACCCGACCATCTCTATGCCCTCGAAGAGTTGTTTTCGGTTTTTCCCGATGCCGTGGTCATCCAAACCCATCGCAATCCGCTCGACGTGCTGAGATCGTCTCTGCAGCTTACCGAGGCGCTGCACGGGTTGTTCGGACGGCCGATTCCCGTGGCGCAGCACCAGGACCGGGAAACCAGGCTGCTGGCCGAAACCATGGAGCGTTCCATCCGCTTTCGCGATTTGCATCCGGAACTGGCCGTCCGGTTTATGGATGTCAATTATCCCGAATTGATCTCTGATCCGCTGGCGGTTGTTCGGCGGATTTATCAGCACATGGACTCTCCGCTCACCGCCGCCGCGGCCGAACGAATGCGCCAATTTGTCGGAACGCGCTCGCGGTATCACCACCGGCGCTATCCAAGCCTCGCCGACCTGGGCCTGGACGTAGCCGCGGAAGTCCGCCGTTTCCAGAAATATTGCCAGCGATTCGGCGTTCCGTGCCGGCCGGCCTGAGCCGGTCAACGCCCGCCCGATGAAAAAAATTCATATTTCACTCCTGCTCCTGGGATTCATTTTCCTGGGCTATCTGATTTGGCGAATTGGCTTCCATCATTTGTGGGCGGAACTCACGTCGCTGGGCTGGGGCCTGGCGTTATTTATCGCGTTGGAATTTGTCGCCGAAGCGATTCACACCATCGCCTGGAGCCATTGTCTGAGCGAACCCTATCGCAGTTTGTCCTGGGTCCAGCGCTTCCGCATTCGCATGTCCGGAAATGCCATCGGTTATCTCACGCCGGCCTCGACCGTCGGCAGCCTGTTTACGAAGGCCGTGTTGCTCTCGTCCAATCACAAAAGCCCCGAAGCCGTCAGCGGCGTGCTCGTCGGCCGGCTTTGCACGGGGATTGGCCATCTGCTGTTTGTGGCGGCGGGATCAGTGATTGTCGTGTCCTGCGCGACTCTGCCGCGCAGCGTCTGGATTGCCATGATTTTTAGCGGCGGCCTGGTGGGCGCCGGAATCGTCACGTTTTTGCTGCTGCAAAAATACGGCAAACTGGGCGTGCCCGTTCGCTGGCTGGCCCGCCTCAAATTTGCGGGAAAGGCTCTTCAAAAGGCGGCACAGGAAATCAACAGCGTGGACGAAGCGCTGAAATTGTTTTATCGCGACCGGCGTCGCGACCTGGCCCTCGCGGTGGGCTGGCACATAGTTGGTTTTTCGACCGGCTTCCTCCAAACGTGGTGGTTTTTTTTCGTGCTGCATCAGCCGATTTCCCCG
>JASHPN010000220.1 GCA_030038175.1 Verrucomicrobiia bacterium
ATGGGACTGAAAACTCGTTCCAAAATCCTGACGGTTCTTTGAGAGCGCCGACTCATGCACCCGTCGCTGTGACGTGCTGAAGTGGGCATGAACAAAGTTTACATGTATGTCGTTGACCGCGACTTCGGATTCGCGCCGAATCCCTTTCATGGTTATTGCACGTTGGCAACATGTATGCAGCGGATTCGCAGTGTTGCAAAAGTCGGGGACTGGGTTGTTGGGATGGGCGGCAAAAGACTAGGCGCAACTGGTCGGTGCGTGTACGCGATGCTTATAACGGGAAAGGTCACATTCAACCAATATTGGAATGACCCAGCTTACTTTGACAAAAAACCCGTGAGGAATGGCAGCAACAAAATGATTGTCGGCGATAATATTTATAATCGCGACGCGGCTGGCGACTGGTGCCAGGCCGACTCCCATCACAGTAGGGCGGACGGCAGCATCAACCTAGTCAATTTGAGAAAGGATACGAAGACGGACAGCGTTCTGACTTCAAATCATTTTTTTTATTTCGGTTGTGAGGCCCCGGTTGTTCCGAGCGAATTGATTAAAGCGATCGGGTTCAGAAACCGTCTTGGGCACAGAACATTTGCTTTTGAAATTTGCGCTGAACTCATAAAATGGTTAGAAACCAATTTTAAAAAGCTGTTGAACGTCGTCGCGGCTGATCCATTCGACTTTAGTGACAGCCACGGCCGGTATACCGGACATGGTAGCAAGATCATAAAGTAAAAGTTCCACATTGAATGCGCTTTTTCCATTTATGGCCGAAATGCAAACCGCGTTCGAGACAACCAATTCATGGGATTGGCGCGAAATCGCTAATGTGGGGGTCAAGGATGGGAGCCTTCAGTTAACGTTCGGCCCCTCAGTAATCTGCTTTGTCGTTGTGGCAGCTGTGGCTTTGCTTCTTTGGCGCGTGATAATCTCCCAAAGGGGGCTTCGCCGATTTGAGGTTGTAGAGGCCGAATTGAACATTGCCGATATTGGAAGGGTTACGCTTCGGCCAAATGACGAAATTGTTCGAATCGCGTATCAGGCCTGGGTGGAACTTTCCACAAGGAAAGTTGGTTTGCCATTTGACGAAAATCACGACGTCATCAGCGAAATTTATTCATCCTGGTATGACGCGTTCGCTCGACTGCGGGATTTAGCAAAGACAATTCCATGTCATCAATTTCGTGATTCGAAAGACACTCGGGAACTGGTTGATGTCATGGTTCGAGTTTTAAACGATGGACTGCGGCCGCACTTGACGATGTGGCAGGCCAAATTTCGTCGCTGGTACACTACCGAATGTCAAAAGAAGGAAAACACGTCCGATTCGCCGCAGACAATCCAACGGCGCTTTCCAGAGTACAAAGCGCTGGTTGCCGACTTGGTCAGGATTCAATCACAAATTGTTCAGTATCGAAATTTTCTCTGGTCTGTCGCAAAAGGCGGTAAATAAGTGCAAGTTGAAGCGAGAATATTACCTCGACATCGCCAAAAATCAGCGATATGAAGAAGAAAATTAACGGAAGGAAAGCTTATGGCATTTTGGTCGAGCGAACGAATATCTCACGAGCAGACGAAGGAGATAAAGGTACCTCAGAAGAATGGCAAATTTTCGGTTCACCATCTGATCGAGAAGTTTAACGAAAAACGGGTCAAATGCTGCAAATATGAGCTTACGTTGAGCCGCGAGGTTATTGTCACCCCTGACGGAACGGAGAATCGTCCCACGACCTGCAATGAGCCGGCGTTGACAATACCCTCTGGGCAATATGCAATCCTCTATACGCAAGAATGCGTAACGATTCCTAACTATGCGATTGCGTTCATTTCCATTAAGTTTGGGAATACATACAAGGGTTTGGTAAACATCTCCGGTTTTCACGTTGACCCTGGTTTCTGTGGGCATCTTAAATTTTCAGTCTATAACGCTGGCAACCATCCCATTTACCTGGATTATGAAACCGAATGCTTCCAGATTTGGTTTGCTGACCTCAGTCCTGAGACTGCCCCGATCCATCCAACAAATGATCCCTACGATGGCGAACATAAACAACAGTGCAGGATTACCCCAGAGGATCGGAGTCAAATGGCTGAACGGCGCCACTCGCCCGCCGGACTAAACGACCGAATTCAAAAATTAGAAAGTGATGTTAGGACGATATCCTCGGTTGGCGTCATAGTCATCGTACCGCTCCTGATAGGATTGGGCGTGGCAATATTCGACCACTGGATTGGCGAAAAAAATGATCTGGCCATTAAAGGCGAGCTATTTGATATCGGGGCAGTAATCATTGGGGCGGCCTTGCTGTTGGGCTTTTTCGGTTGCATTTTATACTGGCTATTAAGAAAACCTGTAATACGCCTTTGGAGATTCATTGATATTCAACTGCGTCGCTTTGAAAGGAAATGATTTGTCTCCCGAACTACCCAAATTTGTATGCACAGGTGGAACGCGCCTTGAGCGACGCTGGAAGACGGAAATTCGATTTTCCGGGAACTCTGCCGCTCCGATATTGAGTGTCTGCGGTCCATCTGGCGTTGGCAAGACAACCGTGATACGATTGCTGGCCGCTGACTATCCAGTTTTTGTCGAGACGACGAAAGGGAATCCTCATCTGAAAGCTTTGCTCAAAGGAAGACCAAATTTCAAGGCGGCAGCCAATCAGCGCTGGTTTCTCTCGCGCATTGGCAAGTGTGGCTCGGCTTCGAATTGCAATTTACCTTTAGTCCTAGACCAAGACCCGGCGGCGATTGTTTTCGCGTATGCGCGAATGTTCCTGGAGGAAGGGAAGATGACGCCTGCGCAATATGAACGGCTGATAAAGCAATTGCTGGAAATTGAGGAAACTCTGAAAAATTGGGGTAGTCCGCGCATTGTATTGTTATTGGACGCGCCCGCCGAAGTTCTTCGTCAGCGAATCCTCCGCCGTTCAGGAAAGGCGCTCACACCACCTTTGAAATGGTTCGAGCGAGTGAGAGATTATTTTTTTCAAGTTCTACCGAATTTTCCCAACGCCTTTACGATTTCAACCGACAGGCTCTCTCCGGAACAAGTGGCGGCAAAAGCGCGGATGTTACTCGAGAAACGGATTAAACACGATCAACAATGATTGAAACGCAGGGGCAGACATGGCTGCGCATAGATCATCGCATCGGGTGACACAGCCTCTTCCCGCCGTGTGTCCAACCATCGCGCCAGCCAGCGCTCCCATAGTTGTTGCAAGGCTGGGTTCGAACATTCCGACATCAATTCATAGGCCAAGCTGATCCACCGGCGGCGCCGGGCGCAATCGGCGGCGATAACCAAAAGCCAATTGCGCAGCTCGCGCGGCAGGTCCTGTACCTGTGTCAAATGCTTCAATCTCCGTTGCGTCAACATCATGCCGGTCATGCTGTTCATTCGCCTGGAGATTTCCCCAAAAAAGACGCCTGACTCCTCTTTTGAGAATTTTAGAACGTCCGTATTTCTTTCGGGCGTGATCCGACCGGAACATTCCACGTTATCCTGATCACGCGTGTAGATATGAAGACAATCCGCGACATGCCGATAATGGCCGACATCAACGCCGAGCCACGCAGCGAGAATTTCCTGAAGTGACGTAAATTGGACGAAGTTGTGCGGAACGCCCAGGAACAGATCATTGCTGCGGAGGATCTGGCCCCATTCCAATTTTCCATTTCGTATTTTTGCGAATGAACAAATATTGCAAGGTATATCAGCGTCCTGCGGACTCCCATCTTCCGCTGGAAAATCCACGGTTGAATCCCAAATTTGCAGCACAACCTGGCGCGTGTCGGGATTTCGCGACAGTGCCTGATAGGCCCGCTCCAATTGATCCAGCCCCAAATGTTTTCGAAGCCGATACCCGTAAGCGCCGTGGTAGTTTTTCCCAGTGCCAGCGAATTTCGGGAGTGCCGGATTCCAATAATTGAGGAAAGCAGAATCCCTTCGGCCGCTAACGATCCAAATCACTTCGGCCAGTGCGAAAGCAGGATTGATTGATGGCTCCCGCGATGACACCCATCGCTGTCGCGGCTCGTAAATAGTAAAGGCAGCGCCAAGAAATTCCTTGGTCTGGCCAGCGCGGCTCGATTGCAGATGAGCGTCCATGGAATTTTCAAATTCCGAGGCTGCCTTTAGCCACACTTCATTCGCAGTTGTTCCGTCAAATACGTGCATTTCAGCAATAAAGAAAATCGGACATGCATCAAATGAATTCAATTCAATCCTCGCCGAACTTATTTAAGATTGGGAAGTTATTGAAAAATCCGTGTTGCCGAAGAGTTCGAGGTTATTCACTTTTGGTGAAACCGGTTGTTGATTGTGGATAACCCTCTGGGTGCCTTTATTGATGGCCCATTTAGGAGGAAACCAGTAGTGAATAACCTGTGAATTTGCCGTGAATTTTTGCTTTATCCGGGTCCGTCCGGTAATTCCGCGAACGTCTGGATGCGCCAAACGCGCATATTTGTCCACTTCACAGAACAGATTTTGGCAGTCAATCAACTGGAGCGGCCTTCCCCATAAAGAGCGGAATTTCAAGCGCAGCCGGGAGAATTCTTCATCTTGCCGTTCCGTAACGAATTTTATGATATCTGCTTCGCTATAATTCCCTGTGGTTTCAAAACACTTTCGGATCCCGTCCTTTGCGCCCGGGCCTGGCATGACAAAATCCATTTCGGAAAAATTGGTCAGGGTGCTGTAGTTAACATCAACCGCGAGTTGATACGCGAGAAAATTCCCAATCAAGGGGTAGCTGCGGAACAACTCGAAAACTACGGCCATGGACTTTGACCCTGCCAAGCGCGATGGGAGGCTCTCCGCCAACATCTTTTTCAAGAGCATCAAGTAGTTCAAATGCTTCGAAGCATTGTTGAAGCCGTCGGCGTGGGTCGGCATGATGTAGGCCGCCGAAAAGATTCGTTCACCACGTTTCTTTGCGCCTTCCAGAACGCAGTCGTATTGAGCGACTGAAAAATCGGAATAACGGATTTCACCGAACGCCTTTTCTAAAAGCTCCCACGTGCTGATTCGATTGAAGACTTTGAAAATAAAACAACGAAAGAAGATTTCCTCCGGTGTTTGTTCCCCCCTATAGAGGACATTTCTAATTAAATATTGGCTGACCCGGTCAGAGGCGCGATAGGCATTCGTAAATTTATGCTCCATAAAAATGCGATCTTCGGTCCAGGGTGCGGGTTTGCCTTCCAACCGTCGGAAAAAAATCGCCTGCCTTTCGGTCGCAAATTTCCAATAGGTATCGTACACCTTGGTGAACTTGATATTCGATTTGGAAAATGTATCCATCAATGCATCCTTTCCCTTAAGCCGCGTCGTCCCCAAAAAATCAGACGCGAACCTTGCGGGGTTTTTACCTTTGATATTTCCAGAAAAGTCTCAACGATGCCCGATTGCATGATCTTTTTCCGCACGCCGGCAGCATCCGTTCCGGCCCAGCGGCGCGCTCGAATGACGTTTTCCATATTATCCAAGGCCGGCCTCAGCGGAACGTTGTCGGATAAGTTAACCTCGCCTTCCAGCGTCCAATGTCCAGGCAAAGATCCCTCCCTGGTCAACTTTACCACGGCGTTCCATGCATAATTGAGGAACGCTTCATTCACCAAATACCACCACCGATTCTGGGGATTCTCGCGCTCATTTCGTTTGATTGCGCTAATGACCTCATCGAAATTATGCAACGGCATATAATGAGGGTAGTTCCCAAGTGGGGATGGGTTTCCAATTGCCTCAGTCCTTACACCGGCCAAACCGCTGCCTTCATTCAAAATACGCTCCACACAATCACGGAGTTCGGCCTTCTTATCGGTCAAACATGAATTATCGAAGACGCCATAAATCGGAACAGGAAGGCCGGCATCTTTGAGAATGGCGTAATCCTCACCTTTTTGCATGCCGGCGTTCATCCGATAAAAATTACGTTCTCTTTTGGCAATTGAGAAGAATATTCGCGTTTTCGGCCTCGACAGAAGGTTAACGAGTATTGCACGCGAGGGATGGGGAATAACAGTTAAGGTTTCCACCATCGCCAAGGAAATGGCGGCCGGGAACTGAAAATTGAGTTTTCTCATGGTGTCACAGGCGTTTCAAAGGTGTCTCGCGGCTTCCACCATAGCCAGGTATTCTTCATCAGATACGCCGACGATGGGGGAGATTCCGCTGTTGGCCTTTCCGCTTTTGACGTCTTCACTTTCGCGGTTTCGGCTGAAGACTTCGGGGTAGAGCCGCTCCAGGAGCCAGCGGATGTTCGCGGAAGAATCCCTGGCGTTCAGGAGAACCGCGATGGCGGATTGCAGGAACTTCCGTTTGGCCACGTTTGCGAGGTTCGCGAATTCCGGGTGCTCGCGCAATTGCTGTTCGTAGTCCGCCCGGCTCACCGATTCGCCGGCGAGGGCGAGTTCCAAGGGGAAGCCGGTGGCGATGCGGTCGGATACGCGTTCGACGAGCGCGGCGGTAATGGCTGCTGGTGAGTTAGGAGTGACGAGTTTTGAATTTTGAGGTGGGTACGCTTGCGTCAGCGGGCCTTTGAAGGGGCAATTGTCGGGTTCGGTGATGGAAGCGGGTTCGGGGAGAGAATCCGTAATTGGGGTAATTGATGAGTTGTGGTTCATACGGATGAGAGTTGAGGGTTGAATGATTGGTCGGGGATTTGAGATTAGAAATTTGAGATTTGAAAGGGCGTGAGGAGGACTCTCGCCTCACTGAGAAATGAAGTTTGAGTCTCCTCACGTCGTCTCCTACGCGATTGGTGTAGTTAGACATGCACTTGCTGGTTCAGGGAACGTTTGTTCGGGTCTTCGGACGCCAGCAGGTATTTTCTGCCGATCTTTTTCAGCCAGCCCTCATCGGCCGCGCGGGTGGCAAGTTGTGATACCCGCCCGCGCGTGATTCCGAGTTCCCGGGCGATTTCCTGGGCGGCAGTCATACCGTCTTCGACGTATTGGCGAAAGAGTTCCGCCGTCGACAATCTTTTCCAGGAGACGACCGCTTTGGCAGCGTTCGTGGGTTTGAAAAAGGTCCATTCGAGCGTGGGACATTCGGCTTCGGTGGCATTGCGGTTTTTCACGAAGCGAGCCAGAAACTTAGCGCCTTGCTGGTAATCGGAAGGCTCTTTGGGTTCGGAGAGGTTGATGATCCAAAATGCGGCGTCTTCGCGGCGCGAAGTGCCGCGCATGAGACCGTTGCGACCCGCGTGGGCGATGAAGACGACGGCGATGCGGTTGCGGCGCATTTCCAACAGCCAGGGCAGAATGCGGTCCCAGGAATCGGCGTCATTTTCGCGCAAACCGGAAAAGAGGCATGAGAGATTGTCCAGGAATACGATCTCGATTTTTTCGCGGCGGCACAAATCGAGGATGGCGGCCTGAAGGGACGGTTCGGTCAGGTTCAAGGCTCGGCCGGTCAAGTGAAAGAGCGCTTCGTGCTGCAAATAGAAAAGCCCGGGCGCCGCGCCGAGGGCCAAGGCAGCGTCACGCTCGCGGATATCGTCCACGGGCATTTCGCCATCCACGTAAAGGACGCGATGGGGTCGCTGGATGTTCCATTCGACCAAATTGCCCAAAGTCGCCACGCCTTCGGCGCATTTGCGGGCCAGGAAGAGGCCCAGCCAGGTTTTTCCCATGCCGCGCGGGCCGTAGATGAATCCGAGGTCGCCTTTTTTGAACCACTTGCCGATGATGGATTCGCGGGGCGGCATGGCCAAACCGGCCAGACTGGCGGACGATTTTAGGGCTTTGGCGAGCTGCTCGAGCCAATCCGATTTGAGATTGGCCGGCGCGGCTGGTTGGCTGTCGGTTTTGAGCATTTGCTCGACTGCTGCTTTTGCCTGCGTGGTATTCATAACGTTATCTTTCTTTGGTTTATTTTGTTTTTGCTATCGTTTACGCGGGCCACTATGGGGGAGGGGGTTGGACATTGGCTGTCCATGTGAATAAGTATTTTTGGGGGCAAGATTGGGTGATTTTGAATGGGACGGAGGGGACAAATGGGGTGGCGGGCGGAATGGCCGCAGGCATTACCCGCGGAATTGTTCCAGAGATCTCTGACTCTGAAATTTCCCCATGAGCTGGACAGGATCTTCGCTGGGACGACTCTCCCTCATCCTCCCGGCGTGTTGATTGGGCCTTTCCCGCCGTCCCTGCCGGGACGAATTTTTTCTGGTTTGGCCGATTTCCAGACACTGCGTGTCTGGCTACTGTCCCCTGGTCGCTCCGCGACACCAAAGGCTAAGTCACAAACTCGAGTTCCTGGCGGTGAGGGATGAGGCCGCGGTCGAAGGCCTGGCCGAGGAAGCGGCGGATGCTTTCGCGGCCGCGGTCGCCGTAATCCAGGGTCCAGTGATTGACGTACATGCCGACGAATTTGTCGGCGAGGTCGCGGCCCATGTCGCGGGCGAATTGCAGGGCGTGCTGCACGGCTTCCGGACGATGGTCGAGGCTGTATTGAATGCTGGCGGTCAGGACGCCGGAAATGGCGCGACGCACGTCCGGTGAAAATTTTTTGTGAATCACATTTCCTCCAAGAGGGAGGGGCAACCCGTCATTTTGTTTGTTCCACCAGACACCGAGATCTTCACAAACCACCAGGCCTTCGTTTCGGTAGGTCAATTGGCCTTCGTGAATGATGAGGCCGACGTCCGCCTGGCCGCTTTTTACCGCCGAAAATATCCGGTCGAACGGCACCACAACATAATTGAATTCCCGGGCGGGTTTGCCCAGCCATAATTGCAGGGCCAGGAAAGCGCTGGTCATCGTGCCGGGAACGGCGATCTTTTTGCCGGCGATTTCCGCGCGCGAGAATTTTTCCTGGGCGACGAGCATCGGCCCGTATCCGTCGCCCATGCTCGCGCCGGACGGCAGGAGGGCGTATTTATCGCTCACGTAGGCGTACGCATGGATGCTGACGGCCGAGATGTCCAATTCGCCGCGCGTGGCGCGCTCGTTCAAAGTTTGAATGTCCTGTAAGATGTGCCGGAATTGATAGCCGCGCGCGGGAATCAAATCCTTCGCCAGGGCGTAAAACATAAAGGCGTCGTCCGGGTCCGGCGAATGGCCGAGGGTCAAGGTCGTTTGCTGCATCGGCAAAAAATAGACAATGCTACGTTTTCTGCAACAAATCCCGCTGCCAACTCATCAACGAGGGCGCGAAATTATCCCAGTCGCGCGCCAAATCGCCCAGGACGGGGCGGCTGGCGATGAGGGCGTTATCAATGCCCAATTCATCCGCGCGGGCGTCGCGGATTTTTTCCAATTGCCGGTACCGTTTGAATTCCGCCTCGGAAGGCCGCTGGAAATGATGGCGCAAAATGTCCGGTTGCGCCTCGGGAGGGACCGCCAGGCCGGTTTTGAGGGCCTCGAGGAGAGCGGTCCGGCGGCGGGGCGACATTTGCGGCGGCAACAGATTTTCGACCGGCCGTTTCACCGCCGCGACGGCGGCGATATCCACGAGTTTTTCGTGGTTCAAAATAAAAAACGGGGGGCGATTGGCGCGCACGGCCTCGTGCTCGCGCCAGCGCCACAATTCACGCAGGACGGCCAGGCCCGTACGGCTGAGGCGGGCGCTGCCTTTCACGCGCCACATCAGGTCCAGGTCAATCACCTGGGGCCGGGCGCAATTCTCGATCAGCCGCGCGCAAAACTCCTGATGCCACGCCAGGCGGCGCCGGGAGACCAATTCGGACCTTAATTTATCGGCGAGCGGCTTTAAATGATAGGTATCGGCGCGGGCGTACTTTTCCATGCGCTCGGTGAGCGGACGCTGCGCCCAATTGGCCTTTTGCGATCCTTTGTCCAATTTGACGCCCAGGAATTTTTCCACCAGCGCGCTCAGGCCGAACTGGCGCTCGCCCAGGAGACGGGCCGCCAGCATGGTATCGAAAATAGCCGAGGGAACAAATTCATGGTGTTTTTCGAGCAACCGCAAATCGTAATCGGCGCCGTGCATGATGAGTTCATGGGCGTTGAGGGAGTCGAGCAAGGGGGTCAGATCTATCTTCGAGAGCGGATCCACGAGCCGGTCATGGCCGGCAATGCTGATTTGAATCAGGCAGATTTTTTCAGGGTAGGCGTGGAGGCTGTCCGCCTCGGTATCGAGAGAGACCCAATCGGCAGCGCGTAGTTGCGGCAAAAATGCAACCAGTTTGTCCTCTGTATCAATCACTTTGCGTCAAGTGCCCAAGTCCTCGGGGAACAACGGCGGTTTTCTATCATAAAGAGCTCGTAATTGCCAGCTTGCAAAATAGGCGGCTATTTTTAACATCGCCCAATGAATCTGGCCACTGCTTTTTCAGATTGCGCGCAACAGCATTCCCGGAAAACCGCCATTTATTTCGGCGAAAAGGAAATTTCCTACGAAGCCCTTTTGGCGCAGTCGCTGGCGGTGGGGACGTGGCTCGAAAGCCAGCTTGGGGTCAAGCCCGGCGATCGCGTGGCGTTGTGGTTGAAAAATTGCCCTGAATTTGCCGCCGCGGTTTTTGGGATTTTACAGGCCGACGGAGTGGTAGTGCCCATCAATACTTTTCTCAAACCGCCGGAGGTTGCCTATGTTTTAGAAGACGCGGGAATTGACATTCTCATTTGCGACGGGGAATTGGGCGCGCATTTTCCCGCGCTGGCAGCCGGGCGGCCTCGTTTAAAAATGCTGACGATTGAGGATTTTGGGTCCTTGCCAGCCGGCGCCACAGGTCCGGCGTTCGGCGCAGGCCGCACCGAAGCCGATTTGGCAGTCATCATTTACACGTCCGGCACTACCGGCAAACCGAAAGGGGCGATGCTCTCTCACGGCAACCTGCTTCACAACGTGGGAAGCTGCCGGATTGTGCTGTCCACGGTGGAGGACGATTCCTTTGCCGTCATTCTGCCGCTTTTTCATACGTACATGATGACGGTGGGAATTTTTCTGCCGTTCACCATGGGCGGTTCGATTGTCCTGGTCAAATCCCTGCATCCGCCCCGGGCGATGTTGCAGGAGATTTTTTCGCGGCGCGCCACGATCCTGCCCGCCGTGCCGTCTTTTTACCGGATGCTGCTGGCCGCGCCTTTGCCCACCCCGATTCCGATCCGAATTTTTATCAGCGGCTCAGCGCCTTTGCCGATGCAAACGCTCCGCGAGTTTGAGGAAAAATTCAAGGCGCCGCTGATTGAAGGTTATGGACTGAGCGAGGCCAGCCCGGTGGTCTCAAAGAATCCGCTCAAAGGAGCCCACAAGGCGGGTTCGATTGGCATCCCGGTCGCCCATGTGGAAATGAGCGTCCAGGACGACCAGGGAAAATTGTTGGGGGAGGATGAGGTGGGGGAGATCTGCGTGCGAGGCGGCAACGTCATGATGGGATACTGGAACCAGCCGGAAGAGACAAAAAAGGTCTTCCGCAATGGCTGGCTCCTGACGGGGGACGTCGGCTACCGCGACGCAGACGGATATTATTACATCACGGACCGCAAGAAGGACATGCTGATCGTCAACGGCATCAATGTGTATCCGCGGGAAATTGAAGAAGTCATTTATCATTTTCCCGGAGTCAAGGAGGCGGCGGTGATTGGCGTGCCCGACCCGCGGCGCGGTGAGCAGCCGCTGGCATTTGCGGCGGCGGCGGACGGGCACACGCTTGACGCGCAGGAATTGCTTCAATTCGTGCGGTCCAAACTGGCCGATTTCAAGGTTCCGAAAAAAATTATTCTCCTGCCGGCCCTGCCGAAGAATGCGACCGGCAAAATTGTGAAGACCGAACTGCGGAAAATGGCGGCTGCGATTGACATTCCATGAACCTGGAGGTCGAGGCTCTCCATTAACCAGACACGGTTTTCGTTCGAATGATTCTCCCTCATCCGCCCGCCTTCGTTCCGCCCGGAGCGGAACTACGGCGCGGCAAGCTGCGAGAGGGAGAATTGTCGTCCGATGGCATGGAACGGCGGACGAGAACGCCAGGTCGTGGTCCCGCTGCGCGTCCGATTTTAGAGGTCAAGGCTTTTCAGGCGGCTCGATTCGAACAATATCGCCACGACGGATGGCCCCGCCTTGCAGGACGGAGGCATAGGCGCCCACGCGGGCCTGATTGTGTTTGGCGGCCGTTTTTAAAATCCCCGTGTCTCGGGGCAGATCGCCCTGGGCCAGCGTGGTCATCACGCAACGGCCGCAAGGGCCGGTGATTTTAATCTTCACTTCATTTCCAATGGCGAGAATTTTTTCGTCCCATCGGTTTTCGGGATAGCCTTTCAATTCGGGCAGAGTTTCGATGACCAGATTGGGCCGGAAACGGCGTGATTCGAATCGGCCCTCCGAATAGGCCGACCTCAAACTATCCAAAGTGGCGGTCGTAAGAAAATGGACCGCCGCGCAGTCAAAGAATGTATCCGACGGCATGGCTTCATCCGTGACCACGTCGCGCCGCGCCAGCCCTTCGATGTCGGGCCAGTATTCTTCGAGTGTGCCGGAGGCCAGCGCTCCCGAGAGAAATCGAACCGGCTTGCCGATGCTCGCGGACAATTTGCTTTCAATTTGTTCATCCTCCGTGGACACCATGCTGCCGTCCGGAAACGTGATTTGCGCCGGCGGCAGGGCGCCGTTATCGAACGGGCCGGCAAAGGCCGCGCGAAAGGAAAACAGGTGCGGCCATTTTGAGGGGTTTTTTGCGCTGGCCACTTTTCCCGTGGCCGGATCGGCGATGGAAAAGACCCGATCTCCCCGGAGCCCTTTGGCGCCCACGTGCGCGGCGTTCAACTCCTCGCCCATCATGGATTTGACGGGGTAGCGATGAATGGCCGCGATGACGCCGATTTGATTATTCATAGGGTTGCTCAGGCCACAGCTTCCACACCGATTTCCGCATGTTGCGCCCGGACCTCCGCGCCGACTTCTTCCACGCGCTTTGGTTTTTGATGTTGCATGCTCATGACCTGGATGAGACCGAACCAAAGATAACCGACGAAGACATAAGGAAACGCATTGACCGGTGGCGAAGGAATGGGCCACACGCTGCCAATAATAGGAACCAGCATTAAGACCATCGTGACGACGCACAACACAATGTGTTTGGCCGCCAGTTCTCCGCGTTTTTTGAGAAAGGCCGGGGCGGCCAGCACAATGCAGGTGTAGGCGCCGACAAAGCCGAACGCGCCCATCGTGCCGGCATCGTTAAATTCGTCCAACACGGCGAAACCATTGGCCGTGAGCCAGAAATAGCAAACGGTGACCACGGAAAACATCACAATGGCATAGGCGGTAAGGGCGACGTGCGGGGTGCCATACTTTGGGTGGGCCGCGCCGGTTTTCACAGGAAAGAAGCTATGACGCCCCATGGCAAACATCACTCGCGAACCGGCATTCATGCAAGAGGAGGCCAGCGCAAAGAAACTGACCATGGCGCCAAATGATGTTATCGGTCCGAGGAACGGAACGCCATAAATTTGGGACAGAGTGGTGAGCGGCGCGCCCAGTTTATCCAGAGTCGTCGAATATCCCGCCGTACCCTGCACTTCCACGTACGTAATGAAAACGAAGAAAGACGCTGTGATGATAAGACTCCAAATGATGGACCGAGGGATGGTTTTAAGAGGATTGACCGCCTCCTCCCCGAATGCGGTGGAGCTTTCAAAACCGACCAGGCTGAAAATTGCCACCACCACTCCCATACCGAGGGTCAGCATGGAGGTACCCTTTAGAGTGAATTGTGCCGTATCAATCGCGAAGTGTTTGTGACTCAAAACAATGAACGCCAGCAAAAAAATGAACGTAATCGAAAACGCTTCGAGCCCCAAAGTAATCAGGGTCGAAATTTTAATGTCTTTGAAAGCAATAAAGTAACTTGTTCCCAGGCAAAGGACAAAAAGGAACACAGGCGGGATATTGACATGAACCATTTGGAGCAGCGTCTGCGCGAAATACGTGAAACCGGTTGTGCCGGCCAGCCCGATGAACAGATACGCCCACAGCAGGCACCAGCCGCACAGCGAGCCGCCAGTAAACCCCAGGCCGGCCATGGCGTAACTGTACATGGATCCGGAATTCGTGGTTCGCCGGGCGAATTCATTTAGACTTAGCGCGACAAATAATACCAGGACGCCACCGAGGGCATAGGAGAGCCAACTGATGCTGCCGGTGGTGCCGAACATGAGCGGCACAATCAGGGCCGCGGTCATCGTCGGCGAAATCAACGCGATGTTTTGAGCAAGAAGCTCTTTGAAGTGCAAACAATTCGAACGGAGTTTATTCATGGTCTTTATTTGGTTAACGGTTCATTTATCAAATTAATTTCCGGCGGATTTGCGGCACCGGGCGGGCGGCGCGCGCCACCCCACGCGCACCGCCGCGCCGGTATTCCGCGGAAACGCTCTTTTCCTTCGGCAGCGGCGACAAACCCATGTCCGGAACGGCCCCGCGTTGATTAATATGGGGATTGACGGGAGGTGACAGGACGGGCGCGGCTACGACCAAAAGTACCGCGTCGCGACGGCCGCGAGCGATGAACCGGTGGGGCAGCCGCGAATCAAAATGGGCCGCGTCGCCCGGCTCTAAATCGTAGGTTTTGCCCGCGAGCGACAGCGTGAGGCCGCCGGATAAAACATAGACCCATTCTTCGCCGTCATGATGATAATGCTCGTTGCCGCGGCGCGACAGAGACACCCTGACCCGCAACGGCTGCAGGTTAAAGAGCCGCCCCGCGAACGACAACGGCGCGTACTTCAGCCCGTTGGCCGTTTTCTCGACGGCCTCGCTCGCGCGGACAATTACACACGGACTTTCGGCCGCCGGAGACTCAAAGAGAGACGCCAAAGAGACGTCGAAAATCCTCGACAGCGTCAAGGCCGCCGCGATGGATGCGTGCCGGCCGCCTGATTCGAGGCGGGACAAAAACGCCCGGGAAAGCCCGCTCCGCGCGGCGACCGCCTGCAAGGTCCACCCCCGGCGCCGGCGCAATTCTTTGAGGCGCGCGCCAAAGGACGAAAGTTGCGCCTGGAGGTCTTCCACCGCTTGATGCCTAACAGGTAACTTTGTTGTCATAAAGGCAACTCGCGCCAAGCAGCGCCAATGCCAACGGCATTTTCTCTAAAATCCCTGAAATATTGAAAAGGCCCAATTGCCACGACAAACCTGGCTGTCGCGATTTGAGCACCACGGATAAATAAAAACCGGAAGATGATTAGCCGCCGCGAAAATTCGGGAGGGAATTAGAAGTAAAAAAAATTCCCGCCAACATTTTTAAAAAAGATTTGCCGGGCGGGGAAAATTTGCATTATTGGTGTGGCTCCCGGATGCACATCGGCCGAATCATTATCTTCCCCATCAAAGCTCTCGACGGCCTGTCCCTTGACGCTGTCCGCCTCACGGCGGGCGGCATTCTGGAGGACGACCGTATTTTTGCGATTTATGACACGGAGGGCAAGGTGATCAACGGCAAGCGCACACCGCGCGTCCATGAGTTGCGCTGCGCGTTTGAACCGGAAATCCGGGAAGTCCGCCTCTGGCCCAACGGGCAAACGCCCCAACAGTTTCCATTGGACAACCGGGTTCCGCTGGAAAAATGGTTAAGCGATTTTTTTGGTTTCCCGGTCGTCGTACGGAACGACGCCGAACACGGGTTTCCCGATGATCGTGAAGCCTTTGGTCCCACCATCGTGAGTGAAGCCAGCCTCCGCGCGATCCAAAGCTGGTTTCCCGAACTGACTCTGGAGAGCACCCGCCGCCGTTTCCGCGCGAATTTGGAATTGATCGGCGAACTTCCTTTTTGTGAAGACGAATTGTTTGGCGCGCCGGGAGAACTCAAGCCGTTTCAGATCGGCGACGTAAAATTTTTCGGACACAATCCCTGCCAGCGTTGCGTGGTGCCGACCCGCGATCCCGACAGCGCCCAGCCGGTCTCCGGATTTCAAAAGCGGTTTATGGAAATGCGCAAACAAACGCTGCCCCCCTGGGCGAACGCGCAACGGTTCAACCATTTTTATCGTTTTGCCATCAATACTTCAGTTCCTCCGACCGAAGCCGGAAAACTGTTGCGCGTCGGAACCGAGGTCAAATTCCCGTCCATTGCGTAGCCATCGGCGGGCGCATCTTGACACTGTTCCAATTCGTACTGCCGGCAGGGACGGCGCGCTGCGCTGTCACCGGGGCATAAATTGTTGATTGTTGTTTTTGAAAAGGCCGGAAACGAGATGCGCGCTATTCCACCTTCGCCAAGAGGCTGCGGCGACAGGCGAAGACTCGCTTACCCCTGGCTTATTATCGGGTGCTTCTTTCCGCCTTCGCGGCGCGCCAAAGGGCTGCTGCGGCGCGACCGCGGCAGGGCACTCAATTAGCGCCTACGGCGGAAAGGCTTTTCCATGGTCATTTCAGGACTAAAATAATTGGGGGCCGCTACCAGACACTCCGTGTCTGGCTACTTTCCGATGTGTTTTCGGCACTCGAAATCACTCATTGAAGAAAAGCGCAACGTCTGGCAGCTTTTTGCGCGCATGAATCGCGCCGTCATTTACGTTCTGCTTGGGTGTTATATTGCCTGGCGCCTGTACCGGCGCATGCGACGCAGTATTGGCAGGCAAAAATTAAATCCGACCCGTATTATCATCAGCCTTGCAATATTTGGCGCCGCCTGCGCCTTCGTCGTTTTCATCGGGGTGAGCAATCCGCAAATCCTTATTGGATTCGGAGGCGGCGTTTTGCCGGGCGCGCTGTTAGGATTGCTCGGACTGCGATTGACCCGGTTCGAGACCACCGAAGAAGGTCATTTTTATAAACCCGACACACGGATCGGCGTGGCCATTTCTTTACTGCTGGCCGGCCGCGTGCTTTATCGCCTGGCGACTTTGCCGAACTCATCGTTCGGCCCCGGCAATCCGCCACCCCAGCCCAGCCCTTTGACGTTTCTCATCGTCGGCCTCATGTTTGGGTACTTCCTGGTCTATTACATCGGGTTGCTGGTTCACACGCACGACCGAAAATAATTCGCAACTTTTCAGCAGGTCAACCCGACCGTTTCACTGTGACCGTCCTCGAAGCCATCCAGAAAAGCACCGACTTCCTCGCCAAACGCGGCGTGGAATCGCCGCGCCTCCAGGCCGAACTACTTCTGGCGCATTTGCTCAAAATGCCGCGAATGAAGCTGTATCTGAATTTCGAGCGAACGCTCGCGGGCACAGAGACTGATGCTTTGCGCGAATGCGTCAAACGCCGGGGCGGGCGAGAACCGCTTCAGCATATCACCGGCTCGACCTCGTTTTGCGGATTTGAAATAACGGTCAATCGCCACGCCCTCGTGCCGCGCCCGGAAACTGAAATTCTGGCCGAACTCGGCTGGACCTTTCTCGCCAGCCTCGGTTCCCCCGTTCGAGCCGCACTTGACCTGGGCACGGGCACCGGTTGCATTGCCATCGCCCTGGCGGCGAAATGCCCCGCCGCGCGCATCACGGCGACTGACATTTCACCGGAGGCGCTGGCGCTGGCCGCCGATAACGCCAAGAAAAACAATACCGCTGGAATTGAGTTCCGCCACAGCGATGGTTTTGCGGCCATGCCCAAAGAAACTGTTTTCGATCTCATCGTGAGCAACCCGCCGTACATTCCCACGGCAGAAATTGAAACATTGCAGCCGGAGGTGCGTGATTTTGATCCGCGCACAGCGCTTGATGGAGGCACAGACGGTTTGATTTTTTACCGCGGTTTTGCCATTGAGGCAAAACCGCGCTTGAAGCCGGCGGGAAAAATCATGCTGGAATTTGGGGACGGCCAGGCTCCGGCCATCCGGAAAATTTTTGAAAACGAAAAGTGGATTGTCGAGGCCGTCAAGTCCGATTACAGTCAGCGCGACCGGATTCTGATCGCGTCGTTGCGCGGTTGAGAGCCCGGATTTAACAATCATGGAAAGTTTTTTAATCAAAGGCGGCCGGCCTCTGCGCGGCGAAGTGACGATCAGCGGCAGCAAGAACGCGGCGCTGCCGATCATGGCGGCGACCCTGCTCACCGAAGAACCGTGCGTCCTGCGCGGCATCCCGGAACTGAGTGACACGCGCTTCATGGCGCAAATCCTGAAGTCGCTCGGGGCGGACGTGAAATTCGAAGGCGGGACCCTGGCGGTTCGCGCGAAAAAAATCCGCGGTTACGCGGACTACGACCTTGTGCGCAAAATGCGAGGCTCGATTTGTGTGGCCGGCCCGTTGCTGGCGCGATTGCATAAAGCGCGGATTTCATTGCCGGGCGGATGCGTCATTGGGGCGCGCCCCATCAATTTGCACTTGAAAGGCTTTGAGTCCCTGGGCGCGAAGATTGAAATCGAGGGCGGATATGTTCACGCCCAAACGAAGCGACTGATCGGGGCGACAACGTTTTTGGGAGGCCGCCAAGGCTCGACGGTTTTGGGCACGGCCAACGTGATGATGGCCGCGGCGCTCGCGGAGGGCGTGACCGTGATTGAAAGCGCCGCCTGCGAGCCGGAGGTGGTGGATTTGGCGCATTTCCTGAACTCGATGGGCGCCAGGATCTCGGGGGCGGGCAGCCCGACAATTACGGTTGAAGGCGTTGACAAATTGCATGGGGCCGAGCATGTCATTATTCCGGATCGGATTGAAACGGCGACATTTGCGATTGCCGCCGCGGCGACCAACGGGGAGGTGACGATCAAAAACTGCCGGCCGGACCACCTGCGGGCCGTGCTGGATAAATTGACCGAAGCGGGAGCTTCTTTGCAGCAACGCGGCGGGACTTTAACGGTCCGGCGCGGAAGGAAATTAATGGCGGCTGACGTCACCACGCTGCCGTACTCCGGTTATCCGACCGACGCCCAGGCACAAATGATGGCCCTGCTCACCCTGGCGCCGGGCATCAGCATCATTACCGAGCGGATTTTTGAATCGCGTTTCATGCACGTGAGCGAATTGGCGCGCCTGGGAGCAGACATAGAAATTGAAGGCCCCAGCGCGATTGTCAAAGGCGGCAGGCCTTTAAGCGGCGCGCCGGTGATGGCGAGCGATTTGCGGGCGAGCGCCGCGCTGGTGATTGCCGGCCTGGCGGCCGGCGGCCAGACGCAGGTTAACCGTATTTACCACCTAGACCGCGGTTACGAAAAAATGGACGAGAAACTGAGAAAATTGGGTGCGAAAATCCAGCGGGTGGAGGAGAAATAAAAAAACGCGCGCCAGCTAAGGCGCGCGTTGCGTTCCCCACCGATTTTTCCTCGGCGTCTAGATGTGGTCTGGAGCGTAAATACGATGGCGTTCGTTGCGTTGGTTTTGGCCAGCGATGAGTCGCAAAGAGGTAATATCCCTTTGGTGGAACAGTGACCGATAAGCGACGAAGCCCAACGGCCAAAACCAACACAACCCTCCGGGCGGCAGCCCTTTTTGCCGCAGGCTTCGTTGTTCGCTCCTTACAGATCCCTGAAGGATATGCTCGTCGCTCTCGCCTCGCCTGCGCCAAAAATGTCTTGCCGCGAACGTCATCGTATTTACGCTCCAAACCACTAAGCAGCCAGCAATTCCCGGCTCTTTCGTAAAATTCCGGCCTGCCGTTTGTTTTGCAAA
>JASHPN010000221.1 GCA_030038175.1 Verrucomicrobiia bacterium
CGGCAATAGAAATCGAAAACGAGCGGGTGGGCCTATAAAATGAGGATGATTTTAAATCTGGCTTGCGCCGCTTGTCTGCTCGCCGGCGCGGCGTCGGCGCAATCGCCCGTCACGCTCTCGGTCAATACACAGTCTCCCGGACCGGCCATTCCTTCCGATTTCCTTGGGTTGAGTTTTGAAACGGGAAATCTGAAATATAACGGCGCCGGGGTGAGCGGCTATATGTTCGACTCGACCAATGCGGAATTGGTCACGCTGTTCGCCAACCTCGGCATCCGGAACCTCCGGATCGGCGGCACTTCAACGGACACAAACAATGGCGTGATCCTCCAGTACACTCCTACGAATCAGGACATAGACGCGCTGTTTCGTTTTGCTGTCGCGGCGGGTGTGAAGGTTGTCGTTTCCCTGCGCCTGGAGAATGGAATTCCATCGCAGGACGCGGCCATCGCCGATTATACGTGGACGAATTACAACCAGTATCTGACCGCCTTTGCCATCGGCAACGAGCCTGATGAATACAATGGCGGCGACCCGGCAATTACCGGATTTTCGTCCTATCTGGCGAAGTGGACTGCATTTGCCGATACCGTCACGAGCTCGGTACCGAACGCGAAATTCGGCGGACCGGACTCCGCCGGCACGGCCTGGGCCGGTGATTTTGCCAATGCGGAGGCTGGCTCACCCATGGTGACCTGGATTTTTTCCCATTTTTACGTGGGCGGCTCTTCCAGCGGCCTGACGGCCACACAAGTCATCAACGGGATGCTGTCGCCCGGCTGGGACACGAACAATTACCCGAGCCATTATGATGCAACTGAAGCAATCGCCTCGGCCAATGGATTTCCTTTTCGTTCGACGGAATTCAACAGCTATGTGGCCTCCTATCCCGGGGTTTGGGGCGGAAACAACGCGTTTGCCTCGGCGCTGTTTGCGCTGGATGGCGCGCACTGGTGGGCGGCGCATAACGGCAACGGCGTGAATTTTCACACGTTCCTGGGAAAATATAACGCCACCGTCTATTACGATCCGGAAGGCAACTACCAGATTTACCCGATTGGTTACGGCATCAAGGCTTTTGATGTGGGCGGCCACGGTTCGGTGATGCCAATGACGATGGCCAATAGCGACGGTTTGAACCTGACCGCCTATGCCGTCGGCAGTCCGACCAATCTGTACGTTACCGTCATCAACCGTGAAAACGGCGCAACCGCGCGGAATGCCAGTGTGACCATCGTTCCCACCGGGTTTGTGACCGGCAGCGTGGCGGCGATGTATTTGACGGCCGCCAATGGCGTCGGCGCCACCAACGGCGTCACGCTCGGCGGCGCGACGATTACCAACAACGCGCCTTGGGCCGGCCAATGGACGGCGCTTGCCCCGCTCACGAACGGCCAGTGTGTGGTAACGGTGCCGGCTTCTTCCGCCGCGATTTTTGCGATCCAGCCAACGTCATTTTTTATCCCGCCGCTGATCGTTCAGGATTTGCCGGCGTTGGTGCGCCTGGCGGCCGGCCGGACGTTCCTGTTGTCGGTGGGCGTCACGGGCGGCGCGCCCATGAGCTATCAATGGTACCAGGAGGGCAACTCCATCGCCGGGGCGACCAACGCTGCATATTCGGTCACGGCGGGAAGCGCGACCAATTACTGCGTGATCATCACCAATATCTATGGAGCGGCAACCAGTAGCGTTGCGAGCGTGATGGCCGTCGCGATTCCACCCCTGACCAATAATTACGCGCAACAGGTTTTGACTTGCGATCCGGTGGGTTATTGGCCGTTGCAAGAGACCAACGCTCCGGCGCCGGGTAATTGGGAAACCAACTATGGCACGCTGGGGCCGTTGGGCAACGCGTATTACGCAACCACCAATGCGTCCGGGGTATTATTCGATCAAGCGGGGGCATTGGCGGGAGACACTGATTCGTGCGCTGGATTTTTGGGAGGGGGCAACAGCTATGCTTTTGTTCCGCGTCTGACACCGGCGCTGACGATACAGGCGCCTTTCACTTTGGAAGCCTGGGTGAAGATGTCCAACGCGACCTACGCCGTTGAGATCGGCGAGGGCGGCGGGACGGGTTTGAACGGCGGCACGAATTTCGGCGGCTTCCAGATGGGCCAGGGGGCGTTAAGCGGAGGAAACGAGTTTCAAATGAACTATTACACGGGCGATGGGAGCAGCCAGAACGAGGAGCAGGAAACCAGCCTGCTTTATACCGTTGGCCAATGGTACGATTACGCGGTGACCTATGACGGCACGAATTCGACTTTGTACGTCAATGGAAAGAACATTTACAGCGCGACTTCCGGCAACGCTCCGGACACCTGGTCGCCGTTGACCATCGGCGCGGGCAAATGGGATTACGGTCCCATTGACGGCATTCGGTGGTTTGCCGGTTCCATGGACGAAGTGGCCATCTATACCAACGTGTTGTCGGCCCTCCAAATCACCAATCATTATCTGGCGGGAACCAGCGCCGGTTCAAATTATTTCCAGACTATTTTGAGTGACCGGCCGCTTTTGTATTACCGCATGGATTGCCCCGGTTACACGAATCCCGCTCCGGCGGGGTATCCGGTGGCGCTGAATTACGGCTCATCTCCGATCAACGGCGCGTACCCGCCCGGAATCGTGCCAGGAGGGTTGGGCGGCCCGCCCCTCATGGCGCTGGGGACAAACAGCGTAGCGGCGCCCATCAACGGTGTCGTTTCGTGCGTGGATGCGGGCAACGATCCGGCCTTTAATCCGACGGGCACGCAGCCCTTTACCGCGATGGCCTGGTTCCAAAGTTATCCCGCCGACGGCCGGATGCAGACGATTATGAGCCACGGCGGTAACACGTCGTGGGGACTCAATCTGGCAGGCGGCAGTGGAATGCTCGCCTGGAACAGCGGGGCGGGCGCGATCAGCTCAACCAATGTTCTCAACGATGGACACTGGCATTTTGCGGCCGGGGTTTATGACGGGAGCAACGATTACCTGTACGTGGATGGAACTCTCAACAATTTCGGGCCGGCGCCCGGGCCGGTGGCCGGCAATGCGAGCGACGATATTCTATTGGGAGGTGATCCGGACTATACCCTGGCGGGCAATAACGAACGTTATTTTGCCGGGGCGATCGCGCAGGCGGCCTTTTTCACCAACGCACTGTCCGCCGGCCAGGTTCAGATGATTTATCAAGCGGCAACCACTTTGCCGCCAGTGACATTGACATTTACCAATTCAGGCGCCGGCCAATTGGGATTGAATTGGCCCGGTGGCACCCTGCAAAGTGCGACCAATGTGAGCGGTCCTTATGCCGACCTGACCAATGCCGTGTCGCCCTACCTTGTGCCGATGACCACTGCCCAACAGTTTTTCCGGGTCAGACAATGACTGCGTGCTCTTTCATTCGCCAAATGCTTTTCGTTTTTCTGCTGTTGGCATTCAACATCCGCGTTTCAAGCGTATCCGCGGATGAAAATGAATCGTCGGTAAAACTGACTTCCTTGCCACCGGTCTTTTTCACTCAAATTGTGGGCGTGCCGCAATTTGAACCGGCGAGCGATGGCAAATCCCTTCAAATAGGCGATCGCAAATTTGATTTTGGCATTAGCGCGGCCGGCCCCAGCGAAGTTACTTATATTTTGAACGGCCAATACAATCGCTTTGATACCTGGGTGGGCGTAGAGGCCGGCACAACGCACAATCGTACAAACCATGTAATTTTTCAGGTCTTCGGGGATGGAAATAAACTCTTTGACAGCGGCCCCATGAGCGCGGGCATACGACCGAAGCAGGTCGGGCTGGATGTAAGCGGGATTAATGAATTGCAATTGAGTGTGTTCAATGAGGGCGTCGCCAGCGGTGACGGCGCGGACTGGGCGCAGCCGAAATTAACACGAAACCAATCCGATCAAACCGACCAACCTGGCAAGTCTATCTACGCAATTCAGGGCGGCGGTCTTATCCTGAAATTGGATGCCAACGGTGAAATCGCCGGCCTGGAGATCGGCGCGAGCGGGCATGAGCTGCCGTTGACCGGGGGAACCAGATTGGCGCAGTGCAAGCAGGCGGGCCTGACACACGTTCAAAAATTGCCGGATGGGGGCATAGTGGTTGACCGGATGGTGGAAGACCAGAGTGGAAATAAAGTCTCAGTCACCGATCGCTTTACCCCGACCACAAACAGTGTCCGGTGGGATGTGGATATTTTTGGCCACGGCAAACCGTGGAGCACGGCGATCATTACGGGGTTAAAATGGCACGAGTCTCGAGCGACGAGATTTTGGACGGCATGGTCTGACCCTGATTTGTCGGAGCATGGCGGACGCAATAGGCCTATTCGAAATCTCTTGTGGCATGACCCTCTGGAAACAAGGCCGTTTACCGACAGCTCACGATGGTATGGCGGAAATCCGATTTCGGGCGTGCCGATCACGGGTGACTTTATTTCGATTCCGATAATGACCGTCATTGAACCCGACGCGGGAACGGGATTCAGCATCGTCCAATCGCCGGAAGATACGCTGCTCTATATGAAGTTAATCACCACGGCCGATGGCCGCATGGAATTTCAACACCGCGATCACCGGTTGGGAGGCAATCACCGGGTGCATTTTGCAATGGACCTGGTCAGTCATGAGGCCGATTGGCGCAGCGGCCTTGCGTGGATGGTAAAACGTTATCCGGATTATTTTCAGCCGTGGGTTGCGAACGCTTACGAAATAGAAGGCTGCGGCGCGTATTCGACATGGGAGGGAGAATTAAATGCGGGTAAACTCGCGAAAATGGCTTTCGCGTTTAATTGGAAGGCCAGCTACGATTTCCCATATATGGGGATGTTCCTGCCGCCCGCTGAAAATTGGCGAACTTTTGGCGCCACAGTTCTAAAAGGCCGGTCAGTGTCGGATCGAGTCGCATCCACGCACACGTCAGCAAAGCAACTAAATGATTACAGCCAACGAATGCGCAGGGACGGTTTTTATGTCCTCAATTATTTCAACGCCACGGAGTTCGGCGCTCAAGTTAAAGGTCCTGCGAATGTGAATTGGGGAGCTCCTGAAAAGGATCCCTGGACCAACTGCACCGATTTTCTCTACCGGACCATTGCCGACGGCCTTCTCTGCGACGACCAGGGCGGCCGTTATACCTCGTGGCACGGCGCGGTGGTGATGGATTGCGGGGCAAAGAATTATCAGAAGTTTTTGCTTGAACAGGCACAATCACAGATTGATCTGCTCCCCGACTCGTCTGGAATATGCATTGACCGGATGGACTGGCTGCGTTTTTTCAACCCTCGCGCGGACGACGGCGTCAGCTGGCACGAGAATAAACCCGTCCGGTCTCTCTATGTCTCGTGGAACGACCTGATGGGCAGGTTGGGGCCAATGATGCACCGTAACGGCAAGGTGATTTTTATGAATCCACTTGTCTCGACGCGAATTGACCTGTTGCATTATGGGGACGGAATTTATAGTGAGCACAACGAATCCGGACCTGACCTAAATGCGACTGCCCTGCTTGGAATTTGCCGGCCAGTCGTAGCCTGGACCAGGATTGAAGACTTGTCGGCAATAGGTCCTGATACCTTTTTCCAGCGTCTTTTATACCTGGGAGTATTTCCAACGGATCCGTTTCCTGGCAATGATCATTGTATAGTTCCGAGTGACTCCGCTGATAAGTGGTTCCTGGAATACGGCCCATTGCTCAACGAGCTTAAGGGTCGAAAATGGGTTTTGGCCCCTGATATCATCCAGGTGGTTGGCGGCCATGCCAAAGCGAATATTTTCGAAGTTCCGGATGGATACGTGATACCGGTTGTTTTGGCCGACAAAGGGGTGGAGCGGGTGACGGTCGAGTTAAGGAGCCGCGACAATTTCTCTTTGAAGGGCGATTACAAAATCCAAGAACTCCTGCCGGGAATAGATACCGCTTTAAACATCAGGGCGATTTGGGTGGGAGACGATTTGCAGCTGCAAGTTCCGCTGCATCGTGGTTGCGCCATGATTCACCTGGTCAGACCAGGGTGATATGCCGGCTCCATGAATGGCGCGGCCATTTATGCAAAAGTTTGTCCTGGTTTCAATTCCAGAGCCCTGAAGACGCCGAAACGATTGGCAAAGATTCAGGTCACCCAAATATGCGATACCGCTCTCGTTAGGGGTAGATTAAGGTTGGATAATGAATTTCCATGAGCAGGGCTGCGTTGCCAGTCGCGGCAACCGTATTGCGTCAGCGGTTCTTTCCCCCTGAACCATAATTCTCAGATATTTGAATCAGTGCAAAATTCAAGATCGGCCAATCCTCAAAAATCCAATTATGAAGACGAAATTACCCAAGGTTCTGGCAGCGGCGACGGCGGCCTTGTTGCTGGCAACGATGCGTTTGCCCGCACAGTCAGCTTATTCGAATGCGGTTGCCAGTCTCAATCCGGCCGGTTATTGGCCGATGCATGAGGTGGAAACGGCCGCCCAGGGGGACATTGAGACGAATTATGGCTCGCTGGGGCCTTTGGGCGAAGGCTTTTATCCGGATTGGGCGAGCGCAACGCCTGGTATCAAGCGCGGTGCTCCGGGCATTTTGACCAACGACGACGACCGGGCGGTGAGTTTTACGCGCGGGGGCAGCCCGTCGGCCAACTTATATACGAATGCTCTTTATGTTCCTCATACCTCGCCCTTGACCACGTTGAACCCGCCGTTTACGGTCGAGTGCTGGTTTTATCCGACGAATTTGACGAGCGAGGACATCTGGGCCCAAAGCGGCGACGTAGGATTGAATTCCGGGCAAGCGGGCGCAAATGTCGGTTCGCTGTCCGGAATACGGCTGGTTTGGCTGGATGGAAGCACTACCGGCTTCCAAATATATACCCTCAATAATGGTGTTCAGGACAATGCGGGATTTACGGGCAGCACCGGCGTCAATACTTCTCCCTCAAACAATTGGTATCATTTGGTTCTGACTTGTGATCCCACCACCAATATCCTTATTTATGTCAACGACTCTCAGGCGGCTTTAAACCCTATTGGCGGCGCCGTAGTCAATAACCCCGCGTCCTATGCTCCGGATTATTGGACGCCGATAACCATCGGCGGCGGCAGGGGCGGCACCCGCGCCTGCGCCGGTTATATTGATGAGTTTGCGGTTTATACCAACGTACTCGGCACCGGCGAAATTCAAAAGCATTACGATGACGGCATTAACAGCGCGAGCCAGACCAATTATTTCCACGATGTCACCAACGATAACCCGGTGATTTATTTGCGGATGAACGCGCCGGCATACTCTCCGCCGGGAATTGGCACATGGCCTGCCCTCATGAATTATGGAACGACCAATGGAGTGGCCGTTGGCAATGGCGTCTATACCCCCGGTACGGCGCCGGGACTGGTGACGAGTTCACCGGCGAATCCCAGCGGCGTGCCGTTCGGCGGAGTTTCGGCGAATTTGGTCCCTTTAAGCGGCATGAGCAGCTTTGGCGACGCGGGCAACGCGGCGGCGTATAATCCGACCGGCTCGAATGCGAATTTCACAATATCGGCTTTGTTCCGGGGTTATCCCTGCGACGGTCGCATTCAATCCATCGTAAGTCATGGGACCAATTCGTGGCAATTGAACGTGATCACGAACGGGCACGTGGTATTTAATGCCGGAAACGGCAACGTGCCCGCCGGCGGCACCGGCCAGGCTGCCGGGGACGTTTCGACGATCGGCGTCTATAACGACGGCAATTGGCACCAGGTGGTGGCCGTCAACCAAACGAATGAGGTTTTCATCTATGTGGATGGAGTGTTGGATACCAACGGGACGCCGGCGAACATTTCCGTGACGAACCTCATCAATGGAAATTCCGATGACGTGATGATCGGCTCGGACCCGACCTACACCAACATTCCGGTTGGCGCGGGACGGCAGTTTGCCGGGCAAATTTGCGATGTGGCGTTCTGGACCAACGCGCTGACGGCCGGCGAAGTTCAAACGCTCTACAACAATTGCGAAGCGGCGCCGTTCATCACCGCGCAACCTCTGGCCAACACGGCGCTCAACGGCGGACCGGGCACCTATACGAATTTTCAGGTGACCGCGAAAGGCTCCGGCGCGCTGAACTACCAATGGTATTTCAACACCACTTCCAATTACAGCGGGGCGACGAAACTCGTTGATAACGGTCATTACGTGAATTCAGCCACCCCACAGGTGACCGTTACCAATTTGACCGGCAACGATAACGGTTATTACTATGCGGTCATCCAAAACACTTATGGTTCGGCGACGAGCATTTTGGCGAACCTGACCATTTATGCCGCGCCGACCATTACCAATCAGGCTCCCGCCACTGACACCAACCTTTTCACGCTGTTTGCCGGGGTCAACCCGGTTTTTTCAATCGCGGCAGTAGGCGCCCAGCCGATTCATTATTTCTGGTACACCAACGGCGTCGTGGATGCGGCGGCGACCAATGCGAACTTCACGTGGTCGAACGTGGCGGCGGGGACGATAACGAATTATTGTATTTTGACGAACATCGCGGGTTCGGCGACCAGCATGGTCTGGACGGCCTCGGTGATTGCGGACCCGACGGCGCCCTATCCGGCGGCGGTTTTATCCAACGGTCCGATGGGTTATTGGAGGTTAAACGAACCGGACGACGGGAACGGCGCCAGTGACGGGAATGATGGCGCGGTCTGCCATGATTACGCGCGCGGGAATGACGGCATTTACACGAATATGGTGCTTGGCCTGCCGGGATACAGTTCAACCACCGATCCCACGGAAACAGCGGCATGGGTGGGAGAGAACAATATTTCGTTCTATGACAGCATGGCCGAGCAGATTGAAGGCGTGGATTTTGCGGCGACCAACGGCGCGAACGGGGAGTTCACGGTCGAAGCCTGGGCAAACGGCTACAACGGCGGGCAATTAGTCGGGGCGCCATTAATGGCCAAAGGGCTTTATGGCATTGACGACCAGTTCAATCTGGGCATTGATTCCTCAAAAACTCATTACGAATTCTATGTCCGCGCCGCCAACGGCACGGCTTATACCGTGGGGTCCGGTTCGTCGCCCGCGCTGGATGGGAATTGGCACCATATCGTGGGCGTGTGTGACGAGGCGAATGGCCAATTGTTACTTTACTATGACGGCAAGCTGGTCAACGTCGAGGCGATCCCGGCCAATTCCGGCGTGTATGAAGATCCGGAACCGATAACCATCGGCGCGGGCAGCACCGACGGCGTCAATTACACCAACCAATTTTACGGGTACATGAATGATGTCGCGATTTATAACCGGCCATTGAACATCAGCCAGGTGATGGCGCAATATTCCGCGGCGGTGCCGGGTGGCGTCGCGCCTTACTTTGTCCAGGCGCCTCCGACAACCGCGCTGGTTAACGAGGGCAATACCCTGGTGCTTCCGGTCGTCGCGGCCGGGACGACGCCAATCGGCTATTATTGGACGGATGTCAACGCCAACACCAATCTGGCGATGGTGGCAACCAACGGATTGCCGCTAAACGCCACCTTGACGGCCAGCAATGTTCCGGCGGCCTGGAACGGCGACCAACTGGAGTTGACTGTGACCAACGCCGTGGGTTCGACAAACGTCTATGTGACGCTGGTTGTCAATACGAACGCGCCAAAGCTTGCGCTGACGTTAAACCTGCCGTCGCCGGTCACGGTCTTGTCGGGACGGTCCTATGTTTATTCGATTGGCGCCGCGGGCCCGACGCCCTACTCCTACCAGTGGTATAACGCGGGCAATCCGGTGGGCGGGGCGATAAACGCGACTTATACGGTGACCGCCGGCAGTGCGGGCAGCACGACCTACTATGTGGTGGTGACCAATTATTTGGGCGCCGTGACCAGTACGGTTTCCACGTTCATCAGCATCAACCCGCCACCGGCGCCAGCTTTCGCCTATGCGACTAACATTCTGGCCCTCAATCCGGCGGGTTACTGGCCGATGCACGAAACCGAAGCCGCGGCGCAGGGGGACATCGAAGTCAATTACGGCAGTCTGGGGCCGTTGGGCGAAGGCTTTTACCCGGATTGGGCGGGCAACTACGGCGCATTTGTGCGCGGGGTGCCCGGGGCCTTGACAAACGACAGTGATACGGCGCTCAATTTCACGCGCGGCGGCGCCAGCGGCGCGGATACGCCCGCTGAGTCATATACCAATGATGTGTTCATTCCCAACGCTTCGCCGCTGGCCACCCTGGTCCCGCCATTCACAGTTGAATGTTGGTTTTATCCAACGAACGTCAACAGCCAGGACATCTGGGACCAAAACGACGATGAGGGATTGAATCAGGGCGGCGCCGGCGGCAATGCCGGCAATCTGGCCGGGATTCGATTGGTTTGGTTGAATGGAACCACGACGGGCTTCGAGATCTATACCCTTGCCAATGGTGTTCAAAGCAACGTGGGATTTACGGGCACCAGCGGCGGCAACGCCTCTCCTCTGGATAATTGGTATCATCTGGTGGTAACTTGCGATGCCAACACTAATATCAGTATTTATACCAACGGCTTTTTGGCGGCATTAAACAATATAGGCGGTACCCCGGTCAATAATCCCGCATCCTACAGCCCGAATTACTGGTCGCCGATCACCATTGGCGGCGGCAGGGGCGGGACTCGCGCGGTCGCCGGTTATATAGATGAGTTTGCGGTTTATACCAATGTGATTGGCACCAATAGTATTCTGGAACATTACTACGACGCCATCGGCGGCAATCCCGGCCAGTATTTCACCGATGTGCGGAATCTCAACCCGGTAATTTATCTGCGGATGGATGCGTCGAATTACCTTGAGCCGGCGACCAATTTCTGGCCGGTGTTGTTCAATTACGGAAACGCGGGAGCCAACGGAGTTTATATGCCGGGCGCCGCGCCGGGCCTTTTGCCTGGGCCATCCACCAATGCCGGCGGGGCCAGTTTCAACGGATTGTCCGGCAAGGTGACGATGTTCAGCGGCGTCGGCACATTTGCCGATGCGGGCTATGCGCCGGCCTTCAATCCGACCGGCTCAAACGCGGATTTCAGCGTAATGGCATGGTTCCGTGGCAATCCCTGCGACAATCGCATCCAGGCCATTGCCGGTCACGGGACCAATTCCTGGCAGTTGAGCGTGACGACCAATGGCTGCGTTGTGTTTGACGCCGGCAATGGCAATCACGCCGCCGGCGGCACCGGCCAGGCCGTGGGAGACATTTCGACGGTTGGAGTCTATAACGATGGCAATTGGCATCAGGTGGTGGCGGTCAACCAGGCCAATTTCATTTCGATCTATGTGGACGGCCTGTTGGATACCAGCGGCATGCCTTCAGGCATAACTCCGGCGAGCGTGATTCCAGGCAATGCAGATGACGTTATAATTGGGTCGGATCCCATTTATACCAACTATCCGACCGGCGCGGGCGCGAGCTTTGCCGGGCAGATCTGCGATGTGGCGTTCCTGACCAATGCCTTGAACGCCGGTGAAGTCAGCGCGCTGTATGCTGCGGCGCTCAACCCCGCCCAAATTCCGGCCTACGTTGCGCCGGAACCGCCGCTCAACGTAACGGCGGCTTCGGGCGGATCATTGTCCCTGACGGCCGGTGCGGCCGGAACGAGCGCAGTGGGTTATCTATGGCAAATCAACACTAACGGCGGCGGCAGTGCGGTCCTTCAATCGGGCGCAGGCAACAGTCCGCTGGCCGCGAACCTGACGGTTCCGAGTGTCTCGGCGGCGTGGAACGCCGGCCAACTGGAATTGACCGTGACCAATGCCTACGGAACCAACAGCGCCTTTGTCACGCTGTCCGTGGTCGCGCCGTCGGTGAATCCGAACCCGACGAACATTGTGTTTGCGGTGACGAACAACAATCTCTACTTGAGCTGGCCCGCCGACCACACGGGCTGGCAACTGCAGGCCCAGACCAACAGCCTGGCGGTCGGGATCAGCACCAATTGGGTCAATATCAGCGGTTCAACCGCCACGAACCAGTCGGTCATTCCGATCAACCTGACCAATGGCAGCGTGTTTTACCGTTTGACGTACTAGTAAAAGCATAAGAAGATTTTTTACTATGAATAAAACGAATTGCAGGAAAGCAGCGTTTCTATCCATGACAAAAAAGGGCATGTTGGACTATGTAGGCTTATCAAGGAGGGAGAGCCTGATTTTAAATGGATTCAGCCGAGGCGTGAAGGCATGGCGACGTGCCTTCACGCTGATCGAATTGCTCGTGGTCATTGCCGTCATTGCCATTCTGGCGGCAATTATGTTGCCGGTCTTGAACCGCGCGAAGGAGCGGGCGGTGGACATTGGCGCGATCAACAACCTGCACGAGATCATCATTGCCTGGAAAATGTACAGCACTGATAACAACAACTATCTGCCGCCGAACCGCAATGCGGAGAATTATCCCTCCTGGGTTGCGGGACAGATGAGAGGAAATCCGGGCGCCGCCGCTCCGAGCATCAACACGGCTCCCTATACCGGAGAGGAGGACTACACGAATGTGGCGCTGTTAATGAATACAACCTTTTCCGTGATGGGCAGTTTCATCCAGAATCCGAAGATCTATTTGGATCCAGGCGATCAGAGCACCTGGGCGGATCCCGGCGGGGCGCCGTATTCACGGGTGCGGAGTTTTTCGATGAACTGCGCCTTTGATACCGACTTCGCGAAGGATGGCGATTGGACGGGGGGAGGCGGGACGGCGACCACCCCGAGCAATTGGCGGCATTACGCGAAAGAAAGTGACTTGATCTCGCCCAGTCCGTCGGACCTATGGGTGTTTTTGGATGAACACCCTGACAGCATCAATGACGGTCTGTTCGATTTTCCAATGCCCTTTTCCCCATCAAGCACGACCTACGTTGACATGCCTGCGGCGTATCATAATGGCGCTTGCGCTTTTGCCTTCGCCGATGGCCATGCCGAGATTCACCGATGGATCTATCCGGGTGTGTTTCCCCTGGTCAATTGGAGCGTTCAAGATACTCCCACACCCATCAAGCAGCAATCGGCCAATGTTCCGAACAATCCGGACTTTATGTGGGTCGCGGCGCATACCACGGCGCCGTCCCAGACTGCGCCGGCCAATATTTTTTATCCCTGAGGCAATGGTCAATTCCCTGACGATTGAGCATTTTGCCGGCTTAAGGAAGAAATATCCGGGAGGCACTTATATACTTGAGCGCATGCGGACGTCGCAGAGTGCCTTCACGCTGCCGGAGTTGCTGGTGGTTATTGCCATGGTGGCTGTTTTGTCCGTAATCCTGTGGCCCGTTCTGGCTCGCGGCAACGAGCAGGCGGTGGACATGGGCGCGTTCGTCAATATGCGGCAGCTTGCCGGCGCCTGGCATATGTATAGCGCTGACAATCAGGGCGCTCTGCCCCCAAACCGCAATGGGGAAAGATATCCGTCGTGGGTCGCGGGGCAGATGAGGGGAGATAGTCAGAATACCGCGGCTCCGAGCATCAATGCCGCTCCCTATATCGGTGTGGAGGACTATACCAATACGGCGCTTTTGCTCGACCCGGGGTTTTCTGTGATGGGGAGCTATGTGCGTGATCCGAAAGTGTTCAAAGACCCCGGCGACCAGAGCACGTGGGCGGACCCCGGCGGCGCAGCGTATCCGCGGGTGCGGAGTTTTTCGATGAACTGCGCCATGGATACGGACTTCAAGGACGACGGCGACTGGACTGGCGGAGGCGGGACAGCGACAACTCCGAGCGATTGGCGGCATTATGGGAACGAAAGAGATTTGGTTGCGCCAAGCCCTTCGGCTTTATGGGTGTTCCTGGATGAACATCCGGACAGCATCAATGACGGCCTGTTCGATTTAGCAATGCCGGCCGCCCCTGCGGACACGCAGTTTATTGACATGCCCTCCTCCTATCACAACAATGCGTGTCCGTTTTCGTTTGCTGACGGCCATGCGGAATATCACCAATGGATATACCCAGGCGCATTTCCTCCGATTATTTGGCAAGTTCAGGAAGTTTCCCTGCCAGTTAGAACGCAATCGGTTGCTCCCCCGGACAACCCGGATTTTTTGTGGGTGGCGGCGCATACCACGGCGCCGGCGCCAAATGCGCCGGCCAATATTTATTATCCGTGAGGCGTCCGGGAATGCGAAGGGTATTTTCAATTTTGGTTTCGGTCGCTTGCCTTTCGGCGTGCGCGGCGCCGGCGCCATCGCCTGTCTGCCTGACGATTGACACCCGAACATCGGGCCTGGCGACTTCTCCGGATTTTGGCGTGTTCAGCTTTGAAACCGTGAGCCTCCAATATGGCAGCAAAAATTATAACCCGGATGGTTATTTTTTCAGCCCGACCAATACGCAACTGATTGCTCTTTTCCACAATCTGGGAGTGAAAAGCCTTCGGATTGGCGGGGACTCGGTGGATGCCAATTATATTCCTTCGACCCGGGACATAGACTCCTTTTTTGGTTTTGCGAGAGTCGCAGGGATCAAGGTCATCTATTCCCTGGACCTGGCCGGCGGCAAGCCGGATCAGGCGGCGGATGCCGCCAAATACATTTGGCGCCATTATCGGACCAATGTGATTTGCCTTGCTATCGGCAATGAACCCGACGAGTACAAAGTGAACGGCCAAAGCCGGGCGATAACAAATTTCCCGACTTTTATGAGAGCCTGGAAAAGTTTCGCCTCGGCGGTGACCAGCGCCGTGCCGGATGTGAAAATCGGAGGGCCGGACAATGATGGCAAGACGTTTTCCTGGGATTCCCGTTTTGCGCAGGCAGAACGGGGCAGCGCCAATGTGTCGTGCCTGCTCTATCATTATAAACCCTTGAAGAGCGCCAAAGGCAAAACGGACGAGGAATTGATTGCCGGCGAGCTGTCATCGGAGCTGGATGCCTCGAATTATCCGTCCTGCTACCATGAGATTGGCGGGGTGGCGCAGGACTATGGGCTGCCCTACCGGTTCACGGAATTCACCGATTTCGTCGCGCCGGCCAGGACCGGACTCAGGGATTATTCGTTTGCGGCAGCTTTGTTCGCGCTGGACGCATTGCACTGGTGGTCGGCTCATGGCTGTCTTGGGGTTTGTTTCCATACGGGAATTCATGGCTTTCACGCCGACTTCTTCGTTGACCCGAAGGCTGATTATCAACTTTATCCGATCAGTTACGGGATTGCTGCCTTTGACGCGGGCGGATTTGGGAATGTAATGCCGCTAACGATGACTGACCCGGATGGTCTGAATCTGACGGCTTATGCGGTGCGGAATGACGCCAATCTTTATGTGACGATCATCAACAAGGAATACGGAGCGAACGCGCGCGGCGCGGTGATAACGATCAATGCAAACGGCTTTGCAACCGGGAGCGTGGCGGCGATGTTTCTCGTCCAAACAAACGGTGACGCGATGGCGACGGACGGAGTTATGCTGGGCGGAGCAAGCATCTCCGGCGCGGGGCCCTGGGTTGGACAATGGACGCCCGTAGGGACGCTGGCCAATGGCCAGTGTTCGGTAAAGGTTCCTGCTGTGTCGGCCGTGGTGTTGCGAATCTCCGGCTACAGCATTGCTCGCCAGCCATCCGGACTGGTTGCGAGCGGACAGGATCGTTAGGCATCAAGGTTAGGAATCGGCCAATTAGGGTTGACATGAATCATGGCTTTATGGCGGGGCAGGCGCGCGCGGCTCGGTTGACGCCGGGGGCTGGCTGAGGAGAACGGTGGTCGTGGCCGAGAGACTGGCTTTTTCCCAAATTCCCATCGGCAAATTGCCCTTGCGCCAGGCATCAATGCCACCCAGCAGGGGCCGGACGCGCTTGAAACCTTTCCGGCGCAGCATCAGGGCCGCTTTGGCGGCGGTCACTTCATTTGGACAGGAACAATAAACGACAATGTCGCGGTCCTTCGGGAATTCGTGATACCGCGCTTCCAGTTCGTCTTTGCTCAAATAAATGGCTCCGCGAATGATGGAAGGGTCGCTTTCCAGTTCGGTTTTGGATCGCATATCCAGAATGAACGGATTGTCCCCGCCGTCAAACATGCGCCCCAATTCATCCACGGAAATCCTGGCCATGCTCAATTCGCGGAGCAAGCGCCGCCGCTGCCAAAATTTCCAGGCGACGTAAAGGATCAGCAGGGCCACGATAAATCCCAGAACACTGCCCATGCGGTCGGCCAGGGCCGCGATCCGCGCGATTTGGTTGCTGAACAGGTAACCCAGCAGGAGGAAAGCGCCGCAATAAAGAAACGAGCCCAACGTGTCAAAAAGCAGAAACCGGGCCGGGCTTACCGCGGACATGCCCGCCATCGGCGGCGTGACCGTGCTGATACCCGGCACGAATTTCGAGACGACAATTCCGCGCCACCCATATCGCGTAAACAGATTGAGGCTCCGGCGCACGCACGTATCCGGTTCCATGGAAATCCGGCAGAGCAGGCCCAGTACCTGCGCCCCCCGAAAACGCCCCAGGTAAAACCAGAAAAAATCCGCGACCAGGCACGCAAAAACGGTCGCCTCCAATCCCAGCAACCAATGGAATTTGCCGGCCGCCGCCAGCGCCCCGGCGGCCAGCAGCCACGGCAATGCCGGCACCGGCAGCCCCATCTGCTCCAGGAATACGACGCAGAAAATGATCGGCAAACCGTGGGTGACCAGAAATTGGCTGGCATTGCTCATAGACTATATCAATGGACCGGGAGCCTCCTCCCCGAACTTCAGTTTCACCTGAATATGCGCTGGCGCAAGGAAAATGCAAATGGGAACAATATCGGTCTAAGGCGAGATGACCTGGTAGAAGCGGTGCGGATAATTGGTCGCCGCCGAATCCGTGAATTGGTACTGGCCCGAGCCGGCGGGATTCTCGGTGGCGAAACCGATTTGCGTCCATTCGTTGAACGGCAGGCTGAAATTCGTGGTGGCGAGCACCGGAAGATTCGCGTCGGTCAGGTTGGTGAAACTAAACTGGATGGAGCCGCCGCTGAGGCGCGTCACATTTATCAATTTCCCGAGGCTGGCGACATAGACGCCTTCCACGGCGCCGATATCCACGTGCGCTCCGGCGATGCGTGGATAGCCGCGCTGGTCGGTGGTGAAGATATTGGTCGCATCGCTGCCCGCGTCAATGGCTGGACTGCCGGGCAAAGGCGGCATGGTTTGGGTGGGGCCGCCATAGTTGCCCAACGAGGCAAGCTGCGGGCCTGCGGCGATGGGAGTCGTGCCACTGCTGGCGCCGTCAATATACTGCACGACATTCGTTCCGACGAGCATCAGCCCGCCGCCGTCGTTGTAGATTAAAGTGATCTCGCCGTTGGTCAAGGTGATGGTCTGGCCGGAAAGGTTCGCGACGAAGGCGATGGTCACCCCGGGGAACGGCGTTGCTCACGGCGGTGCGGAGCGTGCCGGGGCCGTTATCGGCAAGGTTGGTGACAATAATCCCAATCGCGAAACCGCGGGAGGCGCCCCCCCGCAAGCAATAGAATTACAATGAAGAGCGACCATAGACTGCGCGATGGATGGATTGCGGCTTTGAATATTTTCATGATGGGCTGGAGTTTTGAGGGTTTCGACTTTTAGAGAGAGGACACGGTAAAAACGCTATTTGCGCCCGAGTCACTGAAATCAGACAAAGCGGGCCGGCAAAAATGAGGAAGAGATATAGGTTTTTCACTCAAATGCTTCAGGCTTTCCTTACAATGATTGTTCTGCGATTGAATCATTCATTTAAAGAATGCAAAGAATAAATTGATACACTTTAGTGACGCGCACATTCGGGTCCCGGCCATCAGGGTGGGCATGGGGACGATCGAGTTGGTCAGCTATTACCCGTTATTGGCCGGTGAGGCTGATGCGATAAAATCTCTGGCCTGCGTAGGGCGCGGGATCGCTGAAAAAGATTTGATTTCCGATCATGGATGGATTGCCGTTCAAATTAAGCCAGAGCGGGTCGGTAAGATTGTTCTTATATTGCACGTTGTAAGTCGCGGGACCCGGAGTGAAGGGCCAGGTGATGACCAGGCTTTGTCCGGGGACCATTCCCGGTGGTCCCTGAAAGATCAGTTCCGGCTGAAGCCCGCCCAGGGAATTCGTTTGGTTGCCGGCGGATTCACTAAGTCTCCTGCGTTTTATCTTTGCCCTTCCAGCTTTGTGCTGGCGCCGGTTTCTATTTCGGGTTCCAAGTCTTATCG
>JASHPN010000222.1 GCA_030038175.1 Verrucomicrobiia bacterium
ATCGCGCGATTCATGGCTTCAAACATTTCCCGGCTGCCGACCCGGATGCCGGTGATAACGGCGGACGTGCGAATAATGTCAATGAGCGAGATTTCGCTCGAGAATCCGCTCACGCCGCCCACGATATGCACCTGCCCGCCCGTGGCCAATGCTGCGAGCGATTTGCCCAGGGTATTCAGGCCGCCAACCTCAACAACGTGGTCCACGCCCGCTTTGCCCGTCAACCGCCAGACTTCCTTTTCCCAGGCCGGCGTCGAGCGGTAATTGATTGTCTCATCGGCGCCGAGGGCCTTCGCCCGCGCGAGCTTTTCATCGCTGCTCGATGTGATGATGACCCGCGCCCCATGCATTTTGGCGAATTGCAGGCCAAAGATGGATACCCCGCCCGTGCCCAGCAGGAGCACCGTTTCATCGGCGGAAATGTTGCCGCAAGTGACCAGCGCGTGCCACGCCGTCAGGCCGGCGCAGGGCAGGGTGGACGCCTCGGCAAAACTCAAGTGCGGTGGAACGGCGATCACGCCGTCCTCCGGCAGCATCACGGATTCGGCCAGCATGCCATCCAATTCCCCGCCCAAAGCGCTGTGCCCCATCTCGCGCTGAAACGACCCCGTCTGCCAGCTTTGAAAAAATAATCCCGCCACCCGGTCGCCGGGTTTCCACCGCGTCACTGCTTCACCGACGGCGACAACGTCTCCCGCCCCATCGGAAAGCGGAATTAGCGGCAGCCGCACCTCGCCGTACTTGCCGGTGGCAACCATCAAATCACGGTAATTCAAAGAAGCAGCCCGTACCCGCACGACGATCTGCCGCGGGCCTGGTTTCGGCTCCGGAAGTTCAATTAGGCGCAATGCCGGTTCACCCGAATCAAAAATTTTGTAAGCCTTCATCGGTTCTTTTTAATACCTCACGCCACCCAACCTGTATCACCTGCCCGGATTGTCAAGCCCGGGGAGCATACGCGCCCTCGCGTGTGCTCGAACGCGCCTCGCGTTCGAGAAAAGCTCGGACAACCACGACCGAGCCCGCTACACAATTGCGGCCTGGTCGGAACAGCGCGCCGTTCCTGCCTTGACATTTCGCGTGGTATGAACAAAGTCACGGGAACCGTCGAAAATGGTCCGTTCGCGACATGAACCACAAATCAAATTGGAAGCGAGAAGCAATTTATGCGGCAATCAGCGTCGCCGCCATGGTTGCGGCAGCAACTTTGCGGGCAGGAATAACCTCCCAATGGACCGGCACGAATGGCAATTGGAGCGATGCGACCCATTGGAGCGGTGGTTTTCCGTCCCGAACGAGTGACGTCGTTATCAACGGCACGAAATCAACTCCCGATGAGGTGACGCTGGCGGGCGCAGACGTCCTGGTGAGCCATTTGGGCATAGCGGAGAACGGAAACAGCCAGTCTTCCTTTACCCTGGATGGACCGTCACTGACGGTGATCGGGACCGTTGATATCGGCAAATACAACGGTTCCAACGGTCGCTTGCTGGTGAAGTCGGGTCATTTGTTTGCGGGAACGATTTTTCTTTCCGGTGGCGGCGGGCCCGGCCAACGGGGCGAGGGCATGCTGGAAATGGACGGCGGCACGCTGGTCACCAAAAATATCCAGCTTGGCGCTTCTTCCGGTTCCAAATGCACGGTGCGTATTGTGGGATCGAAGGCGGCCGGAATTGTCGCCGAGGACGGTTTGCTCATTGGAGTTTATAACTATCTTAGCCAGGAAAAGGAACCTCCGCCCAGCGAGACGGATTTAGAGTTCGACATGGATAGCGACGGTGTGACGCCCATCTTCGCATGGGGCGAAACCGAAGGGCGCGTGAACTTTCCCGTCCCGGACGACAAAGGCAATGGCCTCGGATCATGCCGGCTCACGATCCATCTGCTGGCTGCGCCGCCTTCCGGTGACATCCTTCTGATCGGAGCTTCGCATTCTTGTATCGGCACATTTACCGGCCTCCCCGAGGGTGGCCCCGTCCGGGCTGCATTTGGAGGAAAAACCTATGAATGGAAGCTGACTTATCGTGGCGGACCGAATAAACGCGATATTATGCTGACAGATCCCAAAGTAGCCGGGGCGGATGGAACGCTGATTCCCTATGCGACGGGGCTGCCGGCAAAGACATTTCGATTCGATCACGGTCTTGTGGAATCTGCGTATCGGCAATTCTATCGCCAGGAAGACGCCGAGGAGCCGCCGGTGGGCGAGGGCACACTCGCCTTTCCCGGCGCGGAAGGTTACGGAGCCTGGGCCCGGGGCGGACGCGGCGGCCAGGTACTCTTCGTCACGAATCTTCTTGATTCCGGTCCCGGCAGCTTGAGAGCGGCTGTGGAAGCACACGGCCCACGGACTGTGATTTTCCGTGTCGGAGGAATTATCGAAACGAAAGGTTTGATCGTTCATGAACCTTACCTCACCATCGCCGGCCAGACCGCGCCCGGTGACGGCATTTGTCTCAAAAAATCTCCCGATAGCACTGCGGCGGCACTCGAACTATCAGAGACGCATGACGTCATCCTCCGTTTCCTGCGGATCCGCCCGGGAAACAATACCCGCGATTTCAGTGGCCGCGGCGATGGCTTGCGTGCGACTGACAGTGACAACTTCATTATTGATCATTGCTCATGCAGTTGGGGTAACCCGGAGACCTTGTCGGCCGCCGGATCATGCGACCGTTATACTGTGCAATGGTGCATTATTTCGGAAGGCTGCAACCAACAGCAGCATGCCTATGCGACTATTCTTGGCGGTCACCGCAGCACCTGGCATCACAATCTGTGGGCGCATATGGGCAGCCGCATTCCGCGCTGGGGCGACATCACCGTGCAATGCGACTTTCGAAATAATGTCATCTACGATTGGGGCTGGTACTGTGGCTATGGGGATCTGCGGTCATTGAACTACGTGAACAATTATTTGCGCCCGGGAGCGTCCACGACCCAGCGTTATTTTATCAATGACCCAAAGGTGGCGCTGCCGCATTCCATGTTCGTCAGCGGCAATTACATCCCGGGGCATCCGATCGGCACGGCTGACAATTGGAGGGGGGTCAATGCCGATCGCTCGCTTCAATCGCCGACCCCGTTCCCGACTCCGTCCGTGCAGACGCAGCCCGCCCCGGCGGCGTTTGAGCTGGTCTTAAAAAATGCCGGCGCGACCCTGCCCAGGCGCGATTCCGTGGATGCGCGCGTTGTGGCCGACGCCCGAAACGGCACCGGGAAGATCATCAATAATGAAAACGACGTTGGCGGCTGGCCCGCTTACGCCTCCGGCACCCCGCCCGTGGACACAGCGGATGACGGCATTCCCGATGACTGGAAGCGAGCCAATGGCATTTCATTGGATCAACCAAATGCCGCGAAGACCGTGAACGCCGACGGATACACCGAGCTGGAAGTCTATTTGAACTCACTAACGTCGTGGAAATAAAGTCACGTCGGCGCGATGAACAGCCAAATTTTTGGCGAACACCGCCATCGTTCGCGCTGCGACTGATCCCGCCATGCGGGACACAGTCGCGCTCCTGGCGCGCCCGGACCGCTGCCTTTTCTATTTTCCATCTTCAATTATCCATCTTCGTCCCTTGCAGCTTTGTGCTCTCCGCGGCAAAAAATCTCAGATTATCTGATTTAAAATTGTGATTTCCACTGATTTCGGCAAAAGTGTTGGAAATGCCTGAGGCGCCGCCAATTCTGCAAGCTGCTTTCCTGTCAAGCCGGTTGGTTCGCACGTTTCAGGCGGTCGTTTTCGTCGGAATTTGGATGGCCACCGGCTGGATCTTTCATTTGGATCCGAATAGTTACCTGGTGGTTGGCGTTCCGCTGGTCGTTGCGTTTCAACTTTTGGTCCGCAAAAAGCCGCTGGTCACACTCTGGATTCGGAATGCCGACCGTTTTCGACTAAACGGTATTGGCGTTACTGTCGGAATTGGCCTGGCGATTTTGCCGGCGGTCCAGATCGTTCAAACCGTGCGATTGGCGTCACGGTTGTCTCATACGCCGGAGATTCTATGGTGCGTTTGCTGTATTGTCGTCGCGTTCGGAGCGGGGTTTGCTTTTAGCCAATTTACGACGCGGACGTGGAAAGATCTCGGATTCTGCATGGCGACCGCCGGGGTTATCGGCAGTGGCATGATGCTCCTGGGCGCTTTGGCGCGCCGGCTAATCATGCGCAAGGCCATCGTGTTTTCCGGTGCGGCGGCGATGTCCGGAATCCAGAGCCTCCTTCTTTACGTGCCGGTTTCTTTCGTGTTAGAGGAAGTGGCTTTCCGGGGCGCGATTGATTCGCATGTCTATCAGCCCGGAGAGAAAGGCCAGTGGTGGGCAGCCATATTTGTCTCCGGTTTATGGGGTTTATGGCACCTCCCAATTGTTCCCGCGTCCGGCATTTCGCAATGGATAACCCTCGTACTCGCGCTGCCTTGCATCCATATCGCGACCGGGATCTTTTTGTCTTTTGGCTGGCGCCGGAGCGGCAATCTCGCCGTCTCAGGCACAACGCACGCGTTTATTGATGCGGTGCGAAATATGTTGTTGTAAGTAATCCGGGTAAGTTGAAATATTGAATCAAGGCACATATGGAAAATAAGATAACGAAACGGCAATTTCTCAAAACAACCATGGCGGCCACGGCGGCTGTGATGACGTGGGAACCGTTGGTTTTTGCGGGCGCGACGGCAGGAGCTTTGCGCCGCTTGAATCTGGGCGGCCTTTGGCGGGTTTCTCAAAAAGGCAAAAACGATTGGATTTCTGCCGGCGTGCCCGGCTGTGTGCACACGGATTTGCTGGCGGCAGGAAAAATTCCTGATCCATTTTATCGGGACAACGAAAAGCGGGTCCAGTGGATCACTGAAGCGGATTGGGTCTATGAACGCAGCTTCGACGTGCCTGACGACGTGCTGAAGAACGACTTCATTCTGTTGCGATGCGAAGGTTTGGACACCGTTGCAACCATCGAAATCAACGGAACTGAGGTTGGCCGCGCCAACAACATGTTTCGGGTTTGGGAATTTGACGTTCGGAATGTCCTGCACGCCGGGAACAATACCATCCGCGTTACCTTCGGATCCCCGCTCACTTACATTAAGCAGCACGAGGACAGCGCCCCGAATCACTGGGTGACAGGCCGGGCCTGGGTACGCAAGGAACCGTGCAGCTTCGATTGGGATTGGGGTCCGGACCTGGCCAGTTGCGGCATCTGGAGGGCGATCACCCTGGAAACATTTAATCAGGCGCGCATCGCGAATGTGCTGGTCGTGCAAAACCTGGCCGGCAACCGTGCCACGTTGGATGTTTCGATTGATGCGGACGCGCCGGGACAAACGCCCGGAGCGCTGCGAGCCGCGGTCACGGTCCTGCTTCGTGGCGATATTGTGGCGAAAACGACGGTCCCGCTCTCAAACGGCAGCGGGTCCGGGCAGCTCGAAATCAGGCATCCGAAACTTTGGTGGCCCGCCGGTATGGGCGACCAACCTCTCTATGACGTTCAGGTCGAGTTAATGGATGAGGCGGGCGCGACGATTGACAATGCGGCCAAACGGATCGGCCTGCGCGAGCTGAAAATGATTTTGCCGGAAGGCTCCAGCCCGCTCCAGTTTGAAGTGAACGGCGTTCCTTTCTTTTGCAAGGGCGCCAACTGGATTCCCTGCGATTCCTTCACGAGCCGTGTGACGCCGGAAATTCTGAGAGGTTATGTGGCGGACGCTGCCGCCGTAAATGTCAATATGCTTCGTTTTTGGGGCGGCGGTTATTATGAAGACGACGCTTTATTCGATGCATGTGACGAAATGGGTATTTGTGTCTGGTTGGATTGCAAATTTGCCTGCGCGGCGTATCCGGCGTTTGACGATCGGTTCATGGACAATGTTCGGCAGGAGATATCCGATAATGTGCGCCGTCTCCGGCACCATCCCTGCATCGCCGTTTGGTGCGGCAATAATGAAATCAGTTTTTTGCGGACGAAAGGCCCGGTCTGGGGGCCGAATCGGATGAGCGACACCGCTTACGATGACATGTTCAAGAAATTGATTGCGGGGCAGGTCCAGCAATTGGCGCCCCAGGCCAATTATGTTTCCGGCAGCCCCGACTGCGGCGATACCCATTATTGGGAAGTGTGGCACGGGCCGAAGATGTTCGACGCGTACCGGACGGTGACCGGCTTCATGAGCGAGTTCGGATTCCAATCTTTTCCGCAGCCGAAAACCGTTCGCGCTTTCACGTCGGAGGAAGACCGTGCGTCCGTCGTGACGCCGGTCATGAATTGGCATCAGCGCGATGGCAGCGGCCGTGGAAACGAAATAATCCGCGATATGACGCTCCGCTATTTTCGGCCGCCAAAGGATTTCGATACCGCGTTATGGTTGAGCCAGATTTTGCAGGGGTACGGCATTAAAATTGGCGCGGAATATTGGCGACAGACCATGCCCGTGTCTATGGGCTGCGTCTTTTGGCAATACAATGACATTTGGCCGGGCATGAGTTGGTCCTCGGTGGATTACTTCGGACGCTGGAAAGCGTTGCATTACCTGGCCCGAAAATTCTATTCACCGATTCTGGTGTCAGGGCGGGAAAATCGGGAAACCGGAACGCTCGATCTCTTCGTCACGAGCGATCTCCTGGAAGCAAAACACGGAAAGCTCCACTGGAAGGCCACTGACCTGACGGGCGAAGTTCTGGCCCGGGACTCATTCCACGTCGAGATTCCCTCGCGGAAAAGCATGAACGTGAAGACGTTGAATTTTCAGGATTTGATCAACAAATCCGGCGCCAATGGTTTTTTGACATGGCTGGACCTGGAAGTCGGCGGAAAGATCATTTCGGAAAACCTGGTACTGTTTGCGCTCCCCAAAGAATACGAGTTGGCCAATCCTGCCCTCGATGCCCGGGTGGATGAAACCGGTGACGGTTATCAGGTCACCATCACAGCCCAAAACCCCGCCCTCTGGGTTTGGGCCGACCTCGAAAATGCGGATGCCAAATACAGCGAGAATTTCTTCCATCTTGGGCCGAGTGCTCCGCGGAAAATCCTCATTCAACCAAAATCGCCGCTGGCCAAAGATAATTTCATAAACCAACTGCGGGTCCGCAGCCTGTTTGACACTTACGCCGTCACCTGAATCACTCGCATGGCAAACCGCATTGCTTTGTTCCTGGTTTTACTTTTGGGGTTGGAGACTGCGCCGCTGGCGGCAGTCGAGCCTAAATCCCTGCCATGCGAAACGACGATTTGGTTTAACGCGCCCGCTAAGGATTTCACGGAATCTTCGCCCATGGGAAATGGCCGGCTGGGGGCAATGATGTTCGGCGGCGTCAATGACGAACGCATCGTGCTCAATGAAAGTTCGCTGTGGTCCGGTTCACCGCAGGATGCCGACCGTCCTGACGCCTATAAAGTCCTGCCGGAAATCCGCCGGCTGCTGCTGGAAGGCAAAAATGCCGAGGCGGAAGCGCTCGTGAATGCCAATTTCACGTGCCAGGGCCCCGGTTCCGCGGGCCCGCAATACGGTTGTTATCAGGTTTTGGGCAATCTGCATTTGCTGTTCGCGGGCGATACCAATGCGCCCTTTGAAAATTACCGCCGTCAATTGGATCTCAATGATGCGGTGACCGCTTTGCAGTTCGACCGGGGCGGTGTGAGTTATCAGCGTGAGATGTTTGTCAGCGCACCCGCGCAGGCAATGGTTTTAAAATTATCCGCCGACAAGCCCGGACAGATTTCCTTTACCGCTTCGCTGGACCGCCCGGAACGTTTTCAAACCGTCGCCTCGGCTGGAAATGAATTGCTCATGACCGGCCAGTTGGACAACGGCACGGATGGCAAAGGCATGAAATACGCGGCGCGGGTTCGGATTTTGCTCCACGGCGGCAAGTTATCGGTTCAGGAAAATGCGCTTGTGGTATCCAACGCGAACGAGGCGGAAATTCTCATAACGGCCGCGACGGATTACCGCGGTTTTGCCGGCCGGCAAACTAGCGATCCCGTGGCCGCGTCGCTGAGCGACATGAATCACGCCGCGCGCCAATCTTTTCGCTCGCTCCGGAAAGCGCACGTTGCCGATTATCAAAGATATTTCGGACGCGTTTCGTTGGAACTCGAGCCGGCGAATGCCGCCAATGCGGAAAAGCCAACGCTGGAACGGCTGGTCATGGCCCGCGCCGGTTCCGGCGATCCGGCGCTGGCGGCGCTTTATTTTAATTTTGGGCGGTATTTGTTGATTTCTTCGTCACGGCCCGGCGGTTTGCCTCCGAATCTGCAGGGCATTTGGGCGGAAGAAATTCATACGCCGTGGAATGCCGATTGGCATTTGGACGTGAATGTGCAAATGAATTATTGGCCGGCGGAAGT
>JASHPN010000023.1 GCA_030038175.1 Verrucomicrobiia bacterium
CGGCGTGCTGAGCTATTCGACTCTCGCCAAAGCCCGGCGCTACATGATCGTGATCAATTTGATTCTCGGCGCGGTCCTGACTACGCCCGAAGTCATCACCCAGCTCACCATGTTCATCCCCTTGCAATTGCTCTACGAGGTCACCGTCTGGATCGCCTGGTATTGGGACCGCCAGGAACGCAAAAGAGCACAATGAAAAATACCGACAAATCCAATGCTCAAACGCGACGGGATAGCCGGATTAGCTGGTCCATTTATTTGATGACGGCAGCGAGCTTATGCCTGGCTGGATTGCTGCTTCAGTCATCGGGATTATTCCCCTGGTTGCCGGAAGTCGGATTATTTTGGGTCGCATTGATTTCAGGTGGTGTTTTAGGATTTATCGTGAATCTCATCCGACCGCGTTATGAGAGCGCTACTGGTGATTGGAGAGCCTTCTATGGGTTTTTGCTTCGACAATTGCCACCGCCAGATTGACGAATTATCCAAACCGTACTCCCGCTTCACGGCGCCGTATGAGGCGTCGCGGCGTCTCGGCAGAGCGTCCGCAAACAGAATATGCTTTTTTGAAAATCCGTTCTGAATGGCGGCTCTCTACCGAAGAGCCGCTACGCCGTGCGGCCGCATATGCTACGGACTACTGACGCCTGACTACTGACTCTCTGTCATTGCCTCGAAGATTTCACTTCCTTCGGCGCGCTTTTGCGGTCGTAGCTCGCGCCGGCCAGTTCGGCCAGTTTCCCGGCGGCGCTCCTTTCGCCCGATAATATCCTGGGTTCCAGCGACCGCTGGCAGGCGTCAATCACCCATTCCTGCATCGAAACGTCGGCCGAGGCCGCAGCGATCTTGATGCTGCGATGCACCTCCTGGGGCATTCGCACCGTCAACATCCGGAGCTTTTCCCCGCCCGGTTCCACTTTTTTTTCAGGGGCTTTCATCAATAACGACAAGGCCAGACTACGCCTATTGCTGGCAATGTCAACTCTTTCTGTTTGACAAAATGACATCATGACAGCATGATATCACAACGATGAACGCATTGACGGTCCGAATTCACGATCAAACCCTCCTGAAAAGGCTCAAAATTGACGCCCTCGAGCACAACGTCGCCCTCCAGGATTACGCCGCGATTTGTTTCGAGAGCTTTCTTTCGCAGCCGGTCGCCCTCCGCCGCGCCCGGGTTTGCCACCGCGCCCGCCCCAAAATCGTCGGCCGAAAAGTCCGGCTGTAATCATTTTACAAAGGAAATATATGAACATCGAACAACCGGCATCGAACGCCCGGTCTGGTTTTGTGAGATCTCCGCATAACCGAAAGGCCTGGGAGTGCGGTGGCGGTGACACCGCCTTAGAACGCGGTTGCTCATTCGTTGATAGATTCGTTTTCCAACGGCGCACGTCATCCGAAAGCGGCGTCGCGCTTCACTTGCCGCCGCACTCCACGACGCAAGCGCGAACCCGGCAGTTTAGTGCTTTCCAGGAAAATCATTTCATGTTCAAAGTTCGATGCCTGTGCGGCGTGGCTCCGGCGAAGACGGGTTCAGCGTTCGACGTTTCCTTTGTTCATACACTTTCCTGCCGTGTCCCGATGATCACAGCCCCGAACGCTTTCGGGGCTGTGCCACTATCATTCGGGGCTGAACAAAACCCTCAACCTCCGCTGGCCTCTGAAGATGCCTTTGCGCAAGTGCCGGGCAATGCGGGGACGGCAGGGAATTCAAAATTCAAAATTAAAAAGGAAAAAATGAAAATGTCTTGTACAACCACCTTCCCGCAGCCGGGATCCGAAAGGGGGGCCGAAACCCCGCGGTGCGCATGCGCGCCGGCTGCATCACCCACCCAAAATGCGCACCCATGGCATTTACCCGCGCGCGGCGGTGAATTTTCGGCACCGCGCACGTTCAATTTCACCCAGGCGATCAATGCTGTGACCGCGCAACGGCTTGCCGAGGCCGTCATCGAGCTGGCCGTTGCCGATTATCGGGAACTGGTCCGGTGCGGCCGCATCGCCGGCGGCCAACTCCAGCCGTTTCCGAGACGCCGGGACTGGAAACGTGACCTGCAAGGCGTGCGCGGCGTTCGCCGATTTTACCGGTCCGATTTCGAGACCCAGGCTTTGATCCATTTTTTCAAGCGCGGCGGCGGCCTGGATGAATGGCTCCTGCTGGCAAAAGTCCAAATCTCTTCCGTCTGCATCCGAAAAAAATTAGGAATCAATCTATGATCAAATCCGAACCGATCACCTCCCTGGCCCACAATGCGGCGCGCACCGGGCGGGGCGTCATCACAACCCAGGAACAACATGCGCGGAACTGCGGCTTTGCGCAGACCGCTCGCTACCCGGAATCCCCCGGCCAAAAAGGCGGCATGTCCAGCGGGATGGCCGCCGAACTCAAGTCCAAATCCGCCGAGGTCACCCGCGAACAGGCGCTGAGCCTGTTGCTCTGCCACGATTACAACGCCGATACCCTGGCCCTGGTCCTGCGCAAAGACGTTCGCGACCTTCGCAGCCGTTGCAGTGAACTGGCCGCCGCCGGTTGCATCCGTTTCTCCGGCAAGTGTAGCGATGAAAATAATCCCAACGGCATCCGCACCAAAGTTTGGACCACGAGATGAGATTTAGAAGCTTATGCCGCGTAAATGGAGGAGATAATGACAACCGAACAGAAGCGAGAGTTCCTTACGAAGGCATGAACCCTGACGAACAACTGTGCGTCAAGGCCTTGGCCGCTGAAATGCGGGTTTCGACCCGGTTCATTTATCAAATGCGCGCCTGCGGATTCAAAATGGACGGCCCATTTCGCCGCGCTCAGACCGCCTCCGTACGGCAGGCCGCCAAATGGATTCGCGCGCGTGATTTTCGGTTGCTCAACGGAACCGGCGTTATTGGCAAAAGCCGTTCGCGTTGGAGACGGAGGTCGCGGAGTAGCAGCACGCAGGAGACGAGGTCACGAGTCTCTGACTAAAAAAGATAAGCGAGGGACCACGTGCAAAATAAACTATCCTCAATCTTCTATCATCTACCCTCTTTGATTACAGGGGCGCCGGGTCACAAGCAGGTGCGGCCCGGCCGGGCGGTTGTTTCCCTGACGGCTTCGAAGGCGGCGTTCAAATCCTCCACTTTCATCGCCATCCGCTGGAGATGGCCTTTGCATTCCTGTAACAGATGCCTAAGTTCCTCCAGGTTATTCGCTCCGGCCCGGAGCGGTTGCGCGCCCATGAAAAGCGCCGACTGGACGGCTTTGGCCGGCGAATCAATGAACTGGCTTTCCGGGATGGCAAAAATTTTTAATTTTCCACCGGCGGTGTCCGGCCACGCAAAACAGGTCCTGAACTCCCGGTGACCGGCCAAATCAAAAACCTCGACACAACCTTCCCAGACGGTCACGCCGTCCTGGGTCTTTTCGCTGACGAAATTCGTTCCTTTATGTATCGGTTCACACTTATGCTCAATTCGAATCGCCGCTTCCAATATTTCCAGATAATCAGATTTTTTTGACATATTATAGTGCGCGAAATACCCCCGGTCCCTTAAGCATAAATAGTGCCGGCTGCGTGTTGAATCATTCATTCGGATATTGTTGGCATGGCGTCAAATGATGATGCTCACGTTCATGCAAATTGCATCCGGGAAGATTGCAATTTTCAACCATCTTGAACTGGAACATTTTTCAGGAAGCCACGTTTTGTCAAAGTGAACTGAGGATTTGGACAGGATGAACAGGAGTTACCGGATGGCTTGGCCCTGAATCCGGCGTTTCATCCTGTTCATCCCGTCCATTTTTTTCTGGATCAACCCGGCCGTCGTTGCCATGGGTGGAAGCGGCGAATTTCGGAATGCGGATTCTTCATTTAGAGACTCGTTACCTCGTCTCGTACGCAATAAAAATTAAGTTCCAAAAAGTTCCAATTCACGCGGTTGAGAACGGCTCGCCGACCTGCGCATCGTGGTTATCGGATAGGAGATTAAAACCTGATGCCCCTGCCAACGCCCATTACCGACCTCATGCCATCCGAACGCGACGACCTGATGCCTTCGCAATTGGACAGCGACCTCATGCCATCACAGCTCGATGAGATCATGCCGTCACAACGA
>JASHPN010000223.1 GCA_030038175.1 Verrucomicrobiia bacterium
ATGCCGTTTATTTATTTCGCGTCCGTTCAAAATTGGATGAAAGCGGCAATGTAACGAACGCTTATTATGGCAAAATCTACGGCGATTTTATGAACTTCAGCTATTACCTGAATCCGACTCCGAATGACCGAAATGTGGAGTTTGATCCCAAGCAGAATCTCTTTGAAAATCTGGGCGACCAGGAAAAGGTCAGCGCACCATGACAAAACCAGAGGTGGTTTCATTGGTTGCGGTGTAACAAAGAGCGCCTAAGGCTGAGTCCCTGATCGAGAAGGTTTTTTTCTATAGGACTCTGTTTTAGATGTTGGGGTTGGATCAAAACAGGAAGAATTGTTGGAACAAAACAGGAATTCTTTCGGTTTGAGGATTTTGAGCTTGAAGTGCTGAGTTTCTCAATCCCAAATCGGTCCGTTGTGGGCGGGATACGGCTCTGCGGAAGCGCAACCGGAGCGGCCCATAACCAGGAATTGAGTTCCTCGTTGAGCCCAAGGTTTAATAGCCTTGGGCTATTTTCCTTGGCGAGGAACTCATTCAATTCTTGTTCAATGCGATAAACTTCGGGGGTTTGGGGGCAGCGCCCCCAATCGTGTAATCTCGTCCCATGAAAAAAGTCAGTTAGCCAATCGCACCTCACCGCTCTTCGTCCAAGAAATGCTTTCGGCATTTAATGCCGGCCAACTGGACGCGGCCACCGCTGCTCAACGGCTCATGGTTAGTCCCAGCCGACTCTACGCCCTTCGCCATCAGTGGCTCCAGCACAAGCAGGCCTTTCAACCCCAAAGTTCCGGCGGCAACCATAAACCCGAATGGCCAGCGCAAGCCCGCCTATTCCTTGCCCAAATCCTGCCCCATAGCCAACCATTGAATTTCGCCCTGCTGGCCGATGAACTGGCTCGCCGATTCCAATTCCAACGATCCAGGGCAGTGGTGGCAGCTTACGTCCGGCAGCACTTTCCACATCTGGTTCCCCGGTTAAAGCCCGGCCCCAAGCCGCGCCGCCGCTGGCAGTGTGCCGCTATCGGAGAACTCTGGCAGCACGATTCGTCCCCTCATCCTTGGTGGCCCGCCGAGTCATACCCCACTCTCATTTTGACCCTCGACGATCACTCCAGAAAAATCCTGGGTGGAACCTTCGTCCCCAGCGATACCACTTGGAGCCACTTCTGCCATCTTCGGCTCCTGCTCGAAAAATATGGCCTGCCGGCCTGCCTCTACACCGACGGCCTCTCTCTCTTCGGTCACCGCTCTCCCACCGACCGACTCGATACCCATTCCCAGTTCCAAAGAGCCTTTACCGCCATGGGCGTCCACCATCGCGTTGCTCCCGACGCTCAGGCGAAAGGCAAAATCGAACGTCGTTTTCAGGTCTTCCAAAAACGCCTGGTCACGCTCTTAGCGTATGAAAAGATCACCGACTTCCCTCCGGCCAACCAGATCCTCCAAAGTCAAATTGATTGGCATAACACAAATACACGCTGCCGCACCACCCGACTCACCCCCAATCAAGCCTGGGAAAAGGCCCACGACGACAAACGATCCAAATTACTCACCACCCCTTCAGCACCCTTGTTGGACCTCCACTTGGCCATTCATCTCCAGCGCCGCGTCAACCACGACAACACCCTCGACTTCCTTGGACGTACCTGGCCAATCACCCAAACCAAAAAGAAAACTGTCACTCTCATTCACCATCCCAACCAGTGCTTCTGGGTCATCCCAGAACCTCCAGACCCTAAATATCCCCGCTGGCCACAAGTCCTTGCCCACCACCAATTATAATCTCCTGTTTTGTTCCAACATCTTTTCCTGTTTTGAACAATCGCCGACAAGGACTCTGTTTTAGATTGACGCGGCACGTTGTTTCCGGTGAATGTGTTAAGAGTTTCGAGCAGCATTCGTGTTTGAACCCAGACAGGTGTATGCCATGAGTGGCGAATATTTTGAATCCGCCGAAATTTCCGACGTTGGCCGAAAACGGAAAAATAATGAGGATGCGTCCGTGCGGATCATTCAGCACGGCATTTTTTGCGTTGCTGACGGCATGGGAGGGCAGGCAGGTGGCGATCTTGCCAGTGAAACCATAATCACTTCCCTGCAGGAATCTTTTGCCAAAGCCGCCGCGGTGGATGATGGAACGCTTTCGAAGCGATGCACGCTTTTCCTCTCGGCAACCAACCGAGCGAGCAAATGGATAAAGAATTTTGCCGACGAAAAAGTCATCGGCCAGATGGGATCAACCGTCGTGGCTCTAGTCATCGACCCGCGCGATCCGCGGCGCGCGGTCAGCCTGCATGCCGGTGACAGCCGCCTGTACCGATATCGCAGTGGCTCATTGAACCAAATTACCGCCGACCATTCGGCCGTCAACGCATTGGCAGCCAAGCTGGGCATTGGGCGCGAAAACGTCCCGGCCAAATATCAAAATGAGCTTTTGCGCGCCGTCGGCCTGAACGAATCAGTGGAGCTCGAACGTACTTTTATTGATATTTCGAGTGGTGACATTTTTTTGATCTGCACGGACGGTTTGACCAAGATGTTGTCGGATGATGCCATCGCCGCAATTATCAAAGCCGGGTCCCCGTCTGGCCTTCAGGCAGTGGCGCAATCCCTCATCAACGCGGCGAATGAGGCTGGCGGCAGAGATAATGTCACTGTCGTTCTTGTCAAAGCTCTGGATCTTTCTCACGTTCCCAACAGTGCGGACTCCGATCCGGATGCAGGTGATGATGACAAAACGCTGCTGGCGGCGGAATTGCCGATGTCGTTATCGCCACTTACGCGAGGTTCCACGCCCGATATTCATGGTGACACACCGCAAACTCCAACCCCGATCACCAAAGATCGCACTGACGAAACAGAAACAGTTGCAAAATTTTTAGTCGAAGAAGAAACGGCCGCGCCTGCCGTTCCACCATCATCTGCGTCCATGCCAAAGCAGGCGCCGGCTCCAACTTCAACGGCAGGGAAGAAAGTTCCAGCGGAAGTTTCAAAACAAAACGGATCAAATGGAGGTTTGCTCATGAGAATCCTTTTTATGGTCCTGACTGGTCTGATTGGAACGATTGTTTGGTTTGCGGTTGAGTCGGAATCCAGGCCGCGCCCGTCTGCCACAGCCGTGGCGGTTAAAACAATTTTGAGCAAAACGACGGGAAATGTTGCCACTCCCCAGCGTTCACCTTCTGTGCCTGGAAGTCCCCAGGTATCGGCAGAAGTCACCACACCACGATCCGCTGTGACTAAACCCGAGCAAGCCAAGATTCAGGAGGCATATGACGAGGTGACAAAAACTGCCGAGGCGGCAGCGAACGAGCAAGAAATGCTGGCGTTCAAGAAGGCCGGCGGATCGCAGGTCGTGGCCACCGGCCGCCGCGATCGCACCAATGCAGTATCCACAACAGGCGAAAACCCGTTCCGGTTCCCGAACCAAGTGGCTATATCCCCTGCTGATCAACTTGAAGTTCAAAGGCGCCTGCAATCGGCCAATACTGTCTTTGAAGAGATGCTCATATGGTTCAATATCAAGCAAACCGCCGATCCATACATTCAGACGGCCCAAGCCAGACGCCAGGTCCCAATTGGCGGCGCCCTCGACTATGAAGAATGGCAACAATGCCAGGCAATTTGTACCCAACTGGAAGCGGTCTTTGCCATATATGGAGTGCTTGACCAGAACAACCGTGCAAGGCTGCTTGACGAGTTGCGGGAATCTATCAAACACCATGACTAGAGCCGGCTGCGATTCACAAAGATATTTTTGATACATGGCGCAATCTTCCACCATTCTTGGCAAATATAATTTGCTAGCAGTGATTGGCGACGGCGCTGAAGGCCGCGTCTATCGAGCCATATGCGTCTCTAATGATGTTCCCGGCCTTGCGCATGGCGAACTCGTTGCGCTGAAACGCCTCAAGAGCACCGGCCACGAGAAAGAGTTCCAACAGTTTCGCCGGCAGATCGAAATTCTAAGCAAACTCAACCACCCCAACATTGTCCGTTACAAGGACTCATTTGTTTGGCGCGAAAAGGAACTAGAAGAAGACATCCATTGCCTTGTGATGGAATTGCTCGACGGCGAATCATTGAAGACATTGTTGGAAAAAAATACGGGCGGACTGCCCTGGTCACAGGCCCGCGGCATTCTGTTGCAGACTTTACAGGCATTGGAATATGCCAGAAAGAATGGCGTCATTCACCGCGATCTCAAGCCTTCGAACATTTACATCACCAACAGTGGTGTGCTCAAGTTGGTGGATTTCGGCATCGCCCGGCACGATGACAGGGACGCCACTTCGACGGGCAGCGTAGCAGGCGCGAAGGGCACCTTTGATTACATGGCACCCGATTTTGCATTGCTGCACGGCGGATTTCGCGGGGACGAGCAGTCGGACATTTTTAGTTTCGGCGTCATTATGCATTACGCTCTGACCGGCTGCCTGCCTTTTCCACCGCTCGGCGAGAATGCTGACCGTGCTTACTTCGTCCGCTGGCTGGGAAACCAATTGCCCACCCCTGAATTTCGCCATCCGATTTTCAAAGTGCTGAGCCACGCCCGCACCTGCATCCGGACGTGCATAGCTCCGAACCGTGAAGCCCGTTTCAAAACCTTTAGGGAATTGATGGCCGATTTTGCGCAGATTGAGTACCGCAAACTACGGCAAGGAACTGAAATCTATGAATACACTGACTGGCTCGGCAAGGGCGGTTTTGGCGAAGTTTACAAAGCCCGCCAATTAAGCAACGGGCGCGAAGTGGCAGTCAAACGCCTGTTTAATATCGGCCATTCATCGCGCTTTGTGCGAGAGGCAAAGATTCTTCGCAACGCCGCCCACCCCGGCCTTACGGAGTATATTGATTTTTTCGAAACGTGTTCGCGGGAGGATGAGCGCGAATATTATCTAATCCTTGAATATCTCGAAGGGATGCCCGGCGCGAGCCTCCGCAACCGCATCAAGAATTCCGATTCCGGTCTCGATCTGGTTCAAACGTTGAAGTTGTTTATTTGCTATCTCGACTGCCTGGAACACTTGCACAAGAACGGCATTATTCACCGCGACATTAAACCCGGCAATCTTTATGCTCCAGAAAATAACCCGAGTAAGGGGAAGGTTTTTGACCTGGGCGTCGCGCATGACGAGGAAGGCACCCGCACGCACGGCCAGGTCCCAGGCACCCTCGACTTCATGCCGCCCGAATTCGCCGCGCAAGAGAGCGGCCGGGGTTCGGCGCAATCAGACATCTATTCCATGGGCGTCACACTGTATCAGGCGCTAACCAGGAAACTGCCATTTCCTCGCCTGCCGGAAAATGGAACCGAGGCTTGGGTGGCATTCTTCAAGCGTGCCCGGAACCCTATGGAATGCCAGTTCGACCACCCGGTTTTCAAACAACATCCAAAACTCGTTTCCCTCCTTCGCCAGACGCTCGCACATGACCCAAAGCGGCGCTTTAATAGCGCGGGCCTTATGCGGGACGAAATTAAAATTTTTCTTGCAAACATTCCGGGCCTGCTTCTCGATGATGTCTCGACGGCAAGCGGCTTGCGCTCCCTTACTGACGAAGTAGGCACAGCTACCGTCGGCGCAAGGACCTTTGACCAGATAGCAAGCGGGCATGAACGCCGTAACCAGGAATGTGCCGCCCGAAAGCCCAAACTCCTGGCTGGACTATTCAAAGTCAGCGCCATTATTAGCGCAGTGGTCGTATTGGGCGCCGGAGGTTACTTTGGGTGGAACAGGCTGCAAGCACAAAGGCGAGAAAATCTCTACGACAATGCGGTGGCCGAAGCGCAAGCTCATTTCAAAGCCGGCGATTTTGCCGGTTGCATTATCCAGGCAAACAAAGCGATAGCCATTCACAAGGACGATTCGATAATGCAACAGTTAATTGTGGCTGCACAATTGCAAATTAAGCTTCAAGAAAGTTACGCCAATGCGATCCAAAATGCCCAGCGCGCCCTTGATCTGCATGATTACTCCAATACCTTGACGTGGGCGGCGGTTGCGCTCCAAAAGATGCCGAATGATCTACCCGCAACTAGGCTTCAAGACACGGCGCAATCAGTTCTGGATAATTATCACGCCGACGCGAGCCGCGCGAATGCAGCTTACAAAAACGATGACTTTCCGGGCGCCAGCGCGGAAGCCAGCAATGCTCTGGCAATTTGTCCAGATGACCACGGCATGCAACAGCTCGAAACCGAAGCATGCGCGCAAATTGCCACGCGACAGACTTACAACGATGCGATCAAAGAGGCACGGGCGGCCTTCAATAATTGGGATTTCAGCAACGCCATTTTCCATGCAAACGCCGCTTTACAAGAGTTTCCCGGCGACACCGCCGCCACGGAACTCCACAACAGCGCACAAGGACGATTAAACAATTTTCATAACTATGCTAAGGCGGCCAACACCGCATTTAGAAAGGACGATTTTGCCGCCGCGGAAGCTGACGCGGAAAAAGCGCTGGCCATCATTGGTAACAATGACGCCATGGCCAAGGTCAAGGCCGGAGCACAGCAGGAACTTTACGACAATGCCTACAAACACGCTACGGCTGATTTCCACAGGGGAGACTTTACCAACGCCCTGGCGTGGGTAAACGCGGCTCTGCAACAAATCCCCGGTGAGTCGGACGCGGCCAAACTGCGGGACCATGCGCAAGCGTTATTGAATAATTACCATCATGCGGTAATTGCGGCAAATGCCGCCTATCAGAAAGATGACTACGAAACGACAGTCATTGAAGCAAACAATGCTCTGTATATTTACGGGAGTGACACGAAAATGAAGCGGATCAGGGATAACGCACAATCGCAGATGGCTAGGGAGCAGGCCCGCGAAATAGAGATCAAAAGTCCGCTTAACAGTCCAGCGCTCCAAGCAGAGGCCGCTTACAAGAGTTTTCGTGTCGCATATGCCAAATATGATTATATCGAAGCGCTCCAAAAGCTGGACTTGTTGGGTGATCATTTACTCCAACGGAAATCACAAATGCATGTGGATGTAAGCGCTCAACTCGCGGAGGTGGAGCGTCTTCGCAATATTACTTTGGAAGCCGACGATGCATCGTTGCGGGAACAGCTTACAAAATTTCCCGAAAGATTATTGGATAACAGGTATCCCCGGGAAGAAGTCCTCGACGGGATTAAGACGGAGCTCGCTGACATGCGATTATATCATGCCGAGACGTTTGGCTTTAGCGCAACCAATGATGGCGAAAGGCAATTGCCGGATCTCTGGACAAATATCTCTCGACAAATAAATTTAAATACAACACAATAATTCTATGAAGAACAAATCGATTGCCTTGGTTCCGGCCGGCCTCATCCTGGCTGCTTTCGTCGCGACAATTTTTGTGATTCTGGCGGGTTGCTCAACGACGCCTGCGCCCGCGCAGAAGCAATTAGCGGCGGTTTGGGTCGTTACCCCGAATGGGGATTTCGGGCAGTATGTGACAAACAACGAGTCGCGTTTGGCATTAGAACAATCATTCACAAAAGTGCTTCTGGCAAAAGGCTATACTGTCTGTCCGCTTGTGGCGGATAGCGGTTGCCAAATTACAAACTATGCACCGGAAGCGTTGGATCAGGATGCGATAAAATTGGGCAAAGACTCAATGGTTGAGTATTTATTCGAAGCAGTCTTAAACCAAGCTACGGTCGGAGACAGCGACAGAAGAATTCATGTTAACATTGTCTCCAAGATGCTCAAATTGGGAAATGAATATGCGCCCAACGAAATTATTGCAACACATGAGTGGCCGCAAGACGGCAGCACAAAAATGGTTTCTGGCGATAGTCAAGCTGTGATTGAGGTAATTCAAAGAGCAGCCGAGGAAACCGCGGAAGAATATCCCGCGGCGGCCGATTTATCCCCTGGCGCAAAATCGCGCTAGCCATTTATTGGTTATTCGTTGTTTTCTCGATACGCCTTGTGTGCATTGTAAAGCTGTAGAACTTTTTGGTTCCTTTGAAATGCCAATGAATTGGGGTTTGGCGGGGCGATCGCAAAGGCCTCTTCTGCAGTCACAACCGCCTTATCGAAACTTCCGGCTTGAGCGTAAGCAGCGGCCAATGTGCCGATAAAAATAGCTTCTTTATAGTTTGTCAATTTGCAGGCATGTTCCGCAAGTTGAACAGCGCGAGGCCCGTCGCGTATTTTTGGATCGGGACATGTTGCCAATATCCACGCCAGATTGTTCATCGCTTCGGTTGCGTATGGGTTAACCCGCAAAGCCGTTTCGATGCACTGTACGGCGTTGTGGTAGCGTCCCAAATGCGTTAAGGCCGCAGCCAAGTTTAAATCCGATATGTAATCTCTCGAATTGCAGCCGTCGGAAACTGCCGCCTGATACTCGATCCGTGCCTGTCGCTTGTAGCCTTCCTGACGCAAGCAGCCGGCAAGGCGATAATGCGGGTAATAAATATTGGGAAGCAGCGCAATGGCGATTCGATAGCGGACGGCGGCCTGCCGCAATCGGCCTTGGTGTTCCAGTCCGGTGGCTAGCGCATTTTGCGCCAGGCCGTTTTCTCCCGTCACTGCAATCGTGTGCTCAAACAGCGTCACCGTGTTTTGCCAATACATCATTTGCCCGCGGGTTAAGAGGACGCATAGCCCCAAGGCCGCCCCCAAGGCCCCTCCCGCCACACATTTGCGAATCAGATTGGGTTGCGCCCATTCCCCAATCAGCCAAACCAAACTAATGGTCGGCCCCACCAACGTCATATACGTGTGGCGATCCCCCATCGTCGCTTCTCCGATTTGCACCAGATTGATCACCGGAACCATCGTCCCCAAATACCAAAACCAACCCACCGCCAAATACGGCCGGTGCTTTCGCTCCAACACGCACAACGCCGAAATCCCAGCTAATAATAAAAATCCCAGCCCAACCTGAACCCTGTCAAAACTTCGCGGAAACGGATAAAGCAGCGCCAGATGCCATGGCCAGAAAAAATGTCCCAGATATACCAAATAGCTGAGCGTCACGTTCTCAAAACGCACCGCCAGTCCGTATTCGCCCAATGACCGGACATCCGCATAGGTTTGGTGAACCCAAAAGGTAAAGGCGCTGAAGACAATGCTTAGCCCAAAAAACGGAACCTTTTCGGCAAACAAACGCTCAAAGCTCGTCCGGCCAAACCGGCCCAGCGGCCAATAATCCAGCAACAACAGCAGAAATGGCAGCGTCACCACCGTGCCTTTGCTCATAAAACTCAGGACGAAAAACACCAACGTCAGAATGTAAGGCCCGTTCCATGGCCTCTCATGCCCACGGACAACCGTTCCAGCTTCCAACATGGCTCTGGCGCGCCGGGCGTAGCGGACGTAACAGAGCAGCGACAGCAGCATGAAAAACACAAAAAGAACATCCTTCCGTTCGGAAATCCAGCAAACCGACTCCACCCGCAAGGGATGCCAGGCAAAGATTGCGGCCACGGCGGCGCTACGGCCCATCGCTCCGGTCATTTGCAAGAGTACTACAAAGAGCAGGACCGCGTTGGCCGCGTGAAAGGTTGCATTCACCAAATGCTCCGCACCAGGGTTGTTCCCGAAAAACTGGTGAGTCAGCAGAAACGAGAGAATAGTCACAGGATGCCAGTTCTTGGCTACTATGCCCCGCA
>JASHPN010000024.1 GCA_030038175.1 Verrucomicrobiia bacterium
AGCGTTCGATGTTCGTTGTTCGATGTTTTTCCGACAACAGCATGCCGGGTTGGGGCCATGTTGGGAACATCGAACATTGAACTCCGAATATCGAACGTCGAATTGTGGGCCTAATATGCCCCCACGCGGTAGTAGTACGGGACGTTGTTCGTGGCCGTGGTATCGCTATAGCTGGTCGTTCCGGCCTGGCCGGGTATGCCGGATTGAAGGGTCACGAACGCGGACGAAAGATTCGTCGAGCGCTGGAGCATGTAGCTGATGCCGCTCACGCTTTGCCAGGAGACAGCAATGCCGGCGGCATTATTGGTTGCCAGTGGCGTGTTCATGGCCAGGACCGACGCGGGATTGGTCGGGTTCAATCCGGCGATCCAATCCTGATAGATCGTAAACCCGGTTCCATTGGGGCTGGATGAATCGGTATTGGTCGTGACCGGCAATCCGTATTCCTGGAGCCACGCGTAGGAAGTCATGCTGACGGGCGTTTGAAATTCGTATGCGCCCATGTCCACCGTGCCGCCGACGATGCGGGGATTGCCGTCAAAGTCGGCAGGGACCAGGACAAAGGCGTTGTTGCCGGAGTTAATGCATGGAGAGTTGGGTTGGAGATGGAAGTCGTCATTGGCCAGGTTGTTGAAAGCCGGGTCGTTGGTAATGTTGCCGGGGCCGCTGGCCGGAAGCGGCGTGGTACAGGAATAATTGTAGGCGCCGTAGCCGGTGAACGAGTCGGTCAAATAATTCGGGCCGTCGGGCGAGTAATTATCATACACGATACAATTGTTGATCGTGGCTCCGAACACGCCGCCGCCGGATTCGGCCGCGGAATTGTTGGCCACCGTGCAATTATCCAGCGTGCTCCAATACGCTCCGCCCCCGTCGTAGGTCGCGGTGTTCCCGATAATAATGCAATCGCTGATCGTTCCGCCGTAAGGGCCTCCGCCAATGCCGGCGGAATTGCTGATGATGAGACAGCTTTCCATCGTTGCAATCCCCGCTCCGCCGGCATAGGCGGAATTGTTCGTGATCAGACAATTGATGAGCGTACCGCCATCCGCGGCGCCTCCGATATAGTATGCGGAATTGGCCGTAAAGACGCAGTTGGAGATCATCGCATCGTCGGCTGTCGAGTAAACTCCTCCGCCGCTTTGAACGGATATATCATTTGCCAGATTATCATTGGTTGCGGTTAGCCCGTTGGTCAGGGTGAAACCTGCCAGGGAATCGCCCTCGCTCAGATAGACGCACCGCACCGATACATTGCCCGGGTTGCCCAGGATCGCGGTCACCGCCGGGCCGTTGACGCTGACCAGCGAAATCGGTTTTGTGACATACACACGGTTCATGACGCTGCCTTCCTGTCCATAGTCCACGTCTCCGCCGTAGGCATAGACGCCGTTGGAGACGACCACCGTGCCGCCGACGTACGCGGCGTCCACGGCATCCTGAATATTGGTGGCGGCGGTGGCCCAGGTGAAATAGGGAGCGACCGGATTGGTCCCGTTCTGTGACACATAATGCGTCGGATTAATGAGCACGTGAATGACGACGCTGGCGGTCACGCCCGCGGGATAGCCGGCGCTGTACCCCGTCAAAGTGACGTCATAATCTCCCGGCGCAGTCCAACTGTGGGAAACCGTTGGCAATTGATTGCTGAGGACCGTCCCGTCGCCAAAGTTCCAACTGCTGGCAGTCGGATACCCGCTCACCTGGCCGGTGAAGCTGACGACAATCCCGGTGCTGACGCCCATATAGGTGGCCTGAAAGCTCGGGATGACCGCCGGTGGCTCCAGCAATTGATATTCGTAAGCGCCGATATCCACAAAACCGCCGACGATACGGGGATTTCCGTCCAGGTCGGTGGCGCTCACGGCCCACGTAGGGCCGGCGTTGATGCACGGTGAATTGGATTGCAGATGAAAATCCCCGGCCGCGGCATTGACGAAGTCGGGGTTGTTCGTGAAATTTCCAATTCCGGCGGGCAAAGGCGCCGTGCAGCAGCAAAAGAAGGCGAACCCGCCGAACCCATAATAATTGGGCCCGGTCGGCGCGGTGTTGCCAAAAATGATGCAATTGGTGGCATACAGGTAGGCATTCGCGATTCCCCCGGCGCACGTGAATCCGCCGCCGGATTCCGAAGCCGAATTGCCATAGATCGTGCAATTATTCAATATCGTGGTGTTATTGGCTTGCTCAGAAGCCACGGCTCCCCCGGATGAAGCCGAATTGCCCGTCAGCAGGCAATTGTTGAGCGTGCTCTCGTAACTGCCGCCGCCCGAATCCAGCGCGACATTGTTTGAAAGGATGCAATCGTCCAGGGTGCCGAGAGCGGCGCCTCCTCCGTAATAGGCGGAATTGCCCACCAGCACACAGTTGGACAGGACCGCGGTGGTGGACAGGCACAAGACACCGCCGCCATAGGCTTCCACGGACGGTGTCGCGCCGTTGGTGAGCGTGAAACCGATGAGCGTTGCGTTGTTGCCCAAGGCCACACATCGCACAGCCGCGGAGCCATTGGTGGTTCCCGGAACCTGATAACCGGCAATCACTGTCGCCGCCGGGCCGTTGACACTCTCCACGGTCACGGCATCGTTGATGACAACCCGGCAATTACCGGAGTCGGCCGTCTGGCCCGTTTGATAGACGCCGTTGGTCACCAGAATTAAATCGCCATTTGTGGAGGCATTCACGGCATCCTGGATGTTGGTGGCGGCGGTGCTCCAATCGGTAAAAGGCGGCACGGGATTGGTGCAATTCAAATCCACATAATACGTGGCTGCCGAAACATGGACGGCCAGAAATGCGACGCAGAAAATAGTTCTTTGCCAATGACAGATTTTCATTTGTCTTCGCTTGGCTTCGGGTTGTTACGCCGATTATCGTCCCATCCCGGACATTTGCAAGCACGAAGGCGGCGGAGAGGTTTAATTGAACCGGGACAAATCTTTTCGCGTTCTTTGCGCTTCTTCGCGGAAAATTCTTTTCATTCCAATTTTGGTGTTTTTCGTGGTAAAAATCATCAGCATGACACAGTTACAATGGATCGCTTTGCTTTGCGCCTATGTGGTCGTGGTTGCTCTCGGCTTCGTGGCCGGCAGGTTTGTAGTCCTGCCGACGGAAGTCAACGACGCAAAATTGAGAGCCGAGAAAGAGCTCAAAAGAAAGATCCAGTCTAATCCGCTGGTGATACTCGTAAACCTCTTGGAAATGGGCCTGGGAGCGGTTGGCTTTGTTGGGATGTTCTTCCTCTGGCATCTTGCGCCATACCTTTTTGCGGCGGCAATTTTCTGCAAGGTGTTTTTGCCGCCCTATCCCGCCACGTCCTGGCACGCCGCATCGGGATGGCAAATGATGCTATTTCACGTCGAGTTTATCCTGGACGGAGCTATCCTCGTGATTGCGTTCTTCGGCCCGGCCAGGCATTTGTTTTTCCAATAACCATCGCCATTGCCAGCCGGCGAAGACGGGTCTCAATGTTCTTGTGTGCGCCGTATTCCCCCATTTAACGCTTCAACGCTTCAACGCTTCAACCCTGTCAATTCCGCCCGGATTTTTCGTGGAAATTAGCGCAATTCGTGTCTCCGGGCTAATCTCCGGAACTCCTTCAGAGTTCTCAGTCAGCCTGCGGTGATTTTTAAAGTATCAGTGTTCATCAATGTCCATCCGTAGTTAAACTCTTTCTTGTGCTCTCTGCGGTGCTATATCCAAAAATCTTGCTTTCTGCGCAAATGTTCGGCGAACACCGATGTCCTTGGAGCGCGACTGGGTCCCGTCTGCGGGACCAGTCGCAGCAGGTCCGCAACGCGATGAGTCGTCGCCATATGCAAGACCTTCGGTTGTTTGGTTGTGGCTCCGCGGCGCTGTGTATTTCGTGACTTCAATATGCCGGCGGCCTGGTGACGGCAAACACAAGGTCACTCCACTTCGTTCGGTTGCCGCCGTCGTCTTTCAAATCTGGACCGACGCTGTAAAGCACATAGCCCGGGCCCAGTGTCCGAAAGCGCAGCGGATTGCCATCATAAGGGTCCATCAACGGCGCGTTCAAATAAGCCGGAACCAACTCGGACAGACTGTCCGGGTAACGGTTGCCGTGCGCGGCGCGGTATTGTTCCAGGGCGATGGCGGTCATCGCCAGGCGGGCATAGGCGATGCCGTCCGCCTCCCGCCCGCCCAGGTGAGCAAGGGACGACAAATGGAGCACGCTCAACAGGAGGCCCTGATGCTGAGCGTAGGACATTCGCTGCTGGATCACATCGTTGACATTCGTCCGGCGATCAGGAAAGGGGTCGTGGCTGGCGATAAAAAGCTTTTGAAAGGTGGAAGTCGAATAGTCTTTCTCCGCGCGCAAGTTCGCGTCGTTATCCGCATATTCCATCAGGCGCAGGCTTTTTGCATCCCCGAGAAGCAACTCTTTTCGATTATTCAGCAAAGCGATATGCATTACTTTCTCGCCAACCAGGGCACGGTAGAAACCTTCGCCCCCCGCATCGTACGCCTCTATGTCTGCAAACATTTTAGCGAGCGCGCTCAACGATTCCGGCGGCAAGGTGGTGCGATTCACTGATTGATTCAACGCGGTTACCGCCAGCCGAGTGTCTTTAACGCGCACTAATTGCGAGATGATGACCGGCTCTGCCCTTAGGGAGCGCGCCAGCGACAGGATCATGGCCACGTCGTCTGCGGCCTTTTGTCCGCCGCCATTCTCCGCGTCCAGGATGGCTTCCATTTCAAAAAGCTGGGCGCCTTCATCAACGCCCTGCAGGTACGGCAGCCCTTCACGCATGACCGTGGTAAAATCCACCGGATAACGGCTCTGTTCGTATCGCGCGCCCTGGGCAAAGAATCGCAGCGCGTCCTGATTTTGTTGGAGAACGCCGGCCAGCGCGCTGTTCTCCGCCGGTGGCAGCGGCGCCGACGGATCCGGCGGCGGCAATTGGCTTAAGTTCGGCAAATTGGCTTTCTGTTTGGCGTCGGGAGGTTGCATGACGTTCACGCCCTGCAAAATATACGTGGCGGCATTCTGTCCCGCCGGCGGCTCGATGTACCACGCATTGAGTTCCGCCAACGTTTCCGGCAACGCCCCCGGTGCCAGATGAACGGGTTTTGGGGAGCGCATTTTAGCGACCACGATCGTGGTCGTTCCCGTTGCCACGACAACGGCAACGCCGATGGCAATTGCCATTTTGGCTTTTGTCCATGCAATAATTTTCAATGCTCCCTTCACGAGGCTTAAGGTGGAAGCGGAAGCCGCGGCGCCGTTTGTCAGGGCGACAGTCGTGACCGCTTGTGCCAACGCCGGAGGCACGATTTGGAGGGAATTAGTGGAAATCGTTCCGGCGATCACGGCGGTGGTCGAATGCACGCCGCGTCTGGCGAAAAGGCGCCGCAGTTTTTCCAGCGCGCGGCTGACGCGCCTTTGTGCCACGCCTTCGGTGGTGCCCAGCGCGGCGCCGACGTCGGCCAGGCTCAGGTTTTGGAAATAACGCAGCACCAGCGCGTCCCGGTCATTGGCCCCCAGGCCCGCCATGGCGTCTTCGAGCGCCGGGGACAGTTCGCGCCAGAACGCTTCCGGCGCAGGTTCCTTCTCGATCGATTGCATGAACGCCTCCTGTTCGTGGCGAAAGCGGCGTATCTCCGCCCGTTGGGCATTGGCCGCCGTCAGCCGCGCCGTGTGATAGAGCCAGCCCGGCAGCACCGTTTTCGCCCCAAGCGAACCGGCCTTGCGCGCCAGGATAATAAAGACTGCCTGCGTGATGTCCTCCGCCTGTTGCGGATTGCCGGTTTTTCGAAACGCCACCGAATAAACCAGGCTGATATGCCGCTTCACCAGTTCGGCGAAGGCCGCTTCGGACTGGCTTAGCGCGAATTGCTCGAGCAGTGTGGCATCCGGTGCATCATTCATTCACCACCTATATGTGCGGCCAATTGAAAAATCAGACAATAATTTTATGCGCGGGTTTATTTCACCTGTTCCATTACAAGAATTTTGACGGGTATGTTGGTGGGAACCAGTTCGAGGCCAAGTTGGTTCGCAAGGACGTCTTCCAATCCCTGCGGATCACCGGTCGGCCATTCGAGATGAACGGCGAAAGGGTCCGTGATGCCCGTTTCATCAATCACCGGCTCGCCCAGGTAATCTTCCAAAAAATAAACAAACCCGTCATAACGCGGCGGACCGGTATCCATGAATTCGTTCGACGAATGATAGACATAGTGGTCGCCGTACCGATTGTCATATTGATCGTGTTTCCCGGGAATGGCCGGTTTGAAACCCGGGGCGTTTGGGTTTTTGACCTGGACGGCGAAAGCGGCCATGTCATCGGTTTCAAAATGTCCGACAATGCCATAATGGACTTTTAGCCACCGTTGCAAAGCCTCCTGAGCGTGCGGTTTTGTGGCAATAAAATCGTAATCCACGGGAGGCACGCCTAACGGGAAGCGGATCCGGCTGGAAGGAATACCGTAGGCGCAAGCGGCGATGAGATTGATGCGCACATTTGCCCCGGCAAATTTGTCGCAGTTGGACCCCGAATTACAATTGGACCAGATAGAATTATTGAATTTCGTGGGGACGACCTGGAAAATCGGCGGCAGGCTGTCAATGACATCGGCCGGGATATCTTTATTAATTCGCCATATTCTTTCAAGGTACCGCGCCCTGGTCTGCTGCATCTGCACGGTTATGGTTGTCACTATCCCGGCCGCCACGGCCAAAATTCCAATGCCGGCCGCGACCGTTGTCTTTGTTTTTGACCAGGTCACGATTTTCAACGTTTCAATAGGCGGGCGGCCTGATGACCGCAAGCCCAAGTTCTTGCTGCATCGTTCCGCTGCCGCCATGGCCATTCAAATAGGGTCCGATACTGTAAAGCACGTAGCCGGCGCCCTGTTTTCGGTAGCGCAGCGGCTTGCCGTCAAAAGGGTCCATCAACGGCGCGTCTATATCACTCGGAACCAACTCCGACAAATCGTCCGGGTAGCGGTTGCCGTGCGAGGCGCGAAATTGTTCCAGCGCAATGGCGATCAAGGCCAGCCGCAGATGGGCGACGCCGCGTGCCTGCCGCAGACCCAATTGGGTGAGTTCCCGCACGTGGGCCGCGCCCAACAGCAGCCCTTGACTCTGAGCTGCCGATGCCCGCTGCTGAACCGCATCGCTGAAATTCTTCAGGCGATCGGGAAAAGGATCCTGGCAGGCGGCCAGGAGCTTTTGGAAGGTGGACTGCTCAAAGTCCTGTTCCGCGCTCACGTTCGCATTATTACTCAGATAATCAGTCATGCGCTGGCCCTTTCCATCCAGGCGAAGCAACTCCTCCCGATTATTCAACAGGGCCAGATGGACCACCTTTTCACCAACGAGCGCACGATAGAAACTTTCACCACGCGCATCGGACGCTTCCGTTTCCCGAAACATTTGAGCGAGCGCGTTCAACGATTCCACCGGCAAGGTGGTGCGATTAACCGATTGGTTCAAGGCCGCTGTCGCAAACCAAATGTCGTTGTTGCGCACCAATTGCGAAATGATGACCGGCTCGTCTTTGAGGGAACGCGCCAGGGCCAATGCCGTGGCCACGTCGTCTCCGGCCTTTTTCCCATCGCCGTTCGCCGCGTCCAGGATGGCTGCCATTTCGCAAAGTTTGCCGCCATTATTGACGCCCTGCAAATGCGGCAACTCCATGTCCGATCCTTGGGTAAAATCTATTGGATAACGGCTCTGGTCGTATTGCTCACTCTGGGCAAAGAATTGCAGCGCATCCTGATTTTGTTGCAGAAAGGCGGCCAGCGCGCGTTTCACTGCCGGCCGCAGCGGCGCCGACGGATCGGGTGGCTGCAAGTTGCCTAAAATCGGCAGGTTGGCGTTTTGTTTGGCATCCACAATTTGCATGGCATTCACGCCCTGCAAAATGACCGTGGCGGCATTTTGTCCCGCCGGCGGCTCCGCATACCAGGCGTTGAGTTCCGCCAACGTTTGCGGCAAGGGCGCTGCGGCCGGTTGAATCGGGTTCGCCGAGTCGGCTTCTTTGGCCGAGACAATAGCCGATCCGCCCGGCCCCGGCGAAGGCCTCGATTTGGGCGAGGCCATTTCTTTGACCACGACGATGGTCGTTCCGGTCACCACGATAATTCCAATGCCGATGGCGATTGCCGTTTTGGCTTTTGTCCACGCCGACTTTGAATGCGTATGTATTGACGGCAACGCCCCGCCCGGCGGATGTTGCGCTATGGGTGCGGTTGTGCCGACTCGGGGAGTGTAGGCGATGGATAGTGGGCTTGTGGTGGACGGTTGGGGGACGTTGATGGGCTGCTGGCAGCCGGGACAGTTGATTTGCGCGCCGGCATAGCCGGGGTCGCACTGGAGGTGCTGGCCGCAGCAGGGGCAGGAGAATTTAAGTTCTGATGTATCATTCATTTACCCCTATATGTGCGGCCAACCCGAAAACCAGACGATTATGTTTCGTTTACCGGGATTGTTGATTCGTTTACCAGTTTCGTTTACCTGGTTTTATCGCTATTTGGCAGTAAATCAGGGGGGTTGGGTTGCTTTACTCGTTACACTGTGGCGCGTTGGCACCGTGATTGCAGATCACCCGATATGGGCCAAACTTGCCTCGAGTGCCCGGATTGTGCTATTGTTTTGGCCATGAGCTATCGGACGCTTGAAGTTGAAATTGACCACGGTCATGTTGTGTCGAAAGGGCCGGAAGTGTTGCCGGACAAAGCGTCTGGGTTGCTCACGATTCTGAACCCCCCGCCATCGCAGCCGCGCCCTATTGGTTTGGCGAAAGGCCAGTTTATCGTACCGGAAGATTTCAACGCCCCATTGCCGGAAGATGTGTTGCAAACATTCGAGGGGAAATGAGGATTCTGCTGGACACCTGCGAGTTTCTTTGGCTCGTGGCCGGTGAACCGAAACTATCCGCACAAGCCGTGTCTGCCGTGCGCGACCCGCAAAATGAAGTGTTTTTAAGCGTCGTCTCGTTTTGGGAGATTTCTTTGAAACACAGCCTCGGTAAACTGCCATTGCCGCAGCCGCCGTCGCAATTTGTTCCATTGCAACGCGAAAAGCACTTGATTGCTCCGCTGGCATTGGACGAAGCCGCTGTCGCTCAGTTAAGTGTGTTGCCAGGGCTACATCGTGACCCTTTCGACCGTATGTTGGTCTGCCAGGCAAAAGCTAACGGCCTGACGCTTGTATCGTCCGACCCGCTTATGCGAAAATATCCCGTTGCGTTGCTTTGAGGCAGGAGTGCTGCCCATTACCAAGGCTTCTTTAGACATCTATGTGTTGCAAATGCGGATATAACTTTTCGAGCGAGGGTGCCAGGGCCAATCGGAAATTGGAATCATTCGCGATTATTCGGGGCCAAGAATACCGGGCGTTTCTCAAATCCGAGAGTCGGGTTTTGGCATCAAGAAGCGGTCGGTCGAAGTTTGGGGGCGATTGCCGAATCGGCATCCGATATGATGAGGCGCTGTTTCAGAAATAGAACAATGACGAACGCGCGATTTCTTTTCCCGATAGCTGCGCTCGCCTTGGCCTTTGCCGACGCAGGCTGCAACAAAACATGCCATCCCTCGTCGCCTCCTTCCGCAAGGCCGGTCGAATTAAAACTCAAATGGACGCCCGGCGAACACATCGTGGAGGAATTCAACACGGCCCAGACGATCCTGGACGATCCGCCCGTGAAAGAGGACATAATTCTGCCCTCAAATCCTGTGCGACCCGGCGACACCTGGCCCGTGAAAATCCAATCCCACATGGGACCTTTGGGCACCCTGGACATGAGCTATAACCTGACTTTCAAAGGATGGGAGATGTTCGGAAAAAGAAACTGTGCTCGAATTGAGATAAGTGGCGGTATCGAAACTGAGCCGGGAGGCGGTCCTGGCCCCTTTGGCATGACCGTCACGAAGGGCAACGTTTCGGGCGCGCTTTGGTTCGACCCTGAATTTGGAACGGTCGTTAGTTCCAAAATGAATCAGGACATGACTTTCCTCGTGACCGCACATAGCATGAGCCCCGAGCCGCCTCAAACTAGCACCAATCAATTGAATCAGGCCATTGATTTCAAAGTAGATTCGTTGGAATAATTTGAGTTAACCTGGTTTCGTTTACCTGGTTTTATCGTTATTTGGTGATGAAACTGAAGGTTTTGGCCGCTGCGAGGACTCCTTTCTGTCCAAATCCGAAGGCGCGTGGCGGGAAAAAGCTTTCGCCGATGCGCCAGACGACTGATTACTTCTTTCCGTATTATGCCGGCTTGTCGCGTAGCGCCAGCGGCGGGGTGGCGGATTCCAGACTATCCAGCACGACTTCGCGCATCGGCTCGCTTCCGCCGAAACGCTTTTGGGCGTCGAGAATTTCCAACCCTGCCAGGCGGCCTTCGCGGTCGTAATCAACGGCGATGCCTTCAGCCAGATGTTTGGTCGTGACCGTGGTTTCGCGGAACGTGATGCTCAAGGCATCCACTTCGGCATCATAGCTGATTTTCATGGATCAAAAGTAATACGTATAGAGATCCGCAACGCCCCATTTGCCGGTGCAAATGGCCTCTTCGACCTCGGCTACGGTGAAACCGCGCTTGGCAGTATATCCCGAGGCGTGTCTGGAAAATCGGATGGGTTTCATCGTATTCGGGCGTTGAATCTCATTCTCGCAAATATCGCCTCCGCCGCAAGAATTCCTTGTGATCCGTGCTCAAAAGCCCAAACGCTTACCGAAAAGCTTAACGAACGCTTAACGAAGCGCGCGGAACGGCAGGGAAGGCGGTTTCATGCTTGCATCGAAAATACCAATGTCACGACCGCATAATTTGGCCGCACATCACAATCGCGCTGTCGCACACAACGATTTTTACTTAACGAAGCGCGCGCAGTAACTACGCAGTTGACTTTCTCACGCAAAGGTCGCCAAGGCCACAAAGAACAGAGGCGGAAGTATTATTTTTGCAAGGGTCCCGGCAACCATTTGGTGAAGTTTTTTCAGAAGCATCCTGGCGAGAAATGCGTTGCGTCCCTTGCGTCCTTGGCGTGAGGCCATCAACGGCAAAAAATCACTGAACACGTTCCACCCGGCCGACGACGAAAATATAGGAAAGGGCGCCGGCCAGGGCGAGGAGAGCCACAAAGACCATTCCGGGCGCAAAATTGTTTTCGCGCACCAGCAAGCCGATGACGAGGGGGACGACGATGGCCGCGAGGTTGCCGAATAAATTGAACATGCCGCCGGTCAGGCCGAGCAATCGTTTCGGCGCCAACTCCGACACAAACACCCACGCGATGGACGAGAAACCGTTGCCGAATCCGGCGATCGTGAGAAATAGAATAATCCAGGCCGGATGGCTGACGTAGTTCGCACCGACGATGCTGGTGCAGAGCAGCAACCCGGCGATGACGGGCACTTTGCGCGCGGTGGTAACGGAACAACCGCGTCTCACGAGAAAATCCGAGAGCAGCCCGGAAGCGATGACGCCGCAAAATGCGGCGAGGAACGGCAGTGACGCGTAAAATCCCACTTTGATAAAATCCATGTGCCTATATTTTACGAGATACGTCGGAAACCAGGTCAGAAAAAACCAG